>CAYQNY010000061.1:0-16016 GCA_964418925.1 uncultured Verrucomicrobiota bacterium
TTTCCGGCAGCCTGAGCAGCGTCGCAATGAAACATCGCTCCATGTTCGCGGGCTAACGCCAGGGTTCAGGATGTTGCCGGTAACATTGACGAACATTACGATATCGCCATGAGCTCGCTGGCGTATCATCATATGCCCATGGAGACGAAATTGGTTCACATGCTGCAATTACGGGACAGTTTTGATCACTTCCTGCTCTTCGAGATGAACGCGGACAACGATACGCCGGAACAGAATTCGCCGGAATTGGCCTGTGCGGTGTATCAGTCATACGGCAGAATAATGGATTTTATTTTCGCTAACGACGCGCCGGTCGAAGTGGCACAGAACGCGGTGGACTGCTTCCTGATGGTGGAGGAGATATCCTTTATAACTCAGCCGCGCGGCCAAAGAACGGATTATCATATGTTGCGCGGACAATGGCACGATCTATTTCAAAGAAGCCTGAAAAACGAGTTCCTATGTTGGAGCGATTTTAATTGTTACTCGGACCCTTTCCTCGACCTGATTGCGATTCATTACGGCCGGGATTAATCCTTGCATGTATGAGCGCCGGGTTTGGCATGCCGGATGACACTGGCCCCCGTTGCCCGTAAAGAGGTGTAAAATGATCTTCGGAGATTTTTCCGCGTTTTAAATGGTTTCATCAAATAAACTGTTTGCGGTTCGCCCTGGCCGTCCGGCGGCCGCCGGACTTTTCCCCGGCCTACCGAATGCAACCTTATGTAACCGTTCAATGCGTTGCTGATACAGAGTGTGATATTTTTTTATCAACAATTTCCATGCTAATGCTTCATCCGTGGCTGCTAAATAACGCCCTGGTTGCCGATTGCCTTGTCCGTGAAAATATTGTCGTGCTGAATGGAAGGCAGGGACACCTCCAGGATCAGCGCCGGACCGCCAACCGCGATAAAAGTGTGATCAACCCCCGGCCGCATCTTAAACGTATCGCCCGGTTGCATCATGAACTGTTTACGGCCTGCTGTCATGCGGACCCGGCCCCTGACAATAAAAAATGTTTCATCTTTGACCTGATGGTGATGCCACGGACAGCGCTGGTTCGCGAAAAGAAACAGGAACTTGCCGCAGTAGCCGTTCTGCCGGTCATTTACAATCCAGTATTCAATCTCGCCAATCCGGGGAAAGTCATGCCGGCCGAAATGAGGAGTCAGCGGATCCGTCCCGGGCATGACAAGCCCCCACCGCTTGCATACCGCCCCGGCCTGGCGTAATGCCGTCTGACGTGTCCGCCCTTTGATTTCAAAATCCAGCGTCCACTGGGCGGCGGCGCGCGGGGAACGCTTCTTTGGACGCGGGGAACATGATGTCCGCTTACGGTCAGTGTTCATATTATTTTTTCAAATCGCTGGGCACACAGGCCGGGAATATATTTGCAGGCCTCCACCAGCGCGCCGGCGCAATGGGCATAGATCGCCGAGACGTGATGAATATACGGGCCTTCCATCAGTTTACGCTCCCATGTCGGCCAGTCATCCACTTCCATCCAGGCATAAAATTCCTGCGTCCACGGACCCGGAACCGTATGGCCCTGCCCGATCCCCAGAACGTAATCCGCGTCCGCCTTCTCAAAACGGCAGACGGTCAACGGCCCGTCCTTGAGCTTGAAGTGCAGGCTGGCCGGCGGCAGGCCCTTGAGAATCCAGGGCGGCGCCAGCTTGACCTTGGAGGTGGAATCCCGCAGACAGACCGGCGCGCCCGCGTGCCACATCAAGACGGCATTGTCATTGCCGGGATGCCGGGCCGTGAATTCCGGGAAAAACGACGGCTCCGCGATGCCGGCGGCCGCCTCAACCAAAACCGACCCGATGGCGCCGTGCAAGTCGGTCTCGGCGGCGATCGGTACGCGACCCGGGTGATCCAGCGCTTCAGCCAGCCCGAGGCCGCCGCCTAGTTCGTTCTGGAGCGAACTGAACGACTGCAAGGCAACCGCATCCAGGTTCTGGTCGGCGGCCAACTGCCGGATTTCATCGCCCAGCGCCAGGTTGTTGATCAGGGCATCGTCATGCACGCGACCTTTGATTGTCAGCCAGGTTTTTACGGATTTAAGTTGCCGCGCGTAGGCCTTCCGTTTTTTCCGCGCCTGCGCCTGCACGCGACGGAGGAATTCCACCATGTCCACGGGAAGCACCTGGACGCCGAACCGCGCCAGCAGATCCTGCTCATCAATGATGGTGGACCAGAAGAAATCAATCCGGGACCCGATCTGGGCAATACGCATACCCCGCAGGGCCTTCACCACGGCGGCGGCGCGGACGAAACGGCGCACCCCCTGCTCCAGCGCCGGATCCCCGATCCGGCAGTTATCAATGTAGGTGAAGGGCACCTTGAGCTTGCGCAAAACTCCGGTCGAAGCAAATAGACCGCAGAGACTGTCACGCAGGCGGGAGCCATCGGCCAGCGGCGCTTCGTCGCGCGGGCCCCAGACCAGGACCGGCACGCCCAGATGACGGGCAATCATGCCCACGGCGCCTTCCGTGCCGAAATTACAATGCGGCACGAACAGGGCATCTATGCCCTTCTTCCTGAAATACTCGACCACCGGTTCCACCTGCTTCTGGTCGCGCACCAGCCCATCGGGCAGCACGCGTTCCAGGTTACAAGAGCGGATTTTCCAGGCCTTGAGCTTTTGGAAAAGTGCCTGTTTCTGACGCAGGGCGTCTGCATGCGAGAACACAAATTTACCGATCGGGCATACACCCAGCAATGGTTCATAACACTTGCTCATACGGATTTCCTCCTAACGCAGCCTGCGGCCAATCGAACCGCAGATTGACGAATACTGAATTTTGAATATCGAAGTCTCGTGCCATAGGTTGATCCGCAAGGGCGGAGCCTCTGGCATGATATCGCGGTTTCCAGACAATAAGCCATTATTCCTGCTGTTTCCAGCGCTGATACCGCGCCTGGCACATCCCGGCATTCCGGGGCAGAAAGATTGGCCCGCCTGAATCTCTCGGCCGGGCCTGCACCCGGACACTGGCTTGCCGGGCCGCGCCCAATAGAGCATCACCGACACCCCGCACGACACGCGTGTTCAAAATATCGGCCAGCAGTTGCATCCAGAACACATTGGCGCTGCCGCCGCCCACCACGCGAATCTCGGGTATAGCGCGTGACGCGCCATGCAATGGCAACGGCATGTGCAACTCATCTTCGATCAGTTGTTTCAGTGAAAACCCGATACCCTCAAAAACGGCCAGCGCCCGTTCACCAAGTTCCGGACTGCCGATCCAGGCGTGTTTCGTATGCATGGCATCCGGATAAAACAGGGCCCCTGATTCGTAATTGTCCTGATGCTGCCGATGTACCAACGCTTTTTTCGCCAGTTCCGTCAAGGCTTGAATATTCCGGTTCGGCGCCAGCCGGCCGCGGGCCCAATCCAAGGCCGCGCATCCTTGATTCCGCGTGGCCAGTTCGTAATAACCGCCGCCCGGATACGGCCCCCAGCATCCATCTTCGGTATAGGGGCCACGTCGCCGGCCCATGACACGATAGACGACCAGGGCCGTTCCCAGGGTCACCAGCATATGCTTTTGGGAACAGAAATTACCAAACGCGCCGGCAGTCTGATCATTGCCTGCCAGAACCACCTTGACCCGGTTCGCCAGCATCAGGTCTCGGCCCGGCCTGATTTTCTCCAACGCCCGCCCCGGCGGCACCAGCCGGGGCAGTTGCCGTGCGTCCACTCCGCAAATTCCCAGCATCGCCTGCCACCAGCGGCGATTCTGCAGAGAATACAGGCCGCTCATGGCCGCCAGGTTCACATCGATGGCATTGGGAGCGCCCAGGCGTAAGGCCAGATATCCCGGCAGGGTCACCAAGGCAGCGGCTTTTTTGATAGCTCGCGGGCGATGCAATTTGAGCCACAACAACATGGCGGCCTGCAGCCCGGCAAAGGCGCGCGGCCAACTGCAATGGTCATGAATTCCCGCCCCCAACCGCTGATTCAACAATGCCGCTTCCCGGGACGCGCGCTGATCCTGCCAACTCATGAATGGGATCAACGGCTGTCCCGCCGCATCCAGCGCGCAAAACGTGTTGGCCTGACTGGTCAGTGCAACCGTACCCACGGCTACCGGACTCAGGCCGGCCTGAGCACAAGCCCGGCGAATGAGCCGTAGACTTGTTCGCCAGGCGACATCCGGATTAAATTCCACCCGAGTCGGCATCCGCACCGCATAGCGTAACGGTTCACTGCTCTCGCCCAACCGGCGCAAATTGGTGTCAAACACCGCAACCTTGAAACTCGTGGAGCCACAGTCCAAGGCCACAATATAATGTTGTTTCGGTCTCATTCAGCACCTGATGAGACTAACGCGGGCTATGCCCACAACCCAATTGTCATGCCATAGGCAGATCCGCCTCTGGCGGAAACCGCAGACTATCGATAAAACAAAGAATCGGAAATTTAGACAGGATTTACAGGATTGACAGGATTTTAGGCGAGAAAAACAAACGAACGTCTTCTGCGTCTTAATCCTGTTAATCCTGTCTAAAAACTCCGTGTTTTTTGGTTTTTCCCGCCAGCTTGTCCGGCGTAACTTCAGCAAAGGCAGAAGGCAGATCCGCCTCTGGTGGCAAATATCTCCGACTTCATGAACACCTTGAGATTCTCCTCCTGCCGGCGCCATTCGGCCACGGCATGATACGCGCTACGCTTGTCCGGAGCAAATCTAAGAGCTCGGCATGATATGTCTTTTTCAGTTTTGTCCACCTATTTTGGCAGCACTACATTACCGGCTCTGCTGAAGAATCTTCCTTGCCGTTTCCGTCAGCGCTTCCCCCGCCTGGGGCGTCAGGAATGACGCACCGGCTTCGTAGCCGCCGGCGGCATAGGCCTCGGCCGTACACACATAGCCGGGCAAGATGCCGTTGGCAATCGTCACCACAAAGGTTTTGGGGAACGGCGACGCCGCCTGAATGCAACGGCCGAACTCCACGAACACTTCGCCCGGCAGACAGACGATACGCGCGTCGCCAATACCAATGACCTGAACTTCAGCCGGCAATTCATCCTTGATGAACCCGATGGATGCCCCGCGTTCCTGCATGAGCACAAATGCCAGTGTGTCCTCCTCGCCCAGGACAGTCAAGTTGGCGTTTTGGACCTCCAGGTACGGCGCGTTGGCGGACTTCAAGTCGGCATACCGCGCCCGCGCCCGGTCCACGCGCACTTCCATTTCAGCCCGGTTCGGCAACGCGCGCAACGCCAGATCCACCGTTGTGGACCACGCGCCCAGCCGGATCTGGCCGGAAACCTGAAGACGCTTCAACACCTCGCCGGCTTCACGGCCGATCGCCGTGCCAATGCGCTCGGCTTCATCAAAAGACTGTCCTTTCCGAAAATAGCGCGAGCTCTGGTTACCCGCCGTGCCCTGGGCAAACAGCAGGACCATGCCGGGAAACGCGCCGTTCAGGTACTGCCGGATATAGGCGGGATAATCGGCGGTTACCAGGGTGCTGTCTTCATGAATAATCGTGGGATGCAGGGCATACTTCACCAGGCACGCCCGCCAGGTTCCCTTGGAATCCTGGAGACCCACGGTCCAGACTTCGGGATCAGCGGGGCCGGCGGGATCCCTGCGATTCCCGCCAACGCCGCGTTCCTTGCCGCAGATTCCCTTGTCCACGGCCAGGCGGGCGTCAAACATTTCGCGGGACGCCGTGGCAATCAGGCCCACCAGTTTGGTCTCCAGCGTGGACATATAGGCCGCGTCCGGACGCATTATTTCGCCGGTGGTCTCCCCTAATTCAAACCAATCAGAGCCCCAGGGACTCGAATGGGTGTGCGAACAGGAAATCAGGATATTGGCGGCCGGAATACCGGTCTGCGCCGCGGCTTTCAGCCGGATGGACTGTACATACCGCCGGGAAATCATTAACAGGTCCATGCATACCAGGGCCACTTTTGTGGCGCCGTCGTCCAGGACCATGCACCCGGCCATTAACGGATCATGAACACCCGTGTTGTGACGCGGGAAATGCGGATACCCGGCCAGGGGAATGCCCGGCCCCGGGGAAATATCCACTGCCGCCGCGCCGGCGCGAAATGAACTTGTCATCGTCAAACCTCCTTGATTTAAGCTACATACGGATCACAGCCTGTTCCGCCTGCGACCTCAATGCGGCGGTGAACAGCCGGTGGCTTTGATGTGTTTCCTCCGGAGTCACGCACCCGGAAAATCTATGCAAAGGCTGGCCTTCCTTCAGCTCATATAGAAATGCGGCCCACATCTGGAGAATGGAGTCGGAGAACCCGAACTCAAAGATTCCGCCGGTTACCGACTTGAATGCCGTTTCATGACCCATATCAATCTGCATCCAGGCCTGCTCGCAATCGCCGCCCCGGTATTCCATGACCTGCAACAGGCGCGGATTTTTGGTGGAGAAACGGACGCTGGCTTGCGTGCCCAGGATCGTCAGACTCCAGGTATCCTTCTCTCCCGGCGCGATGCGCTGGGTTTTAAGCGTCAGGGGAAAACCATCGCCGGATTCGGAATCCACCGCTTCGCAAAACAACGTGGCATTATCCCACGTGCGGCAGGGCACACGGCCGCCCTTGCCATCCGGACGTTCCTTGATAATATTGGAAAGAATGGCCCGCACGTTTTGCGGAACCCATCCGGCGCGGAACGGGACATGGCAGACATGCATGCCGAGGTCGCCCAGGCATCCGTATTCGCCGTTATATTCAATCATGCGCTTCCAGTTGATCGGCTTGGCCGGATTCAGATCGCTGGAATGGAGAAAGAACCCGTCCACCTCAATGATCCGGCCAAAGGCGCCCTGCTCGATCATATCGCCAATGCGCTGAACAGCCGGATAAAACGGGAACTCCGAGGCACAGCGCGCAAAGCACGCCGGGTGTGCCTGCAGGCAATCCAGAATGGCCTGGTTGGCCTGGAGATTTATCCCAAAAGGCTTCTCCCCCATCAGATGTTTGCCGGCCTTGATGATGGCGCTGTAAAGCTCCTCGTGCAGGTGGTGCGGCACCGCGCAATAGACCGCCTCCACATCCGCCTGGCTGAGCAGAACGCGGTAATCCTCCGTCAAAGTTGTCACCGCCGGAAAATTATCGCGATACCAGCCCAGGCTGGCCGGATTCCGGTCACAGACTGCCGTGATTTCCGGTCGAACCTGCATGTCCGGCAGGTGCGCCCAACGCGCGGCGGCGCTGGCGAATTCCCGGCCCATGAGCCCGGCCCCGATGATGCCGAATTTGATTGTTTTCATTTAAATTTTGCTCCGGAATATTTGCCACAAAGAGGCACAAAACTCACAAAACCAATTTTTTGATTTGCAGCTTCGGTGCTCCAAAATTAATCAAGAGTCCATGACGCATTCGTGATGCGCGTAAATATCCAAGAATCTGGGCGATATGTTCTTCAGCTAATGTCCGACAGGCGTTAATCTCAACAATCAAATTCTGCTCAACAAACAGGTCTATCACATAATCACCCAGAAGGGTTCCATCCTCATCAAATACTTTAAGAGGATACTGTTGCTCTAACGTAAGGCCTTGTTTCTTAAGCCGGTGCGCCATGGCATTCTCATAGATTTTTTCCATATGGCCATGTTTCAAATACGTATGAACAGATAAACTGGTCGCGCGAATTTGATCACACAACTTCATAACTTCTTTGTCATTCATATATGTGCCCCTTGTGCATCTTGTGCATCTTTGTGGCTATTTTTCGTATCCCAATTCTTTTTCGGTTTCGCCAATGGCTTCGTCAATGATGTCCATGCACTTGGCAGCCATGTCCACGTCCATGACAATCGCCGGACTCATGCGTAAAATGTGCCCGGCCGGAATCCAGGCCAGACCTTGGCGGAACGCCCGCTGATAGACCTGCTTGCCGGCCTCGGTAAACGGCTCCTTGGTGGCACGGTCCTTGACCAGTTCCACGCCCATCAGGCATCCTTTACAGCGAACATCCCCGATAATCGGATGCGCCTGCTTCATTTTTTCAAGACGCGGGATGAAAAACGCTTCCAGCCGTTGCGCGTTTTCCAGCAGGCCTTCCTCCTCAATGGTTTCGATTGAAGCCAGCGCGGCGGCACAGGCCATCGGATTGCCCCCGTAACTCGTGGAGGCGCTGATGGTCTCAAAATATTCTCCGAATTCACCCCGGGCTACCATGGCGGTGACGGGAAATCCGTTGCCGAACCCTTTGCCGATCGTAACGACATCCGGCACGGTGTTCCAATGCTCCATTGCCAGATAGGTGCCTGTCCGTCCCATGGAGGTCAAAACTTCGTCGGCCATGAGCAGGATTTTGCGCCGGTCGCACCACTGCCGCAGTTTCGGGAAAAAGTCGTCCGGCGGAAAAACGGATCCGGCCCAACCCTGAATGGGCTCCAGAACAATAGCCGCCACCTGCCCGGTCGTGCCCTCAACAATGAACTCATCGAAAAAGGCGATATAGGCATCCGTATCAATTGAACCATCCGGCTTCTTGAAGAGCGGGCGATAGGGATTAGGCCGCGGCAGCATGTAAAAACCCGGCGCGCGGGTCGGCCCATTGGTCTTATTCATCCGCGCCAGGCTGACGGAATGCCCGGATTTGCCGTGGAAATCACTGTAACATGACAGGAATTCATGTTTGCCAGTGGCCGCGCGGCAAACGCGCAGACCGGCCTCCACCGCAGTGGTGCCGCTGTCATACAACTGCATCACCGACAGATCGCCGGGCAGGATGGACTTCAGCTTCTCCAGCAGTTTAACCTTGATGGGGGTCGTGAAGTCATGGCAGTTCATCAGCAAACCCGCGTATTTCCGCACGGCCTCGGTGACCTTCGGATGACAATGGCCGATCGTAGTCACGTAAATGCCGGAGGAAAAATCCAGGTAGGTGTTGCCGTCCACGTCGGTCAGGGTACAGCCGTGCCCCTTCTCAAACACGACCGGGAACAGCTTCACCTGGCCGGAATAACCCTTCATGATTTGCGCGGCACGCCCGTGCATCTCCCGGGATTTCGGCCCGGGAATATCAGTGGTCACAATCTGCGGGTAACGGTTCAAATCCACTTTGGCCCAAGCAATGGAATTATTCATCCAGACACCTCTTTTATTTGGGTTTGTTTTTTATAACGGCGCCGCGCCGATGGCGACAGGCCGGGAGTGGTTATCCATAGATCGAAATTCCGCAAGGTCGCATACACAACGCCGCCCGCCGCCGCCGTCTTAGTGTGATCCGCCAGCAGGATGCGGCGGCGCGCCCGGCGGAGCATTATTTGCGCCGTGCGCGCCGCATCCTGGTCCGCGGCCAGGCAACGACCCCGGGCGTCAATGGCATCCGTGCCCAGGAACACCGTGTCCGCGTCTATGGTTTCCAGCACGCGTTCCATGACACTGCCACCAAGGCATGAGACATCCGGATGGTATTTGCCGCCAAGGATATACAAGCACACGTTGGAGAAACGGCGCAGTTCTCCGATCATGATAATGGAATTTGTATAGACGGTGACGCGGCCGCACTGCCCCAGACACGAGGCCAGGTGAAAGGTCGTGGAACCGTCATTAATAACCATAACATCACCGACCCGCACCTCGCGCGCGGCGGCAACCCCGATGGCCTGTTTCAATTCAAAATTAGCGGCCACGCGCTGGTGATAGATAAAATCCGCGGCAATCCGCCCACTGAAGAGACACCCGCCATGCGTTCGAAGAACCAGTCCGCTTTTAACCAGCGACTCCAGGTCGCGCCGGACTGTCAGCGCAGACACCTTGAGTACGCGGACTAGTTCCGCGACACTCCATTCCCGCTGGACGGCGCGCAGGCGCTGAAGAATTTTTTCCTGACGTTGTTCCGGTTTCATAATTACTGAACAAACTATTCAATATTTATGAATAATACGTTCATACCAGAATAAGGCAAGCAAAAAAAAGAAAAATCTGAAAGACAGAAAATCCGCCGCGTGGGGGCACGCGGCCTACAAGCATACCGTGATATCTGTAGGCCCGGTGACCTCACCGGGCGATGGTGGGTAAGAATGACGCCGCCTTGGCTTTATTCCGGGCTATGCCGGCAAAAAGGGGCGAATATGCCGCAGAAGGTGCTGTTCCATTTCCCGGGTGTAGTCGGCTTTATGCCGTTTCAGCACCGCAATCATATTTTCGGCAAACAGCGGCTGTCCGTCAGCACACCGCGCCGTCAGCACGGACCCATAGGTAACATGCAGAATCTGGCGCAAGTGATCATTGCCGCATCCTGACTTTAACAGGCCGGCCAGGGCCGGACCATCCAGCGCTTCGACATCCGGCAGTTGCGACAGATCGGCGCTCAATTCGTAGGTGGCGCGGTCTTGCTGGAACTGGGCCAGCGAGAAACGATAGATCGCCCGAAACAATGCCACGTCATGGCGGGCAATAATTTTCAATTCTTCAAGGTAATACGTGCCCGCCGTTTTCAGGTGCACGTTATTGTGCAGGACTTTTGCCAAAATGGGATAGATGGAAAACTTATCACTGCCGGAATGAACACATATCCGCACCCCGAACCCCCGGACGACTTCCAACAAGCCGACGAGATATTGCTCAAATTCCGCCGTGTCGTGAATCCGGCGGCCATGCTCGATGCGCAGGTAATAATCAATCGCTTTTTCAAAGTATCCGGGGAACCGCGGCGCGATTTCCGTGACAGGTAGGCCCTGCTTGCGCCAGGTCTGTAACAGGCGCAAGACATCCTCCAGGGCCGTGGTATGCTCCGTCTCATCCAGCGAGATTTCGGTCGTGAACGGCCGGCGCCCTTTCAAGGTCCGGGTCAGCCGAACCATGGCGCCAACCTTCTTGCTTGCGGCGTTCAGCCCCTGCGCAAGCTCATGGGACACATCATAGGTGAAATGCGTGCAGCCCGCCTTGACAGCCGCGCGAATGTCGGCGGGAGTCTTCAGGTGATCGCCGTCCGCCCCCCATGGCCGGGTCAGGCGCGCGGCATGGGCGCTGAGCGTCGCACTGTCAACCACATCCTGGAAACTCCGTCCCGTTCGTTCGATCTCACGCACCGATTGCTGGGCCAGCATGACATTCAGCCGGTACTTTTGGGCAACCCGCGCCTGGATAATATTTCCCAACTGCCAGGGCGACCGGTAGCCGAATCCAAACACCGGCGTCCGGTTCAGCACCCTGGGTCTGGTGGCGGCATACTTCGCGCGTAATTCAGCGGGCAACGGAACTTTTGATAATGTCATGGTAAGAACTCCTTATGGGTTGACTAATTATAGACTTCTGCAAAATGCCTGCGGACGCAAAGGATTGCGTCCCGCCATGAATAAAAAATGAATGGCATTATAGTTTAATCATTGTCAATGTACAGAATTTGATGCTGACCTGAATCCCTGGATAGATTTTTCAGGATCGAAACTTTCCGCCGGAGGCGGATCCGCCAAAGGCGGAGAAATTGGGGCGAAAAGCCTGCCCTGCCATGCCGTTGGCCATGCCCATGGCTTGGTAAACTTGGCAAGCCGCAGGTTAACCACGCACTGAGCGTGGCCAGGGATTCCGATTTTATGTAAATTTCCAGCTTGCCCTGCCAGAGGCGGGGTTTCCGATTTCCCGCCAGAGGCGGGTCTGTCCTCGGATCCGTCCTTGGACCCGTCCTTGGACCCGGAAGGTCCTCCGGACCTGAGGGCCGGTGGCATGACAGCATTCCGTGAACACTTATCAGGGACATAACCTGTGCCATCAACCCCGCATTTGACACACTCCAAGGCTAAATATGCGCCAATTTGACACATTATTTTTTAATCTAAAAATTAAAAACACAATATTAACAATAATGTATGATCTTACTATTAAGTCATTTACAAGAATTATGGCATTCATGCTATAATTCTTGGCATAGGAAATGCTTATATATTTAGTGTTTTTATGATCTAACTTTATGATATTTTTCGTCTGGGAGACATAACATGGCAAAAGTTTTAGGCATTGATTTAGGTACGACGAACTCGTGTATGGCTATCATGGAAGGCGGCCAACCGGTGGTGATTCCAAACTCCGACGGCGGCCGCACAACTCCTTCCATCGTGGCTTTCACCAAAAGCGGAGAACGCCTTGTGGGACAGGCCGCCAAGCGCCAGTCAGTCACCAACCCGACCAATACCGTCTATTCCATCAAGCGTTTTATGGGACGAAAGTTCGACGAAGTGGCCCACGAGATTTCCCTGGTTCCCTATCAGGTTGTGCCAGCCAAGAATAGCGACGCGCGCGTCCAGATCGGTGATCGCATGTATTCACCGCCGGAAATCTCCTCCATGATTCTGCAAAAACTGAAAACAGACGCCGAAGCCTATCTGGGCGAGAAAATCACCCAGGCCGTCATTACTACCCCGGCGTATTTCAACGACAGCCAGCGGCAGGCCACCAAGGATGCCGGTAAAATCGCGGGTCTGGAAGTACTGCGGATTATTAACGAACCCACTGCCGCCGCGATGGCCTACGGACTGGAAAAGAAAAAGGATGAAAAAATCGCGGTTTATGACCTGGGCGGCGGCACATTCGACATTTCGATTCTGGAAATCGGCGACGGCGTCTTTGAAGTCAAGGCCACCAACGGGGATACGCATCTGGGCGGCGACGACTTCGATCAGGCAATTATCAACTGGCTGGTGGCTGAATTCAAGAAGGAAAACGGCATTGACCTTTCCAAGGACCCCATGGCGCTCCAGCGCCTCAAGGAAGCCGCGGAAAAAGCCAAATGTGAGCTGTCCACGTCTCAGCAGACAGACATCAATCTGCCCTTTATTACGGCGGATGCCTCCGGTCCAAAGCACTTGAACGTTACCCTGGCGCGTCCCAAGCTCGAACAGCTTGTCGATACCCTCATCGAACGAACTATCGGTCCCGTGAAAGTCTGCCTGAAAGACGCCGGTATAAACCCGTCGGAAATCAACGAAGACATCCTGGTGGGCGGCATGACCCGCATGCCCAAAGTGCAGGAACAAGTCAAGGAGCTTTTCGGCAAAGACCCGCACAAGGGGGTCAACCCGGATGAAGTCGTGGCAGTGGGCGCCGCCATTCAAGGTGGAATCCTGAAGGGCGAAGTGCGCGATGTCCTGTTGCTGGACGTCACCCCGCTGAGTTTGGGAATCGAAACGCTGGGCGGCGTATTCACGACGCTCATCGAACGGAATACGACCATTCCAACCCGCAAGACCGAAATTTTCAGCACCGCGTCGGATAACCAGCCATCCGTGGAAATCCATGTCTCACAAGGGGAACGAAAAATGGTGGCCGATAACAAATCCATCGGCCGGTTTCATCTCGACGGCATTCCCCCGGCGCCGCGCGGTGTGCCGCAGATTGAGGTGGGTTTTGACATTGACGCCAACGGCATCCTGCATGTGTCGGCCAAGGATCTCGGCACCGGCAAGGAGCAGAAAATCACGATTACAGCCTCCAGCGGCCTGGATAAAAGCGATATCGAGAAGATGGTCAAGGACGCTGAACAGCACGCCTCCGACGACCAGTCGCGCCGCGAAGAGGTGGAGACCCGTAACCGGGCAGACGCCATGGTCTATGAAACCGAAAAAATGCTGAAAGAACACGGCGCCAAGATTGATGCGGCGAAAAAGGCAAAAGTCGAAGCCGCCATCGAGAAGCTCAAAACCGTTATTAAAGACGGCAAGAACGACGACATCAAATCGGCCATGGACGCCTTGAATACCGATATGCAGGCGGTATCCGCCGACCTCTACGCGCAGGCCAAAAGTCAACAGCCTGGCCAGGACGCCAAGAGCGGCGACGGACAGCCGGAACCCGGAAAACCGGACGAGCCCCAGGCCAACCCGGATGCGAAGAAAGGCGGCGATGACGTCATTGACGCCGACTTTGAAATGGTGGACGACAAGGACAAGAAATAAGCATCACAATCCGGCGCATCGCTCGGGCATGAGCCGGACAAATCATAAATGGCGCGGGACGCGCCATAAATACAGAAACCAAAAAGAAGGAGGGTAGCAGTAAGATGAACATTAAACCTCTGGGAGATCGCGTACTGGTTGAACCCAAGAAAGAAGGGGAAACCCAAAAAGGCGGAATTATCATCCCGGACAGCGCCAAGGAAAAGCCCATGGAGGGCAAGATCATCGCCGTCGGTCCCGGCAAACGGGACGATAACGGAAAACTGATCCCCATGAATGTGAAAAAAAATGATCATATTCTTCTGCCAAAATATGGCGGCACGGAAGTTAAAATCAACGATGTCGAGTATCAGATCGTTCGTGAAGACGACATTCTCGGCATTATCGCAGCCTAAGTCCTGCGACACATAAACAAGATGACGCATTTATTTGCTCAGGACTTAACAAACACCAAGAAAAGAAGGAGAAGATTGTTATGGCAGATCAAGGT
Organism: uncultured Verrucomicrobiota bacterium; assembly: GCA_964418925.1. Taxonomy (GTDB): domain Bacteria; phylum Verrucomicrobiota; class Kiritimatiellia; order JAAZAB01; family JAAZAB01; genus CAYQNY01. The sequence goes on from CAYQNY010000061.1 coordinate 14,378, forward strand.
AAGCAATTGAAGTATGATGCCGAGGCGCGCCAAGCCATTTTGCGCGGCGTCCAGCAACTAAGTCGAGCGGTAAACGTAACCCTGGGTCCCTGCGGCCGGAACGTTATTCTCGATAAGAAATTCGGATCACCCACGATCACCAAGGACGGCGTCACTGTCGCCAAGGAAATCGAGCTGGCTGATCCGTTTGAAAACATGGGCGCCCAGATGGTGCGCGAAGTCGCCAGTAAAACCAGCGACATAGCCGGCGACGGCACGACAACCGCCACCCTGCTGAGCGAAAAGATCTATCAGGAAGGCTTGAAGAACGTCACCGCCGGAGCCGATCCAATGGCTCTCAAGCGGGGCATTGACCAAGCCGTCGAGGCCGTCGTGGACGCGCTTGAAAAACAGAGCAAGAAGGTCAGGGAACACACCGAAATCTGCCAAGTGGCAACCATCTCCGCCAACGGCGATCAGAAGATCGGCGAAATCATCGCCGACGCCATGGACAAGGTGGGCAAAGACGGCACGGTCACGGTGGAAGAGGCCAAAACCATCGAAACGACACTGGACGTGGTCGAGGGCATGCAATTCGACAAGGGATACCTGTCTCCGTACTTTGTTACCGACGCGGAAAACATGGAATGCGTGCTCGAGGATACCTACATCCTGAACTACGAGAAGAAGATCTCCAACCTGCAGGATCTGCTTCCGCTGCTGCAGAATGTAGCCAAGTCCGGCAAGCCGCTGATGATCATCGCGGAGGAAGTGGAAGGCGAAGCCCTGGCTACCCTCGTGGTCAACCGTCTGCGCGGCACGCTGAAATGCTGTGCCGTGAAGGCGCCTGGTTTCGGCGATCGGCGCAAGGCCATGCTGGAGGACATCGCGGTCCTGACCGGCGGCCGGTGCATCACCGAAGACCTGGGCATCAAGCTGGAAAATATCAAGCTCGATGACTTGGGCCGGGCCAAACGGCTTACCGTGGATAAGGAAAACACGACGATCATCGAAGGCGGCGGCAAGACTACGGCTATTCAGGGTCGCGTTGCCCAGATCCGCAAACAGATCGAGGAAACGACCTCGGACTATGACCGCGAGAAACTGCAGGAACGCCTGGCGAAACTGGCCGGCGGCGTGGCCGTCATCAACGTCGGCGCGGCGACCGAGACCGAAATGAAGGAAAAGAAAGCCCGCGTCGAAGACGCGCTGCACGCCACGCGCGCGGCGGTCGAAGAAGGCGTCGTGGCCGGCGGCGGTGTGGCGCTGTTGCGTTGTCAGTCCGCCCTGGATAAACTGGATATCAAGGGCGACAAAGCCATCGGTATCCAGATCGTCAGCCGCGTTCTGGAAACCCCCCTGCGTCAGCTCGTGACTAACGCCGGCGTGGACGCCTCCATTATCGTGGCGGAAGTCAAGAAAAGCAAAGGCAGTAACGGGTATAACGTGGCAACCGCCGAGTACACTGACTTGGTTAAGGACGGCGTCATTGATCCGACCAAGGTGACCCGAACAGCCATCCAGAACGCTGCCAGTATAGCCGGTCTGTTGTTAACGACCGAATGCATGGTAACGGAAATTCCTGAAAAGGAAAAATCGGCCCCGGCGGCGCCCGGCGGCGGCATGGGCGGCGGCATGGGCGGCGGTATGGGCGGTATGG
>CAYQNY010000062.1:0-4629 GCA_964418925.1 uncultured Verrucomicrobiota bacterium
ATTCTTAATTCTTAATTCTGCATTTCCTCTACGGCGGGCCCGTACCGGCACTGGCCAGGTCCACCGGCGTCTTATTGATCTTATTCCCGGCAGGGTCAACCAGATTGGCCGTAACGAAAATGAGCAAATTACGTTTGACACTCTTACTGGTCTTGCTCTGGAACAAATAGCCAATCAAAGGAATATCGCCCAGGAAGGGGATTTTATCCACGGTCGTGGACTGTTGTTCGGTGATTAATCCGCCCATGACCACGGTCTGACCGTCCCAAATGGAGATACTGGTGGCAATGGAACGGGAATGGAAAATCGGCTGGGGCATGGGCACCTTGCGCTGAACCCCGCCGGGATCGAGCACGGTGGACCCGTAATCAATCCATTCCACCAGTTCGACGACCTGGGGCATCATGGTCAAATCAATGGTATAGCCGTCCGGCCCCACCACCGGCGTCACATTGAGAATCACGCCCAGGTCCCGGGTTTGAAAACCGGCGGGGGTGACCACAATCTGAGTCAACTGGTTATTATTTATCCCGGTGGTTGTGCCCGCCGTCTGTGTTTCCTGCTCAAACTCAGTCGGATAAATCAATTCCCTGACCACTTTGATTTCGGCATTGGCGCCGGTTTTCGTGGTTACCTTGGGCGCCGAGAGCAGATTGGCGCCAGAGGTCTGTTCCAGGGCATGCAGAATAAAAGAGAGTTCCGGATTGGTCAGGATGGAGGAAACGGAGAATATACCCGCCATAGTGCCGCCGGGCATCGTGGTCAACGCGCCGGACGCGTCATCGAAACTCCGCAATCCTTTGGTCAAGTGGTTCTGATTGATCTGCACGCGTTCGCGCGCGCTAAGCGGCACGGCGGCGCCGGCGCTGGCATCCTGGGCAATTTCCCAATTATCCGTCAACAGCCATTCAACGCCCAGTTCCTCCAGATCCGTCTGAGCGACTTCCACAAAACGAGCTTCAATTTCGACTTGAATGGGAATCACGTTCAGTTTTGACAGGATCTGCTCGAACTTTTCCAGATTCTCGGCCGTATTGGCCACAATGATAAGATTCAAGCTGTTCTGATATTTGATGGATGTCCCTTCGGGGAACGGCACGCCGGCATCAATAAAAAATTTCCTACCGTCGTCGCCGCGATCCGTGGCGGCGGTGGCGCCCAATCCCATTCCCATATCAATTCCACCGCCGCCCACACCGCCAGGGGCCGAGGCAGATACCGCGCCGCCAATGATGTCCCCCATATTGGGCTGAACACGATACGTTCGGGTCATGACTTCCCCCACGACCACATCCGCCGGTGTAATGACAACCACATTGGATTCGACGCGGAATTTTAGCCCGGTGACTTCTGTGATAAACTTGATAGCATCCAGCAGAACGATATTGCGCAGGGTCAATGTCACCGTCGGAATAGAGGAGGATGAGGAAGTCCTCGCTGTGGCGCTTGCCGTGCCCTCCGTGCTGAAGATATCTTCTTCCATATCTATTGTTTCCCCGGCGGCGGGCGTCACTCCGCCGACTTGACCCGGGCGTTTCAGGTTCAGGATAATATTAACACCCTTTTCACCGGCGGGCGAATCCTTGTCGGCAATAATGCTCTGCTGATCCAGATATCGAATCACGTCCACGATATTCGCCTGGCGGAAATCCAATTGCGGAATGACAATGGTATTCAACTTCTTCAGCAAACGCTGTTTTTCCGGTTGAATCATTTCCATTCCTTCCAGCGTCTTCAACGGCGAGATGACTTCCGGCTTCATTGGCGGCGTCCAGGTGTCGCGCACCTGGGCAATCATTTCAGCCTGCATCCGCTTATACTGGTCCGTTTCGAGTTTATACCCCTTCTCGGCGATCTTTTTCAGGTTGGCGTTGGCCTCCTCATTGCCCTTGTCCTCCAAGATGACGGTCTTAAACTCATAAGCGGCTTGTTGATAATCACGGATGGCCATGTACTGTCTGCCGCGGCTGATGGCGGCATTGATGCGTTTTTCTTTATCCAGAAACTTCGGCGCAAACCGGATCGGAGGCGGCTTAGCCGTCCTCTTCCTGATCTCGTCCCGGGCGATCCGTGCTTTCAGCCGCAGGGATTGCTTATGCGACGGCACGTAGCCGAGGGCCCGGTTAATGGATTTTTTAACCTCATCCAGATTACCCTGCTGATAGTAGTTCAGCGCCAGCCGGTATTCGCATTGCGCCTGAGCCATACGGGCTTTATTCCGGGTTTCCACGGTATGGGGACGCATGGGCATGATGCTTAATGCCTGGTTGAACAGCTTCAGGGCTTCCTCAAATTTATTCTGGTTCATGGCCTGGTATGCCAAGTCCAGATGTTTCAATCCTTCAATTTCCTTGGCCTGGCGCCTGACCTCTTCCTGGGCCGCTAACATTTCTTCCCGGGTTGTGGGCGCGGCAGGTTTCTCGACTGGTTCGACTCCGCTCACTTCGACTTCGCTCAGTACAGGCGCCACAGGTTCACCACGCATGAGGCGTGGCGGCTTCCCTACCGCCTCTGGTTTATCCGCAGATAAAGCCGGAGTCTTGGTATTGTCTTTATCCTTGCCTCTCCCAAACATGCGGCTCCAGAACGACGCTTTTTTCTCCGTCGGTTTTTCGGCGGCGGACGCGGCGTTGCCCTGTTGCGGGGCAACCGCCGCCCCAGACGGCGCCGCACGGTCCAGTTCAAATTCCGGCTGAGCAGGCGCGGCCACGTCGCCCTGTAACGGGGCAGGTTCCTTGACTGGTTCGACTTCGCTCACTTCGACTTCGCTCACTTCGACTTCGCTCAGTACAGGCGCCACAGGTTCGCTCAAGGCAGGCGGCGTATCCGCCGTTTCCGCGACGGCAGGAACAACCTCAGAGACCGCGTCTTCCGGCTCAGCATCCGCCGGCAGGGCTTCAGCAGGCAGGGCTACTGCCGGTTTGGATGTTTCCGCGGACGCGTCATCCTGCAACGGGGCAACGAGCGCCCCGGCATCCACGGGCGCAACAAGCGGCGGCGCGGTTTCTGGTTTGGATTCGGCCGCGGGGGTTTCAGATGGCTCGGGTTCTTCAGCCGGAGGGATCGTTTCTACCGACGGGGCAAGTTCCTTGACTGGTTCGACTTCGCTCAATACAGGCGCCACAGGTTCGCTCGGGACAAGCGGCGCCTCTACAGCGGCTGTGTCATCAGCGTTGTCCTGGGCCAGGAGCGATACACTCTGCCCGCCGAAGAATACCATCATTGTGGCAGATACAGCCCATAACAAACGTTTCATGATAATCCCTGAATTAAGTCCCGCCAGGCGGGGCAAGCCTGTCCCGCGCTTCGCGGGATTTGCCGTTCTAGCGAACGGCCTCTACAACACATGGGTGTAGCGGCGGTTCGAGACGCCGCTCTGGGCGTCAAGAACTGCAACGGATTGAAATTCCTAGACATTAAATTATCAGCCATAGGCTGAACCCGTCGCGGGCGGAAAATTCCTATTATACCTTAAATTAAGCTGTTATCGGCACAGCAGGGAAATTAATTTATGGTTTTTTCGCAGCACGCTATTGATCCGCTACTGACACTTTTTCCAGAGCAGTCTTTTTTCCAGTTGAGTCATTAGATACTACAACAGCATCCTTTTGAATGTCAACAACCTTGTATGGAATGTTTTTCAAGGTAATAACGTCATTAATTTTGACGATATATTTTAAATTATCAATCAAAAAGATGAGTTCCGCCGCCATGTCGCCCTGGCTGGCATCCTGACCGAGAGTCAAGGCAATGACTTTATCCCCTTTACGCAGTTTCAATATGGATACATCTTCGATAAAGGGAGTAGAGACCCCTTTTTTATGGACTTCTTTGGTCTTTTTCTCGCAGCCTATAATTTCAAAGCCTTTAACCGTATCCCCGATTTTAACATAGTAATCCTGCCGGGTTTTCTTGTCTTTCAGAACATAGAGCACCTGATCCCGGGCGGGATGCTGAATGCTCTGGAAACTGAACGGCAGGGGCATTCTGCCAATCCGGGACCATCTCAGCTTACTCACCGGCGCGGGATAATCAGCGGGGTCTTTCGGGCTGGTTTGATGCCGGTATTCCTCCAGATTGGTGAATTGATCGCCATCCGCGTCTTTCTGAGCGTCATCCGTCATCGAGTTCAAACCATGTTGTTTTTCCCATTCGTCCGGCATGCGGTCCCGGTCGGTATCTTTTTTTCCCGACGCGATCTTAGCCGTCGGCTGAGGGGCGCCGCAACTTTTGAACGTGCATACATCAGCGTCATAGGGAATCGGGCGGCCGCACTTGACACAGGCCACGCGAGTTTCCGCGACCAGCATGCGATTGGAGCCATATTCCAGCTGAAAAGGTCCCGCCAGGCTTTCGATGGCCTCCTGGAGGGCAATGGTATCAACGGGCTGGGAACACTTCGGGGAGACATCCGGTCGTTTCCAAAGGGCAGCGGCCAGAACTTTCTTTTCATGATCCACAAACACACCCAACAGGATACCGGACACCAGCAGGACGAACAAAACGATAACCAGCACCAGCTTATCGTAGGCCATCCTGATCCAATTGATTAAACCTTTGCCGCCCGGACTCACTTGAATAACCTCTCTTCGTGTTAAGTTTTAAGTATTAGGTGTTAAGTAAAAAAAC
>CAYQNY010000062.1:4729-15914 GCA_964418925.1 uncultured Verrucomicrobiota bacterium
AATTTTGATGATTTTATCTTAAAACCATCTCACTTCTTTCCGATTTCCTTAAAATTCAGCGAGGGCGCGAATTGATAAACATCCAGTTCCAGTTTCAGATCAACCGGTTCTTTACCGGACACGACTCTCTGTTCACGACTTGCCGGTTCGTTGGTTGTAGCGGTGCCCGCGGCCGCCGGCGCAGGAACACTCGCGCGGCTGCCGGCATGCAGAAACGGCTTCAGGTTATTCATCTCCACCGAGGTTACCACCGTGAACATGGGCAGCCGGATCATCAGATTCAGCAGATCAAATACACCGCCTTCATTGGCCTTGATCTCCATCTTAAAATGCTGGGTTGTATACAACGAATCATCTTCTGCCTGTTCCGCCGGCGACGGCGCGCCGCGCGGCTGGGGCGCGGCCGGGGCGCCGGACCTCCCGGTAAGTTCAAACTCATCGCGGGAAAACGCAACCAGTTCATCAACACCGATCTGGCCCAGGGCCTGACACAGCATCTCAATAATTTTCAATTGCTGAACCAGAAGGGGAATATCGCCGGCGGCCGGCAATTTTCCGCCGGCATACCGTTGAAAACCAAAGGTAAATTTGGGGGGATAAGCCACCTGGGCTTGCCGCAACTGGGCCTTAAGACGCCGCAGGGTATTTTCCAGCAACGACATGAAGGCCGCCGGCCGCATCCTCTGCGGTTCAATCTGCCGGGCCCGGAGCAATTCATTCAACTCATTGTAATTGTCCAGGATATCCTTGAAATTCTCGGCTTCCTGTTTCACATTTTCCACGTCCGGATAGGGGTCGCGGCGATCCAACTGTTGTTTACGGGCCATGACCGCCTGCAGGGCGTTCTTTTCGCCGGCATATTGCCGAATCACCGCCGTCAGTTTCACCCCAATGACAATCAACGCCGTCAGGACAACAACGCCGCAGATTTCAAGCACAAGATATTTTTTTAAAAACGCCAGGTTCATGAGTATAAATCAGTTCTTCGTTCGTCGTTTGTCGTTTGTCGTTCGTTGTTCATCGTTCTTCGTTTCAACGAATAAAGAACACTCCTCAATGGTTTTCCTTCCCTTCCCCAACGAAGAACGAGGAACGAAGAACCAAGAACTTTTTTTACTTATATTGGGTCTTTCAATGCAATCATCATCATGAATTCACGGGCATAATCATCCGGATTGGGCATGGGGGCCAGCTCGATTTCCGTTTGATCGGTAAATAACGGCGACAACCGCAATTGATCCCGGAACTGAACGACGGAATTGTCGGTCGCCTTATCCATAAAGATCATACCCTTGAGGCGAATACCAATGATGTCAGCCAGTGTTGCCGGTGTTGCCGGTCCACTGGCGGCACGCCGGTTCCGGCGCGACCGGGACGGACCTGACGCCGAGCCAGCCGCCATGACGGGCGTCAGGGAAACCAGCCACATGCCTTCGGGCATGCATCCGTGAATGCTGTCCAACACCTTCACCCACTGCGTCCGCTGATTCACGATGTTGATGAGTTCTTCCGGCTTGGTCTGAAGGCGGACGTTTCTGGCCTCGATGGGCTTCAACTGGGCCTCGATGGCCGCCAGTTTCGTCACTGTAACCTGGATGTTTTCCCGCCGCTCCGCCAGGCGCTGGGCCATATAGGAGAAATAGAACCACCAGCAGAGCGCGATAAAAACCAGGCCGACCGCGGCGGCCACCAGGTACGGCTGTTTTTTGGCAAACGATTTTTCCGCCGCCAGCTTCGGAGGCAAGAGGTTGATTTCCACCGGACAGGGCAACATGTGCCGGAGCCCCATGCCTACGACTTCGCCCATGACGTGCGCGCAAGCGCTGATTTCATCCGCCGAGATGGCCTCATGAACCACGATATTCCGGAATGGATTCAGATACTCCACGTCCACCTTGAGCTTTTCCTTGAAAAACTCGTCCGTGCGCGAGATAACGGACGTGCCGCCGGCAAGCAGGACGCGTTGGGGCTGACTGCCGCCATGCTGGGTACGGTAGAAATTGATTGACCGTTCCACCTCGACATGCAGCCGCGTCATGGTGCTGCGCACGGTCTTGGAAACCTTGGAAATAACCTTATCCGAATAATCCTCATAAGCGCCGCCAAAAGCAACCCGCGCGTGGGCCCGTTTCAGATCCTCGGCATCCTTGAACGTCAGGTCAAATTCTTTCATCAACTGCTGGGTAATCGTATTGCCGGTGCCCACAATGGGAAGCGTACGCGTGGACAACCGACCCTCCTCGATAAACACCAGGTTGGTGGACCTGGCGCCAATATCCATGACAAGGGTACAACCCTCCAGTTCGGGGTAATTATAGCGCACGGCGTTATAGAGGGCCAGGGGCGCCACATCCACCAGTTCCGTCTGCAGGCCGGCCGCCTCGACGCAATCAGCCAGATTCTCAACAATATCCGTCTTGACGGCCACCAGCATCACGTCGAGCTCCTGATGGGAAGCGCCCATGAGCTGATAGTCCCAGACCACCTCATCAATCGGGAACGGAACATTCTGCTGGGCTTCGTACTGGACGGTCTGGAAAATCCGTTTGGGCTTAACGGGAGGCAATTTGACCAACCGGAGAAAGGCCGACGGCCCCATCACGGAAAAAGCGACCGGCGCCGGCCGGATATTCTTTTCCTTCATCACCGCCTGGATCGCGGCAACGATTGCCAGCGGCATATCCTCTTCATTGTTAGAATCGATCTCCAGAGGGCAGATGGCGATATTGAGCAGTTCCATGCCGGCGCGGCCGCCGCGGAACTCCGCCAGCTTCATTTCGCTGGCGCCGATATCCATTGCCAGCACACGGTTGGACTTGAAAAGAGACATAATCAATTTAAAATTGCAACTATTCAGCTATCCATCTTTTTTCAGACTCGGCTGATTCGCCATGGTGGAAACTACGAAAAACGCGAAAGGCGCGAAAAATCCTCCCGCAAAGCGCTGGCGGATTGATTGACAAACCTTTCGTGTTCGATTTTCGGATAATGTCCAAAGTTTACCAATACCAATGGCCGACCCGTTGCTTTCAGATAGTTGATAACCTGAGCTCTATATTCGTCCGCCAGATTCTTCACCGCCTTGATTTCAAGAATGATGCGGTCAAAACAGAGAAAATCAGGCGCATAAGTCTGTTTGAGCTCGCGTCCCTTGTACTTAAGTCGGATCCTCAGTTTCTCGACAAAAGGGATGCCCTGCTCGGCGAACTCAATAGCCAGACATTCCTGATACACGGCTTCCAGAAATCCGTTTCCCTTCTCTTTATAAACATCAAAACAGGCCCCGATGATTCTATAACTCTCTTCCTTGAAAACAATATCCGTTCCCGCTTTCGCGCCTTTCGCGTATTTCGTAGTTTAATTTGCCTTGCCTACCTCGGTTTCGCCGGCACGTAATTATCATAGGCCACGAACGCAAAGGGCGTTTGGGACCGTTCCAGCAGAACACCGGGCATTGCTTTTGCTTTGGTCAAGCGCCACCAGCCCTGCGGAGTTTTCGGATCACAGGCATAGGCGACCATTTCGCCCTTGGCATGGATTTCCACGGCAATTCCGATTACATCCCCATAGCGGGCCAGGGTAGCCGGGCGCAGGAACGCGGTAACCAGATGATTCTTGCCCTTGGGAATGTCATTATAGGTGAACTTGCCCGTGAAAAGAACGGCCTTCCTGGTTTTCGAATTGCGCGCTTGCACATAGTAACTGCACACCAGCTCATCGGTCCAGTCGGCAGTGGTTGCAAAACGCACCCGGATGCGCGACCACTCGTGAATCGTCGAACTGGATTGGTTTGGATTAAGGTCATACTCCGGCGTCTTGACCCGGCCGGACCGCCCAACTCCATCGAGCTTCTTGATCTCCACCTTGTCCTTGGCCGGCGCCGGCGCCGCTGCTCGGCGGGCCTGCGCCCGGCTCTCCGGGGCGCACAGCGCCGTCACGACCATTAACCCGGCCAGAAGAATCATAGTGCGATGTATTGTGTTCATTGAATTTTGCCTTTCTCTAATGCGGGCGTTGCCCACAACCCAATTATGAAGCGCCAGATTTTTCAACTACGAAATACGCGAAATTCGCAAAAGGGAAAGAACGTTGACGATCTGCATCTGAATATTCCTTCCTGTTTTCGTGTGTTTCGCGTATTTCGTAGTTTCTCTTCTTCTTGTTTTTTCCGCCACGGGCGGATCTGCTCGCCTGGGCGTAGCCTCCACGCTCCGCCAGAGTGCTTCGCAGTGGCGAGTCGGCGAAGCCTCGGCCTACGGCATGACATCGCGGTTCTGAATAGTTAAGGTGCTAATTAGCTATCAGCCGTCAGCGTTCAGCATTCGGATTATACCACAAATCAGCCATTATTATAAATTTTTTCCCACGAATGTCAAACACTTCATGGAGAAGAAAGAGTTCGTCGTTCTTCGTTCGTCGTTATTCGTTATTTAAGAACCAGAACGCATTTTTTTGTTGTGTTCAATAAGGTATTTGATGAAAGCGCCGATTTTCGAGCGGGTTTTCCCGGCCATTTCATACAGACGAGCAAACATCTCCGGGGATATATATCTTTGATCCAAAGCCACGTACAACTCGCTTTGGACCTCCGCGCAGGAACGCTGGGCATGACGGAGAAACTTAATACCCTAATTTTGCACGAACATCCGCGTTAAAGTGACTTTTTTCAATACCGGCGGCATGCAAATTGTTTTTTGCGCCACATTCCGTTTTAACCCAATTGGTTATGGAGCCGATCTGCAAAAACGCTGATGTTCGCCGGAAAAGTTGGTCGCGTCATTTTAGCGCATCTGCTTTGTTGCGCGGGGTTTGCAGTATGCTTATACAGCGGCACCCCACGCGCCGCACATCTGCGCCAAACTGACGCGATGCAAAATTAAGGTAATGAACTCGGCGTTACTACCGCCGTCAAATCCTTCCGCAATGTTGTGCATGACAGAGCCAGTAGCACGACGAATTTGATCCGTCAGCCCATAATCCCGCGCGAATTCCCCCTTCCGCGTTATCGCATAGATTGCCTGGGTCAATTCGCGTCCCAGTTTCCATCCTTCAATTTCTTCAAATCTCGTAATTTTCATGGTTAAAACCTGTTCTTCGTTCTTAGTTCTTGGTTCTTCATTTCAACGACGAACGCAGAACTCTCCTCAACGATCTCCCTTCCTCTCCCCAACGAAGAACGAAGAACTTTCCCCAATAGTTTATGTCAATCCTCCAGCCACTGGAACGAGCGGACGACAAACTCACCCGTGTAAGGATCGCGCCAGACAATGGCCACGGCCCGCTGGCGGGCGGCGTTGCGCGGGAGAATACCGCCGGAAGCCACCTGGGCCTCGATAATGATGGTGAACAGGTTCTGCCGCACGCTCAACAGACCGCAGGCGTTGCGGAAGAGCGATTCCCGTTTCAGTTCAGTATCAAATTTAACAGCACCAGCCCCCACTCCCAAATCATTAAAGTTTGTCAGCGCGTATCCGATAGCGGAAAGATTGGTGAAGGTGTTCGTGTTACGCAGATAATCACTATCATACACTCGCTTAGCCACGTCCTGCGCCCATGTAAATTGGGACAAACGATTGGACGGCCCGCCCGGATACTCGTCCACCGGCATGTTGGCAAAGACCGCGGCCAAAGCATTTGTTTCCCGACTGCTGGGATTGACTAGTCCGCGCCGGGTATGAGTCACATGTGTATCGGTGACGTTGGTCCCGATGGCAAACACATCAAGCACACGGTGAAGATTAGTTCCATAGAGTTTAATGGTATGCCAGGGCTCGTTGCTGGAATAAGCCAGATAACCCAGTTCAGCCACCGACCGCAAATTAGTATTGGCCACATACATTTTTGTGTCCATGTCACCATCATAATTCGTTAAAAGATAACTCGCCGTCCAAGTATTGATATTGGATAACGTAATGCTCGCATCCTGTCGCCATAAATTCGGATTATCCGGATCACGATTAAAACGCGGATCTAAGCAGGCCCAGCCAACGTCAATTCCATTACCCACTACGCCGGCAACAACTCTACACGGAGTTAATTGATCACACACGTTTGTTCCACTGCTAACCTCGGCTACAATATTACTAATATCGAATGATACAGGGGCTATCGCCAAGTTGGTGGCACCATTAAAACTGATGACAGCAAAGCTCTGAGTCGTAACCACAATATTTGTGGTAATGGAGATATTTAAAGTGCCAGCCCCGGCTGTAGAACGAAAAGCCACATTACCAGAAAAGGTATATGTTCCACCACCATTCACAAAAGGATACCATAATTCGAATGTGGCCCGGCCGACAATATCATAGGTTGGAGGGGCACCCGGCGTAGCAGTGATATTATAAATCATTTCATTAATCATGGGCACCGATTCCACTGATGACGATTCGAGATTCGAATCCGTATCCACGTAATCCAGCAAATTACGGTAAATATTGCCGCGCTCCGGATCGACAAACCCAATTTCGCTCAAGGCGTCAAAGATAATTGATGATCGAGACCCTATTTCCGCACGCCCTCCCGCCAGATTGACCTGAGTACGGATCGTTCCGGGAGCGGGATTCGTAGCCCAGTAACCGGGCAAACAGCGGGAATCGACACAGAAATTGGTGGACTGAAAATAATTCAGGGCTGCTAATTCCTCCAGGCTTTCGTAACGTACGTCAGTGTTTCGATTAGTAAAGAACCCGACCGGCAATTCGCCTAACAGGCTAACCGCGATTTCAGTGGGATTGGTGCCATATTGGCGGGCGATTCCGTTCCCCCCGACAAAATTAGCATCCAGCAGGCCGGAACAGTTGAGGATCAGGTAGCTTACCCTGCCGCTTAGCTTGGCTTCGTCAACCGACGTATCGGTGACGCCGGACCAGATTTCCACCCAATGATTGGATGGATCCAGGTTATCCGCGTTGGTGGCGGCCGACCAAAGCGCCTGGGGCACGAAATTAGTCGCCGAATCGGCAGTGGTGGTCAAGATAGTATTATTGTTGGTATAAAGCTTTGTCCAGATTCGCCCCCCAGGTCCCAGTTCCGCGCACAAGATAGCAATATTGGTAGTATTCGTCAGCTTGGTGGCATAGGAATTGGTCACTGACCAGGGCGGATATACCAGGCCGCCGGATGCCAGGTTGGTCCCCATTATCCGGCAAATGTCGTCCATGGCCCGGACCAGGCCGACATGGACCAGACGGCGGGCGCGGACGCTGTCGGCATAGTTACCCGCGGCCAGCCGCTCCGTACGCATGGAAATGGCGAACGCAACCGCCAGGACCAGCATGAGCGCGAGCACGCCCAGGACCATGATCAGGGCAACACCGCTTTTAGCGGTAAGCGGTGAAGATTTTTTGACAGGATTAACATGATTATGAGAATCCGATCCGGAAATCCTGTTTATCCTGTAATCCTGTCTATTATTCTTCATCCCTGCCTCGTCTTTCCGTTCCCCATCCTGTCATCTTACTTTCTGACTGCTCACCCTCCTTTGCGAAGCCGCTACGGAGGGCAGGCCGTTCAGGGCAAGCTGTTAAACTACCGGTTATGGAAATACACCCGGGTCGTGTACCGCCGGGCGTTGCGATTGATAAAGGCCGGTCCCCCGCCCGCCGCGGCCTTTTTAGCGTCGTCATTGCCCAATACTTCCAGATAAATATCCACGCAGACAGGAAGACGATTAGATGCGGCCAGTGAATCATAGTCGGGAGTGGAGTTTTGCTTATTGATCAAATCATTGGCATTAGTATACGCCGTCAAATAAAAATCCGTCACATTGGTGATCAGCATTTGGGCATTAGCAAAACTCCAGCCCGCAGGATCATCATTATACGGGTCAATGGCATTGGTTGTAAAGTACCACAAACAGTTATTAGCCTGTTCAAACATGGCGGCCCGCAACACCCGGCCGCCATTTTCAAGGTCCCCGGATAAGGCCACAAAGCGCAATTCATTACCGTTCAAAAGTTGAAACTGAATTGCGGGATAAGCAGGATTCGGATTCAAGGCCTCAATCGGGCCGGCCACGGCCTGGGAAAGTTCGCGGGCGATGAAATCCACGCCAGCGCGGCCGGCGGTATTTCTTTCCGCGCTTTGCGTGCCGATACTACACGAGGCCGACACTTCCTGGAACATGTTGGCGATCATCAGGACCAGCATGGTTACAATCCCCATTGCCAGGAGGACTTCGAGGAGGGTGAATGCGGACTGCGGACCCCGCCTTTGGCGGGGCAAGTTGCGAACTCGTCCCGCGTCGCGCGGGATTGCGGACCCCGCCTTTGGCGGGGCAAGTTGCGGACTCGTCCCGCGTCGCGCGGGATTGCGGATTGCCTGCCATGAGCGGTAAGATTTTTTGACAGGATAAACAGGATTTTCAGGATTAGTCGAGATCGATCTGGAAATCCTGCCCGTTCGGCCTAACCCGAGCCTACCAGTGTTATCCTGCCTATAATCTTTCATACCTTGCTTCCTCTTAACAACTGCCCGCCCGACATGATGCGCAGCATCTTTGGAGTGCGCAATCCGCCGCGGCGCGATTGCGCCTTGTACGCCGGAAGTGGTGCTTCCGGCAGGAAAAGCGGGAGCCATGCTCCCGCACTCCATATCCTACTGCTAACTGCTCACTGTCACGGAAAATGGGCGAAGCCGCTTCGGCGGGACAAGTCAGCGGGCAAACAGGATTGCCCGGGTAAATGAACTTCAGTCCCCATTCTGTCAATCCTGTAATCCTGTCTAAATATCTTCATCCCTTTTCTCTCTTACTGCTTACTATTTTTCCAGTTCATTCATCTTTGTGATCTTTGTGCCTTTGTGTGATTATTTTTATTCTAACCAGGAATATTTCTCACACCAAGTCACAAAGATCACGGAGACAAACGGGCGCAGCCACGCGAAACGCGTGGCAAGCAAGTTTACCACGCCTGAGGCGTGGCAGCGCCCCTACGGTCTCATCTTAAAGAATTCCTCGTAAAAAATGCTGGGCGCGCTGGTGGTGCCGAATTCGCCGCCCCAGACCGACAACGTGGCCGCCTTGATGTTGCCATTGCTCGTCAAATTCAGCCGGTACCGTAAGGCATGGTCTACGAGATTGGTGTTATAATTCGTATAAACATTGACCTCCACATTGGTGCCGGTAATGTAATTAGTCATCAAGGTTCCACCCCACTCAGTATCCGCCGCCACGGGCAGAGACACCAGGGTAACATCGAAATCAGCCCAATTATCCGCGGCACAGGCGCGCAGGCCGCTGAGAACCTCATCGGCGAACAGGGCGGCATGGGTATCGGCAATGGCGCGGGAATTCTGATCCAGCCCGAGCGGAAACAGCCCGATAACCGACAGCATCCCCACGGATATAACCATCAGCGCCAGGGTGACTTCAATCAGGCTGAAGGCTCGGCACGAGCCGCGCCTTCTGTTCGTCGTGCCTACTCCGCCGTAGCAAAGCCTCTGGCTGCGCCCGGCCTTCGTAGCCGAAGCGGCTACTTCGGCGGAGTAGGCAAGGCTGGATCGTCGTTCGCCGCGCTCCGCCGTAGCGCTTCGCGGTGGCAAGTCGTTCGTCGTTCTAACGAAGAACGAAGAACCAAGAACTATTTTTAACGGTTTTTGGCCGCTGTTCATTCGACCCGTACCCCCCCTGTCAGGCCGGCAATGGTAATTCTTTTGGTCACAGGAACAGGACTGTTCTCTTTGTTAATAACAATGGTATACGTCGTCCCGTCGGCCAGGGACCCATCGGTCTTGAATGTTACCGCGCTACTGCCGTTGAAATCCACGCTGAGCGGTAATTCGTTGGTCGCCTGGAGAAAAACCCCATCGGCATTGATAACATAATAACAGGCCGGATTAGTTCCGCCTGAGGTTGGCTTCTTATCCCAGCAGAAGGTCACCTGCTCCCGGTGGGTGATGGCCCACTGGCGCGCCTGGGTCAGCGTGGCGCGGACACTGCTGACAGCGCCGCGCATAGCAGCGCCCCGCCCCATGCTGGTGAAAGCCGGCACGGAAATTGAAAGGATGATCCCCATGATCACCATGACCACCAGCAGTTCGAGCAAGGTCATGCCGGACGCGGCGCGTGAATGCCGCGTGTTTTTCGTTCTTTGTTCTTCGTTCTTCGTTCCCGGTGGAATAAAAAACCGGGAACGAAGAACTGTTTTCAACGTTTTATTCCTGTTCATCCCGTTATCCTGTCTAATGCGAGCTATGCCCGCAACCCAAAAATTTTAACTACGAAATACGCGAAACACGCGAAAGTTCAGCACAAATAAATTAATCTATGAATCCTATCCGTATTATTTTTCGCGCATTTCGTAGTTAATCCTCTTTTGCTTTTCAACTTCTTGTTTTTTATAGCGGTTGCTGATGCATGAGGTACTAAAATCCCTCATGTTTTTTCTTCAGACCGCCAAGCGTTTATCGTTTTTCTCCAACAAAGAACGACGAACCAGGAACGAAGAACTTCCTGCAACGTTTTCGTCCGCCTACTTCGTCTTCCTCCCCATCAGCCAGGAACACAGGTCCATGTTCAGATAGCTGATATTTGTCACTTGGGCAACATAGCTGGTCTGGGCAATATGCAGGGAGGTATCCCGGTTGCCCCATGAGGCAACGCCCACGGCAACATCAGCGACAAAATTCAGCGTGTTGGTGGTCACGACGCCGTTGAGATTGGTGAGGGGAACCGTAATATTGGTTGGAGGGTCGGCAGTCACCAGACCGCCTTTATTGACGGCAATCTTGTTATCGCAGGAATCATCCATGACGATGATATAAGGATGACGCCAGGGATCAAGATAGGCGCCATTGGAAAGCGCGGATTGCTGGACCTGGAGGAACACCTTACTGCGAGGATTATTAGTGGTTAAAGCCCCAATAACAACGGAATTATCAAGAACATAGCAGGTATCCGTCGCCGCCTGGGTCTGGTTCGGCCATTTGCCATAGACGGAATAATAGGCCTTGATGGCCAGTTCGATGTTCTTGACTTCCATCATGGCCTGTTTTTCCCGGGCCCATGTCTTGGCCTTCATCACGACCGGGAACAGCATGCCCGCCAGGATGGCGATAACGAGCATCACGATCAGGAGTTCGATCAGCGTGAAAGACGGTGAGCGGTGAGCAGTAAGCGGTGAGCAGTAAGAGAAATCAGGAGATGCTTTTCTTAAGCCCATAGACCAAGCCCGTACACTCATCAACA
>CAYQNY010000063.1:0-15852 GCA_964418925.1 uncultured Verrucomicrobiota bacterium
TTCCGGGCATGGAACGCTTTCTTCTATATCTACGGCATTTTAAGTTACACTTCTCAGATATTTACTGGCACTAATCCAACCTTGACTTATGAAGGTGTTTTGCCATTATGATGAATAATTAAATATGGCAAATTTGCCTGTCAATCCGCCTAGTCGGATAAATCAATGGCTGGGGAATATTAAAAAAGTAACTAAAAACATGGAACCATTCGACATTATAGAAAAGTGGATCAGCGAACATGGATCGGCAGCTATTCTCCGCGATCATCTGGGTTTGCTGAAAGAAAAGATGGAGTCTCTGCAATCGAGAATATCTGATAAGGACGCGGAGAACTTCGGACTCAAAGAGAATTTTAAAAAATCGGAGATAGAGAAAAAGAAGCTTCGCCTTCATCTTAAAGAGAGTCAGGAAGAAAATGAACGACTTAAACAACAGATAAATAATTCTCAACAACTGCAAGATACTTCCCTCCGGTCAGATAATGACCATAAAATTTTGAAAATCCTCGCCAAACAACCTGATCTTCCTGCTGATCAAATTGCCCAAATAATCGGAAGCAATATCGAACAAATCAAATACAATCTGGAAGAACTCAGAAAGGCAAATTTTATAAACTCTCAAATAATGCCATATAGCATCTTTAACCAGCGAAATAATAAGCCTATAACGGCATGGAATCTTACGCATAACGGCAGAGGATATATGATTAAACATGGTCTCCTCAAATAACCGGTCAAGATTTCCAAATCGGGTCGCGGGGAGTGATTATTCGCTATAAGCAACGAGAATTCTAAAATTCCAAAACCGGTAATTACACATGAGGGGCACCGCGTCTTGTACCAATTCACTGACACAAAAGTCTTCTGCCACTTCACGTTCAGGGATGATGACGGCATCTTATTATATGGATTTGTCCTGTCGGATGATTACGGAAAAGAGAAGGATGTGGTAACAAAAATGCAATACGCTGATTCTCTAGGAAACATACGATTAGAAAAAGAAGCATCGGGAAGCATGTGGAATATGACGACGAAATCTGATTTAGACTCCTTTTTCATTTCATCTCTTCATTCTGCCTTGAAGCAAGCATTTAAATATAGATTGGGTTCGGCTTCCCCATGAAACGAGAAGAAGAAATACGAATCTCAATTCTCAATGAGGCAAGGGACTGTAAACCTGAAACAGCCCTGGGTTATTATAATGATCAGCTTTCAAGCAAAATTGCTCTTAAGCTCATATTGCTGCATTAAAATGAACACTCAAGATCAGCACAAATATGATGTTGCCATCTCTTTCTTACAGGAAGATGAAGGCATTGCTCGAAAACTAAGCGACCTGCTGTCTGATCGGCTGACCACGTTTGCCTACTACGACCGCCAGAAAGAAGTCGCGGGCACCGATGGGGAAGTCATATTCAATAAGGTGTTTGGCCAAGAATCCCGTATTGTCGTTATTCTTTATAGAGCCACATGGGGGACGACACCGTGGACTCGCATTGAGCAAACGGCGATAAGAAACCGTGGTTACGACGATGGATATGAATTTGTAATTATGATTCCACTTGATGACAAACCAACAGCTCCCAAATGGCTGCCTAAAACAAGCATTTGGGTCGGACTTGACCGTTGGGGTATTGAGAGTGCCGCAGCAGTAATAGAGGCTCGCGTCCAAAAAAGTGGTGGTGTGCCCCGAGAGGAGACGCCGCTGGAACAAGCAAATCGTATGAATCGCCAGAAGCAGGACGAGGAAAAACGTCTTGCACTGATCAACTCTGAGGACGGCGTCAGTAAGGCGAACGCAGAAGTGGATGTTCTTTTCAATGAAATCAAGAAATTCTCATCAGAAATCACACAAGCTGGGGGCGATGTTGATTTCGTGTGCAATATTGAAAAACCAATCAACATTTCCCATAGACAACTCAACCTCTCTTCATGGGGCTACCACGCTTACATTTCGTGGATTTACACGTACAACAACACACTGCACGATTCCCTTCTGGAAATCCGATTATTGAAAAGTAGCCGATTCACGTGTTTTACAAATAAACCACCACCCGCTCTTACTGTGGATGAGTACGAGTTCGATTTAAGACTGCCTGACCAATTTGGATGGCGTTATAAACATGATAAGAAATTCTTTTCAAGCACGCAACTCGCAGCTCGATGTGTTAAGCAACTACTCAAACGCATTCAGGAAGATAAACCCTGGGCTTCCGAATGATCCATCGCCTAACCCAAAATGGCAGTTAAGTAGAAATGCCACTACAGGCGATAGCTCTTTGAAGGATACTTAATGAATACTGAAGAATGGCAAAAAAGACTTGAGCAGACATTCTCTCGCAATGGTATTGTCGGGTATTTATTAAACGATGTTTTATCTGCTGAAAAGAATTATAGCATATTAGTTGAAGATAAATACAAAGGGCATAGCGTTCTCTCTCACTCATTTCAGCATTTTTATATTGAATCAATTTGCGAGGCAACAAATTATTGGAAAGAAAAAGATAGAAAAACCTTACCAGAATATTATTCTGAAATCTTCCTTCAGCATCTGACCATTTTTCGGAATCTTCGTGCCACGGATGTTTTATTTCATAACGGTTATCCAATGGACGGGTTTGCCCGCTTACGCCATATAAAGGACTCAGCAATGTTTTTGGCAGCAATAATGAATGGAATCACGACATTTTCGGCTATTAACGGATTACCTGCGGGCAACCAACATAAAACTCCAATAACAGATGATGGATATAAAATCATTATCAAAAATCGTAAGACTGAAGAAAGACGAGTGCTTGACATTATGATTCGGAATAAATCGGGTTTAGATCCTGTTCATCTGAATCATCTATCTCAATGGGAAGCTATGTTTAACGATGAAGTCCATGGTGCAAGACTTACAATGACATTGGAGCATGGACCTGCGGCCAAGGGGGAGGATACGACAACGATTGCTCCAAAGTTTCGTGAAAAAGCCTGTGGTATGTTCATGAATCGTTTTTCTGAAGTCTGTTGGATGTTACATCGCACACTTCCCTTTCTCCAACTTCCCCATCAACCGTTTAATGATAAATGGGCTGATAAATGGCATATTCTTGACGATAGTTTCCGTTTTATGGAACAATCATTGGCAGATGCTCAAAGGGATATTGCAAAAGCCATAATAGCAATAATTGAGAAGAAGTATCCTTTTAGTCCTTGCTCTTATTTTTCTGTTAAAACGATTCCGTCGTAAACGTCATAAATCACGTGATAGTTATGAATACAGCCGAAAGAAATATCCAATACTGGAGAGATTATTGGACTAGCTTGTTTTCAGGCATAGAGTATCAACGACATCGTCTTAACATGTTAAATCCCAGGGTTATTTTACGTGAATTCGTTTATGAAATAGAGTCAAAACAGCTCAAAAACAATAAAAATAAGGAGTATTTCCAACGTCTAATAAATTATTATTTTAAAAATGACCCCCCGTCCATTTCTTGCCTGAATGATATTTTACATCTAATACGCAGCGAATTTTCAAATCCTCGGCTTGCTGTATTAGTTCATCTTTGTAATGAAGCATTAAGCAAAATAGACCACCTTATTTATTTTGATTCAGCCGTTGATCATCTTCACAGCGCACTAACCGGCAACAAAAACATAGCAATAAGTGACATACAGTTACTTTGCCAAGACATTATAGTTGAACTATCAGAGATTGGATATTCAAATAAATATATTGAAAAACTCCCGAATCGCTTATTCAGTGGCATTATTACACATAACGAACATATACATAGCGAGTTTCCACATCCTATAACCTACCCAGTCCGGAATGCTCCTGATAGTCAGAAAAAAGAGTATTACGCAAAATTAACAGATTATATTTCACGCCTTACTTTGTCAGACCGTATCAATGCTTTAAAATCTATTACTAGGAAGCCTTTGCAGGATTTATTTATTATACTTCAAATAAAAGGGGTTTGCGGAACTAATTCATTTCATATTGGAGATATTAAATTCTATTCTCCCCATACAGAAATATTGATGACTGATAGTAATATGATCAATTTTCCTGAGCCCCCGGAATATTTTCACTGCAAGGATATGCCAAAGGAAACGTCGTATTATAACGCTGTAATACCAATTAAAGCAAGAGACCTTTTGAGGGGAGTGGTATTAGCAAGGAACACATTGATTAAAGCCCTCAATGTTTTGCGATATAAGTTCAATAGTAAAGCGGTATACGAAATATCACGAGATTACATTGCTTTAAACAAAGACTTTAAGCACATTGGTTCTTCATCTAGCCTTGACCCTAAAAGTGGTATTTTGCAATTTCATAATTCACTTAAAATAAATGACAGCCTGTTAAATAGCATTAAACAAGATGATATTATAAACAATATAGCACCAAGAATAATCTCAAGTAGGTCAGGAGATATAAACAGGAAGATAGGCGAATCCCTTCATTGGTATAGAAAGGCAAAAGAAGCAGAATCTCTTGAGGATCAACTGCTATGGTTTTGGATTTGCATAGAGAATCTTTTGAACCCAGGAATAGCGTGTTTAAAAAATGGTATAATTAAGGTAAAGAAAAAAGAAAGTCCTGTATCTCTTGCTTTTGATATATTGCCAAGGCTAAGAGCTGTCTCAAATGCTTATGAGCGTGGCTGGATAGTTTATTATCAATTAGATAATCTTGTACGCTTTCGTCTAATCCAACTACCAGAAGATATACAAAAGCAAGCCAACCTCCCGCCAGCACTTGGCAAATTAATATATTTATATGATTTTATAAAAACATTGCCATCTATGCTGGGACATATATCTGACGGCTTACTTCTTGACCACCTAAAAGAAATACATAAATTTTACAGCAATGCTAAATATGCAAAAGAGGTTGTTGGCAATGAAACGCAGGCATTTACGGATGACTTAGTATTGTTATATAGAATAAGAAATAAAATTGTCCATAATGCGGATTATGAAGATTCAATGTTGCCCTTTTACATCAGATCAATTGAAAGTTATGCAAAAACACTACTCGCAAAAGTAACAGCAAAAAATCATTATGGCAAATCACACGTTGATATTCTTGTGGCATTATATTCCGAATACGATCTATTAATGAACAAACTAGACAAAGCTACGTCATGCGAGTTTATGTTTAGCAAGGAATAACTCCCTTCCTACAGTTTTTAATCTCCTCATTATCCCCCCTCCTCCTAAAACGCCCCCTTAATATTTTGCCCATAATCTGCCCCGTTTAATCTTTCCAACAAAATGCCCCACAAAATTCGCAAACCCACCTGCAAGCCCTCAAAACCGTCTAGGGGCGTCAGAATATGCCCCAGGATTTCAAGACGTTTTAAGGGCAAAATGAGGGGCCTGCGGACTATTCGAACAGAGCGAAGCTCAGTTAGACACCCCCACCAATCAGCTTCTCAATTTCCACTGATGAAAAGCCGCAGGCACGCTGTCTGCCTGGTAGTTTGAGTTTGTGGATAATCCCCTGATTAGACAAGGCATGAACAGTTCGCACGGTCACACCTAATCTGCGAGCTACTTCAGCATGACGAACTATTCTGGTTTCACTGGCCGATTTAGGTCTCGTTTATGCGCAAGGAACAGGGTCAGCCCTTGAATTAGCAATTAACATAAGAATTATCTTTTGGAGTCGTTCGGGAACAGCCTCTGCCGGTTCACCCCGTGGAAGATCACGTGATAGAGGGCCCCTTCAAATAAAAGTCTTGGATGTCTCGCCCTGCAATGCAAGGCAAATTACCGCCGCCAGCAGGATTTTTTGGTTCTTCATATTCGAACAGGGGTTATATATGCTTTACCCCAACTCGTTGGCCGCCTTTTTGCATGGACTGTTCACTGGCAAAAGCCATGGCCATGGTTTTAGATACATCCTTAACATCAAACAAAACCGGGCGGCCTTCTTTAACCCGCAGGGCAAAATCCTTTAAAAAACTCCGGGCATCATGGTGCCATTTAAATTCTAAAACACCAGTGTAGCTTTCCTGGCGCTCGAATTCCACCTTGCCGTATTTTCCTTTAAATCGGAATATTTTTATCGTGCCCCGCCAGAAGTCACTTATTATAGAACCGCCTGTTCCTATCAGGCTGATACCGTATTCATGGCCCAGATCAGGCTCCATTCCCGCCGGTGGACAGGCCGCTCCCCGGTGCTGCAAGGTAATCAGGTTGGCAAACCCGCCATTTTTAAAAAAATACATACTGGTCGCTGGTTCCGCGTAAGCCCGGTGCCAGGTGCTTTCACCTCTTATCTCAGGGGCGGGAATACATAATACTTCTTTGGCGTCTGAGCCCATCATCCAGCGGAAAATATCCAGCCGGTGGCAGCCTTCCTCAATATAATACCCCCCCACCTTTTTCATATCATTAGTCCAGGCCGCTTTTCTGCGAGCCTCTTTTTTGAATTCCCCGCCGCCGCCGCTGTGATTAAAATAAATATTACGCACTTGCCCTATTTCCCCGCTGTCAATAATCTTTTTTATCCGGGCCGGCAAAACCGAAAAACGCATCTCAAAATCAATCTGCAGTTTGGCCTTGCTCTTCCGGGCCGTATTAAGAATCTGGCGGCATTGTTGCGGGGTAGTGGCTAAAGGTTTTTCCGAAAACACATGTTTTCCAGCCTGCAGGGCATTCACGATAACATCTTTATGCAGAAAATTCGGCGTGGCATTATATATCAGTTCAACATCTTTATCATTAATCAAATCCAGGTAATCCTTGTATCCTTTCACCTTATACTGGGAGCATACCTCTTGCCGCCGCTCATCATCATTTTCGGCAATTGCCACCAGTTCAGTCCACTCACAATCAGTAAAGGCAATCAGTCCATTACTCCCCATTCCGCCCGGCCCCACAACAGCGCATTTTACTTTCCCTGATCCTTTTTTGTTCATTATATTTACCTCCGTGAATAATTTAATGGGCATTTTCCGCCAGAGGCGGATCAGCCTATGGCTAACAATCATGTGCATTTCTCGACGTCCAGAGCAATGTCTCGAACTGCCGCTACATTACCCCATTCCGTGACATTGGTTGTGTAGAGGCCGTTCATGAGAACGGCAAAGTTGCGGCGAAGCCGCCTCATTCATTGAATGGGAAATAATCTCATGTCCCGGATTTTTGTCAACCCCACTTTTTTTCACGGGTGTGCCGATGATCATTGGCGGAAAATCCTGGCTGGCACAGTGAAGAGCAGAGCCGGAGAAATCCGATCCGCCGCCAGGCCGAGAATCCCGGACAGGGCGCGGCGATACATTTCCATCTGCGGCTGGTACTGTTTAGCCCTGTTCCGCATGCCGGCCTCGCTGTTAATATCCTGGTTGCTCTTGTAGTCAAGTATCACGGCCTTGACCGGTTGGCCCGATGCATCCTTGCTGATCACTACCCGGTCGAAAACACCACTGATCCACTGCCCATCCAGGATTATTTCAAAGATCTTCTCCCGCCACAGTTCCACCACACCTGTCGGCCGGGCCAGTGCTTCCCGCACCTCTGATGACTGCAGGCACTTGCGGAACTGGCTGATGACGTCAGCGTAAACCTTTTGATCGCATAGTGGGGACGGGCGCCAGGACCGGATGATTGCTTCGACATCGGTCTTTGCATCCAACCATTCAATCTGTTCAAAGAGCTCGTGAATAGCGGAGCCGAAATCAAGGACATCCCTGGTTACCGACTTGAAAAGATCGGAGGCCTTGCGTTCAAAACTGTCCTGTTTGGAGGGTTCGGATCGTTGTAACACCTTGCGATGGGACGCGCGTTTGGAAAAATCGACGCGAGCAGACACGGCCGGACCGGCGGCCTTTGCCTGCGTAGGAGTCTTCGGAAAAGATTCATACCACTTTGCACTGCCGAGGCCGGATGAATATAGCCGGGCATAGGCTTTGCTGTTGATCGTTATGTTGGGTTCCGATTCCGGCTCCGTTTTGCCGGTTAGCTGAAGCTTGAGCAGTGCGGATGGGCGCAATGTCTCACTGGACTTCACCGGTGAGGTGATCATGTAAAGCGCATGCCGGGTACGTGTCATCGCTACATACATGAGGCAGAGCCAATCGAAGCAATGCGCCTCGTCGGCCTTCCGGAGCTGTGCGCTCATCACCGGATCGTACTCCATGATGGCTCGCTTGGGCGCCCTGAGAATCCAGGCGGGTTTAAAAGGCTTGCCGGCATAGAGCATGTCGGTTGATTCCGCCTTGATCATGTTCATCTTTTGCCGGTGCTGGAGTTGAGGCAGTATGACCATGTCAAATCCAAGGCCCTTGGCCTGGTGAATGGTCATAATGCGGACCGAACCGCGGGTAGCCTCCTCATGAATCTGGTAGTCGCCGATAAACTGCAGGAAGCGATTACAACTCCGCGACCCGGTGACATCGAATTCAGCGGCGGCCTTCTCCAGCCGCGCCAGGCATTGCCAGCCGTAATCGTTAAGCTTGCCAACACAGTGGAGACGGGTTCCCCAGCCCCCGATAAAAGCCTGGAATCCCAGGCTTTCAAGCTCAACCAGCAGGCGGAGGGCAATATTGTCCCGCGTGATCTGCTGTTGTTCCAGCGCCGCGGCCATAGGGCTCATCCGGACATGTTGCCAGGCAAATTCGTCTCCCGGATGGGCGGCCAGGCGGATCAGTGCCAGCAGGACCTGGGCCAGCTCATTTTCGCTGATACCGGACTTGCCCTCATGCACAAAGCCGATACCGGGGCATTCCCGGCGGAGTACGTTGACCAGCTCACTACAGGCCTTATTATCCCGGGTAAGGATGCCGACCCCGATCTGCCGTTGAATGGGCTGGATCTCATTCAGCAGGTCCGCCACCAGCCGGTAGCGGGATACATCCTGATCCTTGTTGTTTTCCTCGGTTGGCCGGGGCTCGAGCAGGGCCACATGGCCCGGGGCCTTTTTGTTGTGGGTTTGGTGTTCAGTCCAAATCGCCTGCCACGCTGCGATGGTTTCTGCCGGCAGATGATTTGCCGGCAGTTTTGAGAACACCTTGTTGACGGCCTCAATCACCGGTGGTGAACAGCGGTGAGTTGCCGACATTTTTTCAAGCCGGATCACCTGCGCAAACTGGTTGTATCGTTTTTGAATATCGAGGAAAAGATCGGGGTTCCCGCCCCGCCATCGATAGACGGATTGTTTGGCGTCGCCGACATAGAAAAAACTGCGCGTATCCCCGGCCGGGGCGCCCTGGATCAGTTCTGCAACCAGGTTTTTGAAGATGGCCCACTGCAGGTCGCTGGTGTCCTGAAACTCGTCGAGCAGCCAGTGGTCAAGCCGGCAATCCATCCGGTAGTCAATGAAGAGGCGGTTGGCCTGGCGTTCACAGCTAAGGGTGGACACATTACGGGAGATGTTCCCCAGGGCCAGCAGGTACTGGATATCGGTGAAGCTGAAACGGCCTGATTCACGGGTGATCTTTTCATAAGCCCGGTCATAAAGTTGTAATAATTGGTACAAACCCCTGGTTTTTTGCAGGGCCCGGTTGATTTCAACCGCGAACAGGTTACCCATCAGGACCGCTAGCGCCTTGGCCACATCAGGTGGAATATGTATGTCTTTATGCCTATAAGAGAGCACAGCATTTCCTCGCCGCAGAGCGTCCTTGTTTTGCAGCAGCCGTTCAAATACCACGCCGCTGAACTTATCGTTCCATGGGGTTGTCGGGCCGTACGTGGCGAACGCACTGGTGATGGCCAGGAGATTGCCGAGCAATTGCTGGTTTATCCCCTTTTCTTGGTGTAATTCCAGGTTGATCCAATTGCGTACGATGTCCGCCTGCTTTAATAATTCCGCCGGTCGCCCGGGTTCGCCACTATCCCGGTTATTGTCCGGCCATATCAGCCGGGCATTGCCCCACTTGGTCTTATCGGGACAGAACTGATATGCAAGGTGGAACGCATTGATCATATTATCGAGCAGATTGCCCATGCTCTTTTCCTCCACCCCGAACGTGGCCTTTTTGAAGGCTTCGAGAAATTCCCGGGCCCCGCTGTTGTCAGTGCCCCGCGCGGAGAGAAGGTCGGCGAGAATATCCTGCCGGATCGCTTTGCCCTCCGCGTTGTTGGCGTCAGACACCTGGAATTCCACCGGGATACCCAGTTCAATGGGGAAAGCCCGGGCCACGCTGACAACAAAACTGTCCATGGTGCCGATAACGGCGCGATGAATATGGTCGAGGAACAGCCGCAGCAGCCGGGCAAAATCGTGCTGGTCAAGATCGGGTCTGGCCAGTTGAGCAGCCATTTGGACGGTCTTCTTCCCGCCGCTGGCGCCCTGGCAGAGATTGGCGACAATCCGGTCGAATATCTCGCCGGCGGCTTTGCGGGTAAAGGTGAGCGCGCAGATGCGTTCGGGTGTGATCTTCAAGTTCTTGTCGGCCAGCAACTGGATGTAGCGGTGCGTCAGGCGCGTGGTCTTGCCGGAGCCCGCGGAGGCCATAATAGCAAGGTGGCCGTGTAAATGATTGTGGCTGGAGGTCATGATGAAAAACCTGTCGTGTCAAATGCGGTTGACGGTGGATTAAGAAACAGCATTTTGAAGTCCTGGTCATAATCAACTCTGGCCGTCGGCGGCCAGAATTTTCGGCAGGCGATACCCGCCAGAACGCCCTCGATGCAGGCAATGGACGAGGCCATTATATCGGCATCAAATCCGCCCCAGGAACTTATGCCGGTGTCACAGACCGCCTTGGGCAGATTGAAATAGACCAGTTCAATATTGGCGTCAGAATTGCGGTTGCCGGTATAAAGCAGGTGATACAGGGGCAGCTGAAGATCTTTCCATTTCTTTTCCTTTGCCTTCCCGTGCTTATCTTGTTTGCCCTTTACGCGCAGCAGGTTATACTCGGCCGTCCCTTCCCCGCGAGTTCCCAGGTGCTTGTCCGCGGGCGACTTGGCCTGGTCCGTGGTTTTGTAGTCAATGATACGGATTGCGCCATTGTGCTTATTTTGATCAATCCGGTCGATTTTACCGATAATGGTAAAATCATTTATGGCGCGTCCCGCGCCATTCCAGACAATGGACTTCTTTTGCTCGGAAGCAATGATTTCCCAGCCCGCTTCCACCAGCCCAACCTGCGCGCGGGCCAGCGCTTCCAGGCGTGCCCGGGCGGAGGCCAGTGCAACCAGCACGGCCAGGGGCAGGATTTTTCCATATCGCTCGCCGGCCTTTCGGTCAGCCAGCGCGGCGAGTTTCTGGCCCAGTCGATCGGCATCCCGGCATGCCCATAGTTTCTTATCTTCGCCCATGACCTGCAGAACCTCATGGATAATCCGGCCGAAATCAAGGGCATCCAGCTCATTCTTTTCGTCGCTTAATGTTGCCATCTTGAGGATATGCTTGAGATAGAACCGGAAGGGACAGGCAAGGTAATCGGAAAACGCGGTGACATGAATGGTCTTGTCTTCAAGTATGCTTTTGTCTTTTTCGGCCGCGGCGGGCTTCAACCGGAATATGATCTCAGCCGCCGGAGTATGGTCGGCCTGTTCAATGGTTTGGAATAACTGCCGGGCCCGTTGGGCAAGCTGGTTATCCGCACAGCGAAACAGCAGGCGCGAGGGCCGGAGCGGGTCGCCGGACATCGCCTGTTTGCCCGTGATGATGCATAGCCGGCCGTTTTGGCAGCGGGACTCGACCAGGGCCTTCAGGAGATACACGTCACGGCCAAAGCGGGAAAGATCGTCCCGGAGTTTTAGTATCTTACGCAGGCTGTCAGGGAGAAAGACATCACTGAGACTGCCGCCGGGAACGAATTCCTCGTTCAGCCCCGTGACGACGAGAAAAGGCGTGTCGGTCCAGGGCAGTTCCAGCCAGCCCTGTAAATCAACAATTTCGTCGGTTCGTTCCCGGTGCAACGTCTGTTCCCGGAGCCGGCGGATGAACACGGCGGAGAGCTGACTTTTGTTCAGGCCCAGGCCCTCGGCAGGCACATCCCTTAATTCCCGGAAAGTTTGTTCCATTTTCTCGGCGGCCTGCTGAAATTCCCTGTCCTCGGCCATGTCCTGATTAATCTTACGGGCATCATAGACCGCCTGCAGGAATAACCGCCAGGCCTCTTCAAGCGGTTTGTCTTTGAACCTGTCAACATGTGTTTTGAGGATGACCAGTGCCTGGCCAAGCGTGGTGAAATCGTCGGGCGCTCTCAGGGCGCCCTGCTCGTTACCGCTGCAAGCAGCGAGCATACTGTCCAGGGTGATGGGCAAATAATAGTTTTGAAACTCATCCAACTGTCTGAGGAGCCGGCCGGTCTCTAGCGCGCGAGATGTATAAAGATAATGGAGGAAATCCGGGTGACGCAGGATGTCGGCCACATGGGTGTAGGCACGCGTCAGCAGGAGATTGAACATGGAATCGGCCAGGCGTCCCAGGGAGTGTTCATCGAACGAGACGTCCGCGGGATCAAAGGCGGGAAGCTGAACGGCTTGGAGGTCCTTTTTAAGAAAAGGGATTACGGCAGTGTCGGGGACGCCGATGCCGATATCGGCCGGCCCATATTCCGCGGGCAGGCTGGACAGTATTTCAACAACTTTCCTGCTCTGGGTATCGGGAGAGGCTTCGAGGAAAACGTTGTTTTCCCATCCGGGTATATCCACTTGCTCTTGCGCCCACACGCCGGGAAGGGGACGGCCCCAGTCATCGAATTTGCCGCTCATGCTTTCCGGGGCATGGATAAGTATGTTTACCGAATGATCATGGGCAAGGTTGCCAAGCGCTCGCATGGCCAGCAGGGTTGGATCCGGCACACAGGCCGCCACGATTCGCCTGAGGCCCGATTCCAGCTCCGGTTGGTCGGCTATGCTCATCTTAACGCGGCAGGAATCGGAAAAACCCAGATTGTTGAGTTCCTGCAAATATAATTCCTCCAGGCCCGCCAGATCGTTCCAGCGCTCAAGCTCTTCGAGCTGACCGCCATGCTTTTCGATCACATCCGGGATGCCGTATCCGCCGTCAGCGAGTTCCTGTCTTAACCGTTCAATGATTTCACCGGTAGTGAGCGCCCACTGAAAGCGGTCAATGGCATTCAGCCTCTGCGTTTGCGGAAAAAAAACGCTGAATTTTACGAGATCCACGGTTTGCAGAACATGCGTCCACGCGGCCCTCGTTAAAGCAGGATTGGCCACCCTGAGGTCGGGCTGAGAGCGGGTAAAGAAATGATGCGGGGTAACAATGGTGGCTGAGAGCAGAACGGATTGTCGTTCGTGGCAACGCTGGGCCAGCACTTCCCTCAACCGGCGTCCGGCCTGCAGGGTGGGCACCACGACGAGCGTGTCATGAAAATCCACGCGGTCTGAATCCACCCTTCCCGCGAGGAGCCAGTCACTGACCTTCTCCACGATCGGCCCATCCCAATTCAGGAAATGACGTTTCAGAGACATATAATACTCTCGTGCCGAGACAATAATTATAATTATTGATGCGCCGCCTGCCGGACAAGCGTTTTGCGTGGCCAGCACAAGGTTTACCACGCTGTAAGCATGGTTTACCACGCTGGAAGCGTGGTTTACCACGCCAGAGGCGCGGTCGCGCGGGTCTGGCGCCACAATGAGAATTTCCAGTGCCGAGAATTCACGGCTTGCCAGTCATTTATTCGTGTGTAGTATAGTAGCCGGTCATTGGAAAGGCGATTATGAAAAACAACATTAAATTAACCGGGCGGAATTTGCTTAAACTGTCGGATCTGACGGATGACGAAATGATCTACCTTCTGGACCTGGCGGATATCCTCAAGCAAGAGAAAAAGACGGGGCTTCAGCGGGATCGCCTGCGGAAGAAAAATATAGCCCTGCTTTTTGAAAAGGTATCCACGCGGACCCGGGCGGCCTTCACAGTGGCGGCGGTGGATGAAGGCGCCAGCGTCGAATACATTGGCATGCATGATATTCACCTGGGCAAGAAGGAATCCATCAAGGACACGGCCCGGGTGCTCGGTCGTATGTTTGATGCCATTCAGTTCCGGGGTTTCAAACAGGAGACTGTCGCCACCCTGGCCCGGTATGCCGGCGTGCCGGTGTGGAATGGTCTGACCGACGAGGAACATCCCACCCAGGCCCTGGCGGACCTGATGACGATCCGTGAATATTTTCATTCTCTCAAGGGATTGAAAGTGGTGTACCTGGGCGACGGACGCAACAACGTCTGCCTCTCGCTCATGATGGGCTGCGCCAAAAGCGGCATGCATTTTATTGATTGCACTCATCCCGAACTGATGCCTCGACGGGAATTCCTGGAACCAACGAATGTGATTGCCCGGCGGAATGGCGGCTCAGTTACCGTCAGCGCCGATCCGGCGGCGGCAGTCAAGGATGCGCATGTGATTTATACCGATGTCTGGGTTTCCATGGGAGAGGAAGCCAAGTTGGCCCAACGGGTGCGGCTTTTGAAGCCTTACCAGGTAAATATGGCTCTCTTGCAACAAACCGGTCATCTGGAGAATAACAGCGTGATTTTCCTGCACTGCCTTCCGGCGTTACATAACGATAAAACCGAGTTTACAAGGCAGTGCGGCGCCCTGGAGGTGACCGACGAGGTGTTTGAAGCGCCGTTTTCGAAAGTATTCGATCAGGCCGAGAACCGTTTGCATACGATCAAAGCCATCATGGTGGCCACCTTGACGAAGGGAGAAAACTGATATGCCATCAACGATCAAGCCGTTGACGGAAATTACCTGGGAAAAACTTCAGCAACTCAGTCTGGCGGATAAGGCCCGATGCTTTAACCAGGGAGACCAGTTGTTTCATGTGCTTCTCGCCCAGCAATTCAACCGAGCACGGCTTCAGGAGATGGGCGACCTGGCCACCCGCATTCGCCAGATTGCTAAAAGCAAGCAAGGTATGGATTTTCTGCGTCACTTGCTCGCGCACCGGACGGCGATGCTTTATTTTACCCAACCAAGTACGCGTACGTTTCTGTCGTTTCATTCCGCCTGTCAGATTCTCGGCATGCGCACCGTCGAGGTGCGCGACACTTCCACCTCCAGCGAGATGAAGGGCGAGACCCAGGAAGATTCCGTCCGGACATTCAGTTCGTTTTCAGATGTCATTATAATGCGGAGTGCGGGCGCCGGGCTGGCGGAGAAAATGGCCTGGATGCTGTCACACACAGATCGCCCGGTGCCGATTGTGAATGCCGGTTCCGGCAAGGATCAGCATCCGACGCAGGCGCTGCTGGATATTTACACGCTCCAGCGGAGTTTCGAGAAGCGTGGGGGTATTGACCGCAAGAAGATTGTATTTGTCGGCGATCTTGCCCGCGGTCGGACCGTCCGTTCCCTGGCGTATCTGCTGAGCAACTATGAAAAGGTCACGCAGGTATTCATTGCTCCGCCGTCCCTGCAGATTGGCGCGGATATTCAGGAACATTTGCAGGCGTCCGGCAGTGCCTATGAGCTGGGCAATGATTTCGAAAAAGTTATTCCGGAGGCCGACGCGATTTATATGACGCGTATTCAGGACGAGTGGGATAAACAAGCGGGGGACAGCGGCAAGATTGATATTGCCAAATACAGTTTCACGGCGGAGCACCTCAAGCGTCTCCAACCGCATGCCGTGATCATGCACCCACTGCCGCGCCGGCATGAAATCGCCGTGGAGGTGGACCACGATCACCGTGCTGTCTATTGGCGGCAGGTACGCAACGGCATGTGGATTCGTGTGGCCCTTCTGGCGTACATATTCGACTGTTCTGATACCATCCGCGATTTTTATGGCTCATGATCTCTGATCTTGGCCCCAATATCAGATCAATTCCATCCATTTTTCTCTTTCCAGCGTCTGTCTATTTATTAAACATGAATTAATTCATCGAAAAAATAATAAAAAAAACCAGTTGAC
>CAYQNY010000064.1:0-15832 GCA_964418925.1 uncultured Verrucomicrobiota bacterium
CAGTTGACGGTTTTTTTCTTATTCTCGAACTCGCGCAGATATTTCCATCTCACTCTTGCACAAATCCAACAGGATCGCTGCCAATGAATCAACGGCCTTGGCCACGACGCCGCTTAATTCTTGACCAAATCCCGTAGCCTGCGGCTGAACCCCAATCAGAAATACACTCACCGGAATACGTTCTTGCAAATATTCACCAGCCATTTGCAGAGAAAGCGCATGTGTTGAAATGCCACCGTTCACAATGTCCTGCGGGTTAAAGATACGAATTTCGCCATGCCTCCCGCCAAAATCAACCGCATCAACAATTAGAACCGTATCGGGAGCTAATTTCACAATTTTTTCGAGAAAATTTTCAGGTGTACTTCCCGCATCCACGCAATCAACGCTGATCCGCCCGGAAAGCCTATCAACCAGCAGTGAACCAACCCCATCATCCCCCCGCATTCTGTTGCCAACACCAAGAATACAAAGCCTGCCTGTCAGGATGTTCCTAAGTTGAGCGAGCAAAGTAATGATACGCTCTCCTTCGAGGTAAGGGTTAGGGTAACGATGCCCGTTTCGTTCTTCGGTTACGTCGGTCGTGTTTTGAACCAAACGCTGTTATGCCAAATCCCTAACGACCAGCGGCAGCTTACCGGCGGTACCGTTACCGATTCACGTTCCTTCTTACACTGCCAGAGCGGTCTTTCGGCGGCATTTCGGGCACTGGATGCTGATGCGTTGAGCGCGTTGAACATCTTTGGCTTCCGTCTTCACGCCTTCGTCAACAACAGCCAGCTCACTGTGGGACACAAGCATGAGAGTTGGGTTCGTAAATGCCAGCGGGCCAAGGCGCTTGGCCAGCCAGCGAAGCTGATCCAGCGGAGCAATGAGACAGCCGCAGTATTCACACAGAAGCAGTTCCTTCTTAACCTTCTCTTCGAAATCTTCCGGCGCGAAACCGACGAAATCATATTCATTGCTCATCCTTATGCCCTTCTCTGTAGGACAGTATCGCTCGCACTGACCACAGCAAATACAGGCGTCAAGATGCTGCACAAGGTGCCGGACAGGACGATTGGGATCAAGGTCATCTATAAGGTCAATACAGTTAGAGGGACACACCTCAACACACGCCCCACAGCCAATGCAGTCCTCCTCGCTGTATCGCGGCCGGCCCCGGAACTGCTCAATCGGTTCATAGGGCTCATACGGGAACCTGGTCGTAAAGGGACGCGAGAACAGCGATTTGAGCGCCAGCTTCAAAATTCTGAACTGCAGGAGACATGGAAGTTTCATTACGTTTCCTCGCGAATTCCCGGCTCTTGATCCTCTGCGTACTTGTCAACCACGCTCTTTTTCCACAGCTTCACACCGGACGCGTGAGCTCCGCGGGCAAGCGCGTGTGCTGCTGTCGGAGAGGTTATCAATATAAAAGCTACGCATAAGAGACACTTTAATACCGTAGGTACAGACTCACCGCCCGCATGAACCGCCACGCTGATCAACACGATGCACGTCCCCAGAGTAACACACTTGGTAGCAGCCTGGAGCCGGTTATAAACATCCGGAAGCCTGATTAACCCCACGCAGCCCAGGACGTTAAACAGAAGCCCAATGAACAAAATCACCATACCGAGCACGCTATTCATCAAATCCCTTCCCCTCTAGATGCTTGGCCAGCGCAATTGCGCCAATGAAACTTAGGATAGCCCATGCAATACCAACATTCAAATAGTAGGCTTTACCGGTTTGCAGCGAGACTATGGCTGTAAAGCAGACGACAACAATCCCAAGGATATCAATAGCCACCGCGCGGTCGGGAGCTGTAGGTCCGCGTCCTATGCGGTACAGACACATCCCGCAGCACGCTATTAGAACAATATATGCCAGGTTATATACGACCTCGGTCATCATGCCCTCAATAAGCTTCGTTTTTCCATGGTTGATGGTTGATGGTTGATATTCGCTGGTCAAAGACCTTTTTATTAACCATTCTTCCCATTACTCAAATATCCGCTTTAAGAACCACTCGAAGTGGCTGACAATCTGTTTTGTTGCCTCATCAATATCCGTTGATTTAACATTGATCCAGTGCACATATAGAACTCCGTTTTCCAAGGCATTAACGGTCAATGTGCCAGGGGTAAGTGTTATTGAATTTGACAGCACTGTAATAGCAGCCAAACTTGTTAAGCTGGTCTTTACTTTCACGATTCCCGGATGTATCGGCATTGCCGGATGCAACACCCGATAAGCGACATCAAAATTAGCCTTGATAATGTAGTACGCAAGTACTACCAAGTAGATAACCAACCAGAAATAACGCACAGGGTTAAGCCATAAACGAAACTCACACTCCGTCACCCTCCGCATAACGAGTGTCACCACCAGCGCCGCCAGCAATCCGGCAACAACATCCTGCATTTCCGGCGGCCAGACAAACAGTATCCATACGACAAACAACAATATAAATATCGTGATTTTTCTCATCGCTTCACATCATCTATGGAAAGTTGAATACGCCGGTTGTCAGCACCCTGGACGCTGCGTCAATCAAAAACGGCGTCCGCAATCCTGTCAAGACCAAGAACGACATCACAACACAGAGCACTGCAAGAATCAGCATAGCTATCCGCATTAAAATCGGCACTTCCCCAACCTTTTTCAGAGTGGACTTTGCAGACTCAAAGAACGCGTACTTCTGTACCTTCAGGAATGAAGCCAGGGTCATCAGACTCACAAACACAGCAGCAAGAGCAAGCCAGTAATGTCCACTCTCCGCACATGCCAGCACAATGATCAACTTGCTCCAGAAACCGTTCAATGGTGGAATACCGGCGATTGACATTGACGCAACCAGAGACGTGTTAGCGGTAACCGGCATACTCTTGTTCAACCCCCCGAGCCGTTTGAGATCACGCGTGCCAGTAGCGTATTCAACCGCACCCGCATTAAGGAAGAGAAGCGATTTAAACACCGAGTGATTTAGCATATGG
Organism: uncultured Verrucomicrobiota bacterium; assembly: GCA_964418925.1. GTDB lineage: Bacteria > Verrucomicrobiota > Kiritimatiellia > JAAZAB01 > JAAZAB01 > CAYQNY01. The sequence goes on from CAYQNY010000064.1 coordinate 2,982, forward strand.
AAAAGGGCACCGACAATCCCTAACGGTGTTCCCAGGCCAAAGCCGATCACTATGTATCCGATCTGACTGATGCTGTGATATGCAAACAGGCGCTTCATATCCCACTGGCCAATTGCCAGAAACACACCTAAAACCATGGAGAGTAATCCCAGCCAGCGAAGGATCATCAGGAAATTCTCTGTAACCCCGAAAACATTGAATATCAAACGAACCAGTACATAGATTCCAAGCGCCTTGATTACAACACCTGACAGCATCGCGGACACCGGCGCAGGCGCAGACGGGTGGGCATCAGGCAGCCACGCATGGAATGGCACCAGAGCAGATTTCAGGCCAAACCCGCATATGAAGAGGGCAAAGGCCAGTATTAATGGTTTACTCGGTCCGGCCGCAGAAAGTTTCACAGCCATCTGCGCCATATTCAGCGTTCCGGTGATACCGTAAATTAAAGCCACACCGATCAGGATAAAACCCGAGGCCACACTACCGAGAATTGCATACTTGAACGATGCCTCCAGTTCCTCATGTTCACAACCAAACGCGACCAGAGCGTACGAAGAAATCGCTGCAATTTCCAAAAACACATAAAGATTGAACATATCGCCGGTAAGCACTACGCCATTCATTCCCGCCACCATAAACAGGAAGAGACTGTAGTAGCGAAGTTTCGACGTGTAACGGGTCATGTATTGGACAGAGAAAATGGTTGCGGCAAGCCCAATCACATTGATGGCAATCAACATCAACGTGGTCAGGCCGTCAAGGCGAAGATCAATGCCCAGGGGTGTTTGCCATCCCCCCATGTGATAGATGCCCGTCTGGCCTATCGTCATAAATGCCATGACAGTAAGACAAGCCAGAGTGAGATTTCCCAACAGGTCCGGCGCCCATTTAAGCTTCCTGGAAACCATGGGAATAATAAAGGCCACTCCCAGAGGAATCGCAACAAATAATGGAATCAGGTTCATTTTATTCTATAATGGTGGATGGTTGATGGCTTCGCCTGCGGAATTCACAGATTCCTCATCAGCCATTGACCATAGATTATTAAGCCTTCTTTTACCCTCTCAGCTTTCTCATTTCAGTGATATCGAACGTTCCATAACGTTCGTAGAGCCGAATGCAAATAGACACCAGCAGCGCCAGCACCCCCAGGCTGATAACAATAGAAGTCAGCACCAGTGCCTGCGGCAACGGGTCAACACTGTTGGCCGTAAATGCAGCCAGGTCCATACCCTTGTCAAGAATTGGAGCGCATCCGCCCTGCCGGTAACCAATCAAGATGAGCAGGAGATTAATCCCATACTCCATAATCGCCACGCTGATCACAATCTTCACAACATTTTTCTTCACAACTACCCCGTACAATCCAACGGCGATCAGAATAAAACACAGTGAATAAATCATTTCACTTACTCCTGTCCTGAACTATTTCCCTCTTACCATCCTTCACTGCGACATGAACTGCTGCGAGAATCGTGAATACCAGGAAGAGTGACATCCCGACTTTCAAGCCAATGCCAATATTACATATGGGTATAATGCCTGCACTCAGGAGGCAAAACCGTGATGTTTCGGCCGTCTCAAAAAAATTATAGAAAAATACTCCGGCAGTTATCATGCCAATTAATGCCACCCCGAGAAAAATCAACGCGCCCACACTGTCCAATTCCGAAGCCACAGTCTTGCTGAGACTCTTGAAACTTATTTTCTGCCCTTCGGCCAGCGTCAGGAGAACAAACGCACAAGCAATAATCACCCCACCGGCAAACCCGCCGCCAGGCGTCAAATGGCCATAGAGCACAATATATATGCCAAAAAGGAAAATGAACCCTTTAAGACAGCTGGTCACTGTTTTGACAATCAGACTCATGCCTTCTTTCATCCTGCCCTCCTTGCCCGAGTAGAAAAAATCATTTTTCATATCTCTACTCTCCTCACACCGCATCATCCTCACACCGCATCATGCTCCATATCCGCTTCCTCGCTCCGTTTCCGGGCACTTCTTCTCAGAACAGCAAATGCTCCCAGAATAGCACAGAAGAGAACTGTGGCCTCGCCAAGCGTGTCATAGGCCCTGAAGTCGAGGAGAACCCCGGTGACTACATTGGCCGCACCTGTTTTTTCCAGGCTATCGGCCAGATAGGTAACCGACGGCGCGTCAGCTATCCGGTCAATAACCGGCACACCAAACGCCGGGAATTCAGCAAAAACCCTGACCCCGATAAGCGCCACCACCATCACCATCGCCAGAGTCACAACCAACCCAACGAAATCCCTTTCCCCGGAAATTGCCGTAAGATCACGACTGATAGTGGCACGAATAAGAATAATAAGACACAGAATCTCTACCACGATCTGGGTTATCGCAATGTCCGGCGCGCCCAGGAACAGAAAAGCGATCGAAAGCACAAAACCAACGGCACCGACGCATATAATGGAAGACAACAGGTTGGTCGTCTCAATGGCGATAATGGCTCCAACGATCATCAGAATCAATAATATGACAAGAATGCTCATATCAATCTAGCCCCATAAGTCAATATCCACCAGAGCGCAAGAAATCCCGCAATAAACCACGTCAGATACAGCGGCAGTCGGCCGGTATGCGCGCTACGCAATGCTTCCACGAAATAGAAGATAACGCCTGTGCCGACATCGTACAAGTCGAACAGTTTCCTGCGTGCCGCCGCATAAATCCCGCGAAATGGAATCATATCCTCTATAGTCTGGTAAAAATCAACACCCGTAACTTCCACATTTCTGGACCCACTAATGGCCGCTCCGCTGATACAGGTTTCGGTCATGATTTCACCGCCAATATACGTCTCGCATTCCCTTGGCTTCCGGGCAGTGGTAAGAAAATAAATCACCAGGCCAATAACGTAACCGGCAAGAAGCATTACTGTAGCAAGTCCCGCTTGCCAGGCGCCCAAGAACTTGACACTCCCGCCAACTGCCGGAAAAATCATGTTTTTCAGAGGCAGTTGATACGCAAAAACTCCGAATAACACACACAGTATTGCCAGCCCGACCATAGGCAGCCACATGGAGGCGCCTACTTCCCTGATCTTCTTGGTCTTTAATTCTGCCGATGGCTTACACAGAAAAGTCGCATGCAGCACCTTCACAAAGCTGGCCAGCGTAAGAGCTGAACCAAGCATTGCCACTGCCAGCCAGATGACCCATAGATGCCCGCCACCCCTGCCTGACTCCACAATGCCCTGATAAATCATCCATTTAGATGCAAATCCGTTCAACGGCGGTATGCCTGATATGGCCAGCGCTGCCACGAAGCATGAAGCAAAAGTTATCGGCATAACCCTTGCCAGGCCACCCAGCTTATCCATGTTCGTCGTACCCGTTTTCTTCTCAACAGCGCCAGCACACAGGAAGAGGGAGGACTTGAATATCGTATTATTTAACATGTGAAACAAGCCGCCAGCAATACCCACCAGGGTACCGGTGCCTATACCAAGCACCATGTAGCCTACCTGGCTGACAGCGTGATACGACAACAGCCGTTTCAAATCATGCTGAATAAGCGCCATCATCACCGCGCAAATTACAGTCACCGCGCCAACAACCATGAGCAACGTGTTCATAGCAATGTTCATTTTAAACATGCTTGTCGCGACCCTGGCCAACAGATAAATACCAAGCAGTTTATCCAGAGACGCAGGCAGAAAAGCCGTTACAGAAGCAGGCGCTTTCTCGCCGCAATCCGGAACCCAACTATGAAATGGCATGGCACCGGCCTTAGCAAACGCGGCAACAGCAAAACACAAGAAAGCCACATAAGTCAACTCTCCCGTGAATCGCAGTGATATGCCATCAATCCGGGTGGTACCCGTCAACAGCCAGACTATCACCACGCCCAGCAGCAGCAAACAGTCAGACCCGCCAATGATGATGAAGCTTTTTTTGGCGGCACTTGAAGCGTCCGGACCCGCAATACCGATCATCATATACAGCGTAAGTCCAAGCAGTCCCCATAAAACCAGGAGCAGAACAAGGTCATTGGCGAGAACCGCGCCGCAGGAAATCCCGACTGTCCACAACAGATAGGCGTAATATTCGCGTAGTCTCTCCTTACCCTTCATATACCCAATTGAATACAGGGCAATCAGAAAACCAAAAACCGCGATTCCCAGGAGCACGAAAGAACTGAGGTGATCCAGACAAAGATTGAGCCATCCACCATCCCAGAAAACAAGATATTCCGTTAATGCAAGCTGGCGAGCTGCCATAAAGATACGCCAAGCAAGAAGCATAGTAATTGCCGTGCTTACTACAGCTATCAACGACCGCACACGGTCAAGCTGCTTCGGCAGAAACAAGCAGATAAATCCCGCCAGCAGAGGAAATATTATCAGCATAACTATTGGTTCGTAGATTAAATTCATTTTTTCTGAACAATTAATGGTAAATGCATCTCATTTTAGCATCAACCGTGAACCATTAACCATCTCCTATTTCCAGCTTCGGGCCTTCTTTCCCCAGTTCCTTTTTCAATCTTTCTGTCTTCTGTTGAGACAGACGAATCAAGTCTGCCGAGCACAATACCTTTTTCCCCGTACCCGCGTCAATTGCCGCCATCCGCTCGGTACAGCAATAGCACGGATCCACCGCCGCCAGGATAATGGTCGCGTCAGAAACTGTCTCGCCCAGCACAGCCTCACGGTCAGTTGGAACATTCATATAGCTCGGGGCCCTGACCTTATGGCGTGCCGGCCGGTTACCTCCGTCACTGCGGATGTAATGGAAAACCTCACCGCGCGGCGCCTCGTAATGCCCAATGCCGTCACCCGGCTTTATCTCCTTCGGGTTTGAATCAATCGGGCCGGGCACGGTTTTCAGTTTTTCCAGGCACTGTTCGGTAATTTTAATGGACTCAAACATCTCCAGTATCCGGACAACGACTTTGTCAAAAACATCGCCGTTTTCCGTGACAATAACATTCCAGTCAACCAGACCATAAGCTGCGTGAGGATGGTCACGCCGGACATCTATAGCAACACCTGAAGCGCGGGTGGTGGGGCCGACCGCGCAATAATCAATACACTGTTGTTTCGTAAGCACCCCGACACCTTTAGTGCGCGCGTGAATCACCGGATCATCAACAACGGCGTCCCTGAAGAAAGCCAGCGGTCCTTTGAGCCCATCCAGCATTTTCTGGATTGCAGGAATATCCTCAGCCTTGATATCTCTCCGCACGCCGCCGGGTTTCATCATCGCGTAGTGATTCCTGTTGCCCGTAATCAATTCACAAATGTTCAGCACGTCTTCACGATAACGCCAGACCCACATCCATACTGTGTTAAATCCAAGGAAATGCCCGGCAAGGCCAAGCCACAGCATGTGCGAGTGGATACGCTCCAGCTCGCCGATCACCGATCTTATATACAGAGCGCGCTCCGGCACTTCCACGTCACCCGCGTCTTCAATTGCCTGAACACACGCAATGGGATGCGAAGTTGAACAAATACCGCAAATGCGCTCCACCAGGAACACGGATTGCTCAAACGTCTTCGACTCCGACAGTTTCTCAATACCCCTGTGGTTATAGCCGAGCTCGATGTCAAGACCGACAACTTTTTCACCCTCCACGTGCAGTTTAAAGAACTCAGGTTCTTCCTGGAGGGGATGATAGGGGCCAATTGGGATTATTGTTGTTTTAGCCATCTTTCGTAGAAACCCTAACTTTCATGGTTTATAATCCAGCACTCCTCATTAACCATTGACCATTATCCATTAACCATTCTTCACATAATCCCGCCGCAGCGGATACTTCCCCTCCGGCCAGTCATCCAGCAGGAGCAAATGCCGCATATCCGGATGGTTCCTGAACGTGATGCCCAGCAATTCCCACATCTCCCGCTCGATCCACTCAGTACCCGTGCAAATTGCGGTAAGTGATTCGATTTCCGGCTTGTCCCTGTCCAGCTTGGTCACGATTGTAACAACAAAGTCAAGCGCATCAAACGCCCAGTGGTAGAGTATTTCAATTGCAGAGGGCGTATCCACTCCGGACGCGATCTGGAATCGGGCGCCCAGATCTTTGAAAATCAGGCGGGTAGCCTCAGGAACATCGTCCGGTTTTACTTCCACGTAGTATCGTCTCGGAGATTTCTCATGGAAATTCACAATCTTGCCACCAAGCTTGCCCTTTATCTCCGCAAGTATTTTTTCTTTAGTCATGTTCCGTCACATTCCGGTTCCCCTCCTGGGAGGTGAACCAAATTTGGTCCGATATGCCTGTCTTTGCCCTTGCCCGTCTCTAAGATCCTAAGTCAAACATCGGCAATCCCATTCACTTCCCCCTCAGTTTCCCAATCAGTTTCACTATTGCCAAAATCATGGCTTCCGGCTTGGGCGGGCATCCCGGCAGATACGCATCGACCGGAATATACTTTCCAATAGGCGGATCAAAATTGTAACCATCCCGGAAAATTCCACCTGTGCATGCGCATCCCCCGATCGCAACAACCACTACCGGCTTAGGAGCCTGGTCGTACACGTGTTTCGCCCTAATGACTGCTTTCTTGTTAAAAGCACCCGAAAGAAGAATGGCATCGGCATGCCGCACGCTGCCGACAAGAAGGATTCCGAACCGTTCAAGGTCATATTTCGGCGTCAACGCGTCAAGAATTTCGATATCGCAGTTGTTGCAGGGGCTGCCTGCGAGGTGAAAAACCCAGAGCGACTTTGTTAACGCATTAACTGCAAAACTCATTTTCTTACCACCCCATAAAAGCCAGTATCACGGCCACAAGTACGAAAACCGTTACGGGTCCCCAGAAAAATTTTACCGCGTGGTCAATACGAATCCGGGGAGCCGTGTTCCTTATCAGCACAATAACCACAACGAGCGCCACATATTTCAAAACGCCAAGCACAACCGCCAGCCATCCCGCACTGAAGACTATTCCGCCGCAAAACACGGCCACCAGAAACATGGGCATCGTAAACAGCATCATAGCGCGTGTCAATTTGAACATTGCAAGTGGAGGACCTGAATATTCAATATACGCCCCGCCGGCCAACTCCGTCTCGGCCTCAGGCGCATCAAACGGCACGAGCGTAAGCTTAGCCTGCATACACAGCACCGCCGCAATAAGAGCAAATACCCCGGAAACGGACCCGACAGCCGCCGGGCCGGCGAGAATTGAGTCAAGCCGTATGCTATGTGTACTGATAACCGGCACAAGAACAGCGAGCACAAAGGGAAGTTCATAAGCAAGTATGAGTTTCATCTCCCGGCTTCCGCCCAGAGACGCCAAGGGGTTCTTCGATGCGAAAGACCCTAGAACGACCGCAAGCGCCGGCATGGTGAGTAAGTAAAGAAGCACAATAATATCACCGGCAAACCCCAGACCGGGAAGCAACAGTGCGCGCCAGATAATCACGGAAGCCAACGCGGCGCCGGTCAAACCGATAAGCGGTGCTGAAAGAAAGAACAATTTGGATGCTCCAGCCGGGACACATGTTTCCTTGATCATCAGTTTAATAATATCATAAAATGGCTGAAGAAACGGGGGGCCAACACGCATCTGTACGCGTGCTGTAACCATCCTGTCAATCCAGCTGGTAATAAGCCCCATGACTGCTGTGAACAGCAGGCCGGGAAAAATCAGCGCCTGTAGTATCATATGTACCATCCCCGCCACTCTACACATCCTCCTTAACCCACTTGGTAGTACGCACAGCTAAATTGTCGTTTACCAGGTAAATGCCTTCTTTTTCAGATTCCTGGACTTCCTTGTATTCAATCGCATTATTCTCACAACCGGCAACACACGGAGGTTCGCTGTCTGACGATACAACACAGAAATCGCAGTTCGTGCTATAGAAAGGGACAGTTTCCGGATATATCGTGCCAAAAGGACACGCATGACTGCAGCACTTGCAACTGACACAGCGCATATTATAGCGTTTCAGCACACCATTATCCTGACGCTCCAATGCATCAAACTTGCATGCGGCCACACAAGACGGTTCCTCGCAACGTCGGCACACGAGCAGAAACGTGGCCATCTCACGCAGAGCAAGAATGCCATGGTCCTTCATATTGGCCCGATAGAAATAGGAACAATCAACAGTACACGTCTCGCACGTGTCACATTTATTCAAGTCTATGAATAAGCGTTTAGCCATCACTCTTTCCCATTAACCATTTACAATCCACCATTGACCATCAACCATTCCACCTAATCCCATATCTTTGGCAACGATTGTATCTTATCGTACGAGAAAACCGGACCATCCTTACAGGCATAGTATGGACCAATCCGGCAATGGCCGCATTTGCCCACACCGCAGCTCATATTTTTTTCCATGGATAGATAAACATTCTCTGGAGAATACCCAAGGTCCAGAAGCTTCAACGTGGCAAACTTCATCATAATGGGCGGGCCACACACGACAGCAACACCATTTTCTGGATCAGAAGCGAGTTTATCCTTTTCAAGAATTGTTGTTACTACGCCCTCATTGCCGGTCCAGGTCTCATCACGATGGTCCACCGTCAACACAACATCTAATGTATTGCCCCGGCCCCAGGCCTCCGTTACTGCCTTGCGATAAATGATGTCACTCGGTGTACGCGCGCCATACCTCACAATAATCCGGGCGTATTTATCCACTTCTTCGAAAAGAGCGAATAGCAGCGCTCTCAGCGGCGCCAGACCCACACCACCGCCGACAATAAGGACTTCCTTCCCATAAAACTTCTCTAAGGGATACGGTTGTCCGAGCGGACCGCGAATGGCAACTTCATCGCCAGGAGACATGGAATGCAGGCGTTCCGTGACCAGACCAACACGCATAATCGTCATTTCCAACCGTTCGGTTACAGCCGGTGATGAAGACGGCGTAAATGGCGCTTCACCTAAACCGGGTACTGTCAGCTCAATAAACTCGCCGGCTTTGAACGGAATCGGCGTTTCCGGTCGGACGAAAAACGTCTTAATGTTGGAGGTCTCCTCAACAACATCCTCGATCTTAGCTGGAACCGGCATATATGGACTCGTTCTATTCATGCCCCAAAACTTTACAAATTAACCATCAACCATTCTTTTCAGAACTTCCCGTATATCTATCTTCCCGGTGCACGCCTCTACACACCGCCCGCAACCTTCGCATGCATATGTGCCGAGAACCTCGTGGAAAAAATTGAATTTCTTGTCAAACCGGTTATACAGCCGCTCAGCACGATGCTGGCGCGGATTCGCTCCGCCGGCTACACGCGCGAAATTGCGGTAAAGACATGCATCCCATTGTTTTACCCTGGCTGGCATTTTATTTTTCGAAGTTCCGTCTGCCAGCAGAAAACAATGACACGTGCAACACACAAAATTGCAGGCGCCGCATTCAACGCAATCCTTCGCAAATTCATCCCACAGTCCTGATTCCAATGTTTTTTGAATCGCCTGCTTCAGATCAGCTCCAGGCTGCAATCCCTTTTCCGCGGCCTGATCGCGAACACGCTGAGTCAACTCAGCCCTGTTTTTATCGCGCTCCTGAATTATCGATTCATCCGCCGGCTCAAGGACCTGCTCGACATTCTTCAGGAGCTTCTCGCCACGCTCACTGCCCGCCTCAATCACAAACCCCTTTGAAGTGGGCGACATGTTAATATCGAAGCCTTCTTTGGCATACGGCTGGTGATCCACGGCAGTACAGAAACAGACATCACGCGCCTTTGTGCAATCACATGAAACAAGAATCGTTTTCGTCCGCGCCTCAACATAAAACGGATCAACCGGTTCCGATTCCCGGAAAACATAATCATAGATCTTCAGAGCCGATAGATCACAGTTCTTTATCCCGATAACAATACGCTCCTTTATCGAAGGCGTCTCGGAAGGACTGGCAAGGGAACCAAGAAATTCGCGGGGTGGAAAAACCAGCGACTTGAGCGGTTCAATTGGCCGGTACTCACCGAGCGTATGCTTGTCCGACCGCCACTCAGTTGTCCGGACAAGATGATATTGCTCTTCTGCTTGTCCTGAGTCTATCGAACGGGCCTGCTCAAGCGCAAAAACCTCACGGCCGCGGCCAAGGCCCTGAATAAACTCATTTAATCTGTTCTGGTCAAGTTTATACACACTAAGATTCCTGACTTTTCACACAAAAAATTACCCTAATCTACAGCATGAAAAGAAAGTGTCAAACATTTAACGAATTTTTTTTCAGGAGCAATTTTTGATCTGACCGCCCGATTTCCAACGCTTTTACGATGGCCAGTGGTCAGGATTTTACCCATGCCAGGCCCGTCAGATTAAGCGCGCCATCCTGAAAATCATTAATGCCGATACGCAGCATCCCGCCATTCAGGGCATCCAAAATATCTTCTGCGAAAAATCTTGCTTGTTTCCATCTTTAAAGTTAGTCTTGCAAAATATCGAATATTGAAAAAAACGGCAAGTGTTTTTTATGACTTAATAGTTTCAAGAGCAAAACGAAAGTTGAAGGTCCAAAGTCGAAAGTCGGATGAAAAAAAGGTCAAAAGCTTGCCACGCCAAAGGCGTGGTCAAAAGTCTTGACCTGCGACCTGTGACTTGCCCCGTCGGCGCAAAGCGCCAAGGGGCCACCACGCTTCAGGCGTGGTAAACTTGCTTGCCACGCGGTTCGCGTGGCCGCCAGAGGCGGCGACGTGACGACCTGTGACTTGCGGGCAGGTAAATGAATAATCCAGGATAGGGGGTGCCTGTTACATGAAGTTCGCTGTGACCGGAAAAGGCGGGGTGGGAAAAACAACGGTCAGCGCCTTGATTGCCAACTCACTGAATGTCGGGGGGCGCAGAGTGGTGGCGATAGACGCTGATCCCGACTCCAATCTTCTGGCGTGCCTGGGATATCCGCATCCTGAAAGAGTAAAACCTCTGGTTGAGCTTAAAGACCTTATTGAAAAGAGAACCGGAGTAAAGCCCGGCACAGTCGGCGGGATGTTCAAAATGAACCCGCGGGTTGATGACATCCCGGCAAAATATGCGGTAGATATTGGCGGCATTAAGGTGCTGGTGGCCGGTGCTGTTAAAAAAGGCGGAGCGGGATGTTATTGTCCTGAAAACGCGTTTGTCCGCGCGCTTGTTTCTTACCTGCTCCTTGACGATAATACCGACCTTGTCCTTGATATGGAAGCCGGGGTTGAGCATCTCGGACGGGGAACGACAAGCGCGGTTGACCGGCTTCTGGTTGTAGTTGAGCCGGGTAAAAGGAGCGTGGAAACCGCATTAAGAATTAAAAAGATGGCTTTTGATTTGAAACTCAAGCGTGTTTGCGCGGTCGGGAATAAAATCCGGTCATTAAAAGACAAAAACATGCTGAAACATTCTCTTGCTGGAATTGACTTCGCCGGATTTATTCCATATAATAAACAACTTGTTCAAGCCGAGCTTGAAGGCCGGTCTGTTTATGGAACAAGCCGCGCCGTCGATAATGCGGTGGGTAAAATCGTCAGAATTTTGTCACAATGGGGAAAACAAACTACGCTGAATTGAAAACGGAGGCAAAAGAAATGGCTAAGCAATTGAGATATGTGGATGAAGCATCGCGCAAAATGGTTGAACGAGCTAAGTCGGAAAAAATTAAGATCGTATGGGACAGGTATGAAGAGATGCAGCCACAATGCGGGTTCGGCCAGCTGGGCATATGCTGCCGGATATGCAGCATGGGGCCGTGCCGGATTGATCCTTTTGGCGAAGGTCCGCAAACCGGGATTTGCGGAGCGAACGCCGACACAATTGCAGCTCGAAATCTCATTCGAATGGTTGCGGCCGGCGCGGCGGCGCACTCCGATCATGGGCGTGACATCGCGCATACTCTCAAACTGGTTGCGAACAGCAAGAGCCAGGACTATACCGTCAAGGACGAGCAAAAGCTGAAGGATGTGGCTGAGCGCTTTGGAGTGGAGACAAAAAACAAAGACGTGAAGCAAATCGCAGCCGAATTATCTGAAGTGATAATGAATGAATTCGGTAAACAGGAAGGTACTCTTATAAGCGCGACAGCTTACGCCCCACCTGCGAGAGTAGAGACCTGGAAACGTGCGGGGGTAATGCCACGGTCCATTGACCGCGAAATTGTCGAGGTAATGCACAGAACACATATGGGGGTCGATGTTGACTACAGGAACCTCATGAAACACGCAATACGGACAAGCTTGTCCGATGGGTGGGGCGGTTCACTTATTGCCACGGAGCTTTCTGATATCCTGTTTCAGGGGCCGGAGCCGATTCGCTTCAGCGCGAACCTCGGTGTGCTGGACAAAGACCAGGTCAATATCATTGTCCACGGGCACGAGCCGACTTTATCCGATATTATCGTTTCAGTTTCTCAAGAAAAGGAACTGATCAAGATGGCTAAGGATAAAGGAGCTAAAGGAATCAACCTTGCCGGAATGTGCTGTACCGGTAATGAAATACTCATGCGTCACGGAATCGCCGTAGCCGGGAACTTCCTGCAGCAGGAACTGGCAGTAATCACAGGTGCCGTAGATGCCATGATCGTAGACGTACAATGCATTATGCCAGCTTTGAGCTCCCTTTGTAATTGTTTCCATACCAAGCTGATAACCACCTCGCCTAAGTGCAAGATGGAAGGAGTCGAGCACATCGAATTTCATGAGGATAAGGCAGTGGAAACTGCTCGCAAAATTATCAAGACGGCTATTGACAACTTCCCCAACAGGGGTAAAAAAATCTTCATTCCAAAAGAAAAAGAAAAAGCCATCGGCGGGTTTACCACTGAAAATATATTCCATATACTTGGAGGTAAATACCGCAGCACTTATCGTCCTTTGAACAATGCAATTATTGAAGGCCGCCTGCGCGGCGCAGCCGGGGTTG
>CAYQNY010000065.1:0-15680 GCA_964418925.1 uncultured Verrucomicrobiota bacterium
AATGTCACGGACTACCCCCGGGGATATCAGCTTGAGACGTCGCTCGATGGACGCCGCTGGACATACATTGGGGCAATCGGCGACGTAGGGATCAACCTGTTCTGGGAAGGCAACCAGCCGTGGTTTTTTGTCCAAGGCGACCACTATAACGCGGCCTTTCCGCCCGTGAAAGCCCGTTGGGTAAAAGTCACCCTGAAACCTGACGGTCCGCCGACACGCTGGTGGTGGGCCTTGGCGGAAATTCGTATGTTCGGTCCGGACCGTTAACCCGGCGGAACGATTCGGGGAATCAGCGCATACTTGAAGCCGGGAATATCAAGGAATAACAGTATGGCACAGGCGCCAAAGGCCAATAGCAGCAGCCAAACCAGCTTTTTTTGTCGAAACAGCCTTTCCGGATATTGCGTGGGACTGTTCGGCTTGAACCCGAGATGAAGATAGTAGGCCATGGCATAGACCACCAGCGGCGTTGCCAGGACCAGTTCCAGGCGGTAGCGGGCGATAAACACGCCGGACATCATGCCGAAAAATGCTGCGCAGAACAGGATGAAAACCAGCAGTTTTTCCTCATTATAATAGGCGAATGATTTGCGGTAATTCGCCGCAATACCGGCAGGCGCGATCTGCCGATATTCCGCAAAACGCTTGACTGCCATCAGGAAGGCACCGAACATCCAGTAGGCCATGATCATGGAAAGCGGCGGCGGCGCGACCAGCCCCGTGGCATACCAGCCCATTGCCAGCCGGATGGGATTGTTAACCGACTCACTCAGTGTATCGGCGTAGGGCAAGTCTTTCAGGCGGATGGGCGGAGTGTTGTACAAAAGGCCCATGAACCACAGAAGCAGCCCGGAAAACCCGAATGCCCGGTTGATCAGGAACGCGCCGCCAATGCCCACCACAGCCAGCGCCGCCCAGAGCCCATAAGCCACCGCGATATTGATGTGCCCGGAAGGAATCGGACGCCGGCTCTTTTCCGGATGATGCCGGTCAGAGGCGGCGTCAAGAATTTCGTTTAATACATAATTGCTGGAAGCAATCAAACAGGCGCAGATCAATCCCAGCACAACATCCATGGCGACCGCCCATCCAAACAATTGGCGGTTAAAAAACAGCGCGATCAGGATACCGGGAAGTATAAATATATTTTTAAACCAGTGATTCGGCCGGATAATGGAAATATAGGGTGCCAGGTTCATGTGTACGGACAAAAAAACAGATTCTTCTTTTCCAATCAAATAAAAACCTCAACTTTTCTATACGTTTTCGGCTTAAAAAGCTACAAATATTTTCTTTGTCAGGATCCTCCGGGAAGGGTCGCACGCCTGGATACTAGTCAGAGCCTGTTCGCAAAGGTATTTTCACTCATGAATTTTCAATATCCAATGTCCAACAAGGAATATCCAACCTAAGATCGGAGCGCCGGCATCAGCGGCACGAGACAATACACTCCTTCTGCGCGCCTTTTCGGCGAAGTCTTATCCTTGGATATTGGAAATTGAGTGTTGGATATTGGATATTCTTTTCGGATGGGGTCTAGTCAAAGGCGCCTAGCCTGACCTATTCATGAAGATTTCAGTTCTTCATAAATAGGTCACCTGAAATGCTTATGAATGCAAATATGGTTTGCATGAATAATGCAGGCTAGCTCTCTTGACACCATTTGTAAATATGCCTACGCTCCTGCTCAGTCACATGGCCCTGGTTGGTAGAATATGCGTATAATCAACCAAAGGAATTTTAACTAAAAGACAAAGGAATAAAGATGTCAAAAATATTCAAGGTCGGATTTTGTGGAGCGGGAGGAATTGTCAGAGGAAATCATTTACCATCGCTCGAAAGTCGCGGTGACCGCTACCAGGTTATCGGGTTCTACGATGTGGTTGCAGAAAATGCCAGAAAACTGGCCGAGGACAAGTATCAGGCCTACACTGCTTATGAAGAAATGCTGGCGGATGATAACATCGATTTAGTAGTGATTGCCACTAAGCCCTTGACCACTCATTACCCGACGGCTAAGCAGGCCCTGGAAGCAAATAAACATGTGGTCCTGGAAAAGCCTATGGCCTCAACCGCCGGAGAATGCAATGAATTGATCGCGCTTGCCAGAAGCAGGAACCTGGTTTTCACTATTCATCACAATCGCAGGTTGGATCTGGATTTTCTCGCTTTGCAGGATATTATCCGGCAAGGCAAGATCGGTGATCCAGTGCTGATTGTCAACCGGGTTGGCGGTGGCGGTTATGGCGGTGGAGATTTTGTCGATTGGGGCGTTCACCTGGTGGATCAGTCGCTATTGCTCAATGCCAGTCCCCTGAAGGAAGTTTCGGCGGTTTTCTGTAATCCTGCCGGCGGTGTGGCCGACAGCGGTTTTGTGGAAGCCGTCCTTAGATTTGAAAAATACCCACTGGTCAGGTTGTCAATGATTCCGCGCACTACGGAATACCTGCTCAACGGAACCGACGCTGCGACCAGATTTTATGCCGCGGGAACCAGGGGAGCCTTTACCCAGCGGACAATTGAATGTCCCAATGACATGATGAATGCCACTCAGAATTTTGATAAGGCCAAACCGGAATATGCCGTTCCAGACTATCTGGAGATCAAGCAGAAGGAATATTACGATTACCTTTACGAGAGTCTGGCCAACGGGGCGCCGTTACTGGTGCAACCCGAAGAAGCCCGGAATGCGATTCGTTGCATTGAACTGATTGAACAATCGGCTAAAGAAAACCGGACCGTTCCAACTTCGAATAATTAATACCTGAAGAAAAGGAGAATGAACAATGCCTGCAACTAAAAAACTAAAAAACGTATTATTATTTGGTGGTGGCGGTTGCCATGATTTCAAGAGTTGCTGTCCTATTCTGGAAGGTTATCTGGAAACAATTAAAACCATAAAATATGATTATGTTGCCGAAGATTATGCTGTCTTCACTGCCAAACGGATCAAGCAATACGATGCGGTGGTGATCTATCATACCGGTGGTCAGCTGAATACTGAACAGAAACGCGGTCTGGTCGAATGGTGTGCTGCCGGTGGCGGAGTTGTCGGCATCCACGGCGCGGCCGACTCTTTTAAGAACTCCCCGGAATACCTGGCGATGCTGGGTGGAGTATTCAAAGCGCATCCATTTTCGCGGAAATATATTATCGGGCTCAATGATGAGCATCACCCCGCGGTTAAACACATCCGGGGGTATGCAGTTGAGTTCTGGGAAAAGTGGCCGGTATTTGAATTCGAAGTGGAGGACGAACAGTACCTGCTGGATTATGATTCCCGGGTAACGGTTTTAGCATCGACGATTTTCCGTGGCCGGCAGTGGCCGGTGGTGTGGACCAAGCCGTGGGGAGACGGGAAAGTCTTTTATATTGCCCTGGGGCATAACCCCTCCGCGTGTGAAAATAAGGTTTTTAAAAAACTTTTTGTCGGTGGAGTCAGATGGGTGTTAAATCCGCAACCCGGACCGGAGCCGCCAACCAATAAATTTGCAATTTCGTAATTAACCCTGACAAATGGGGCGGGCGAAATAGGGTATCCCGCCCGCATACGGACCGTGACATGGTATCTCGCCCCAGGAAACTCCACTCGCAAATGACGTGCCATGCCAACAACCTGACCCCAGTCTATCTTGAGCACGTCATGCGGAACACGCCTCACCGCCGCGGCCAGTCCGCGGCATCCGGACACTTCCAGCTGGCTTTTCGCAGTTCATCCACGTTATGGACGCCGCCGCGGTCGTTAAAACTGCCGTTCACGACAAGGCCGACCTTCGGGGTTTCGCCCCGTCCGGGAACCGCGAGACTCACCAGCAATGCAAAAACCGGAATGAAAAACGACACGATATATCTTCTCTTCATAGTTTTCTCTCTTTATGGTGGCCGTCAAACCGGGGCAATCTCAGGAAGAGCTTGTCTACGGGTCTATTCCTTCAACTTGGAGAACACCGGTTTAACCGGTTGTATACCCAGTTCCCTGGCCGCCTCCCGCATCGGGACGATCTCGTCCACCAGGATGAATGAGAAGCCCATGGAGAACAGGGCGCGCAATTCCTCGGCTGATTCGACCCCTTGGAAGCCGGCGCCGGTATAGTTGTATCGCACGCCGTTGTTCTTCAGCTTCTGCGTGTAGGCATGAAATTCCGGGACAATGGGGCCCAGAAAGTGAAGAAAATCAGCCTTCATGGCGATAGTAGAATCAACGTATTTCCATCCGTTGTCCTGACGAAACAGGTTGTTGATCAAAATCTCAGGACATATCTTCTTAGCAGCCCGGATGGTGGGAGGCCGACCTAACATGATCACCTGATGCGCGCGGTCATGCTTGATCAAGAACTGCGTAATCTGCCTGCCTAGTTCCGCACCTCCTCCGCCAGTATTGGCGTCCACGAAGATCCAGGCATTGTAAGGCATTATTGCCATGGCTTCGGTCAGTGTCGGCACACGTTCGCCCTTGAACTGTGGGGATTTCCAGCTCCCAGCATCAAGCTGTTTGATCTGGGCCAGTGTCAAATCTGAGACCTTCCCTCTTCCATCCGTCGTTCGGTCCACCGTCGGGTCGTGCATGAGGATGATTTTTTTGTCTCTGGTGAATCGAACATCGAACTCGATCGCCTGGACGCCAAGACGTATGGCCTCCCGTAATGCAGCCAGTGTGTTCTCGGGGTGGGTATACATTGCGCCGCGGTGTGCGAGGAGCCCGCGGTCGGGCAGATTGTAAGTTACGTTGCTGACCGATACCGTATCGCCGGCGCTTGCCGCGTACACCGCCCATTGAATCTGCGTGGCCGCGCCGAACCAGAGCAGGACGACCAGCATCACAAAAAGACGCCTGGCATTCATTGTTCGGAAACGGAAAACATCAGAATTATTCATTGTGTCCTCCCATAAGGTTAATTTTCAGTAAAAAAAGCCCGTAATGCCGAGGAAAAACATGGTTTCCTCGAAAAGTTCAGTTCCGACTTTTTTGTGTAATATATACGGCAAGCATTGTTAAAAACAAATCCGTACTTTGCTCTGGCCGGAAAAGCGTTCAATAAGAACCGCTTCCTGTTCCGGATAATATTTTCCCCCTTCCGTAGACCGCGCTCGTCTTCCTTCCGGGTGCGGCAAACGAACCAGAACAGAATCCGGTTTTTGCGGCGCCCGGCATTCCACCAACGCGGTAATCTCATTGCCCGCCAGATTGGAATTTACTTCAACATTAAGCGGACCAAAATAACTCTTGACGTTTTCCAAGCGGATAACGCTTCCATCCGCCAGCCAGGCCCGCGGAATACCGGACATTAGCTTCAATCGCCGTCCATCCTCCAGATAAAGCATCCACCTGGTCTGCATGAGGAACCATGCCTCCTCATGAGTTTTGTGCTCGCTGGCATGGAAATAATGTTCCCAGAAACTATAAGTTTCGCGATCATGAAGCGCGGTCAACTGATTGTAATAGGTCTTCAGGAAGGCTTTCACTTCACCACGCCTGATATGCGCGTAATCGTGGCGGCAGTAATACGGCTGGCTAAGCGCGGCATTCTCCAGGGTAACCGGGTATTGATTGGTTTTAATCATAAAATGGGAACCGATTTCTTCCGGCTCCATCACTTCAGACACAATCAACCATAAAGCCCCGATCAGGCACCCCCGGCTGGCAAAAGCGCCATGTGTAAAACAATTGCCGCCGGCAGCGTATAAATTTATTCCCCCGGTGTACTCAACCCAGGGCGGCATTAACGGCGCCCAGGAACCGTCGCCAAGCGGCATAACCGGCGCTTTCGCCTGTGCGAAATAAAAACCGTTCCGGATATCCTGCCGGTACTGTTCACATTCATTTTTTAGCCGGTTGGAATAGTCCGGATCAATGCCGGCCGTTATCTCGGCAATTCGTTTCAAACCGATATAAGTTCCAGCGTTCAGGAAAAACGAATGATAATAATCTTCCGGATCGGCGACTTTGCCGTCAACCATGCCGTAAAAGCCTTTCGGACGGTACTCCTCCTTTTTGTTTTTCTCACGCCATTCGAGCAGGTAATTAACGGCTTTTTTAATATTCGGTAAGACACGCTGGAGCCACTCAACATCTTTGGTATAACGGAAATGCTCGCCGACGGTCCACAATAACGGTCCGGTTTCGCTCTCGTAACCGCCAAAATTCTGGATAAAACCGTTTTCTTTCTGCCGCTCGAAAAAAAACCGGATACAGCGTTCCGCCAGTTTATGCCAGCCCATGGAATCATAGAACTGGATGATCGGGGCGCTTTCAGTGCCGATCGGCGCATACCAGCCTATCGTGGCCAACGCGGGGCCGGCCGACTCCATCCCCAGGGTCACCAGATCACAATGCAACAGGCCGGCTTGCACGCTTTCGTCAATCGTTTTTTCCGGAATCGAGATCCTGGCGGCTGAAGCAAGTTTGTTCTGCCAGAATATTCGGCAAGCATCCAGATGTTCTGCGTATTGTAATTTCAGCAAGGCATCGGCCCGGTCAGGAGCAAGGGGGGAATGTGGAACGAGCAATTCAAAGACGGATTTTTCTCCAGGCTGAATCAGCACTGCCATTTCCTCATCCGGCATCGGCTGACCGTCAAGCCGGTTGACCGCGTAAATCTTATTGCCTGAGACAAAAGCAGAACATCCGGAGTTGAAAGAATGCTGGGGGCTCTTGCCGCCGACCGGGTTTGCGTGCGCGGCTTTAAACCACGCATAGCGTGGAACCCGCCCGGTATTGACGGCCTCAACGCGCAGCCAGCAGACAACTTCCTGTTCACGCCGGCGCATTTCGTTTTCAAGTATTGTTCCGAGTTTTGCGTGTTCCGCCGGGGTGGCCATATTGCCGCCGGTATTCGGATAGCAAGCCGTCCAATCTGAACCGCGAACGTTATCATTCCGCAGGCACTCTTTTTCCAACGTGGCAAAGACCGTGATGTTATAATGAATATCCTGTTCAACCTGGGTGGCATGCAATATGGGCAGGACCCCGGCCTCCAGCCGGCGTGAAATACATGGCCGGCATGAAGCCCCTTGCCCGATCTCAAATTGGATTTTATATTCGGATTTTTCCACTCCAGGAATATTTTGTATTGTGGAATGATAACAAGGCTGAATCACGCCCCAATACTGACAAGCCACCTGGTATCCAACCCGAAACATGCGCATATCGCGTCCAAGCCCCAGCCAGGTGGGACAGTATTGGTTGTGGTTATATTGGGCGGCATTTTGATAAGTTTCTTCAGGCTCAGCATTAAACCTGTCAAAATCGGATATTAAATTTTTCTTGGCTACAGCATCAGCCACCGCGGTATAACTTCTTTGATCTTCAGCGGGAATGACCGCCGCCATGAATTCCGGAATGAAGATGGGGGCGGCGGAACTAACGTCCCTTAAGTTGAAGGCAAACGGGTTGGATTGCGCGGCGACATTAATGATGGTGGGAAAGGCGCCCGGCTTTAACGTAAACTCGGTCAATTCAATCTCAAGCCGGCCGCCCTGCGGAAGATCAAATTCAGCGCCCTTGACCGAACCGTCCGCGCCAGCCGTTAAATTTTTAAGTTTCCCGTTAACTACGTATATTTTACCTTGAACCGGACATGCATTCCAGATGACGGCTATTTTCATTATATTTTTTCCTTAATCAATGCCAATAATTTGAAGCATCCGGTTAAAATCCTCAGTTTCATCAATCGGCGCGTCATGATTGCCACCGGGAATTTCGTGGTAAAAAAATTGTTTATTATCCTGCCGTCTAGCGGCCAAGGCCCGTGATTGTTCAACCGGAATAATCTTGTCGGCACCGCCGTGAGAAAGGAAAACCGGCATGACCAGCTTTTCCGCATTAAGCAAAGCGGAATGCCGGCGGTAGATATCCGGAATTTTATCCGGAGCGCCGCCATATGCATTTTCAATCGCTTGGGCGATTTCCTGAAGACTCGGTTGCGCCTGTTGCCGGCACCACCGATAATAAGTCGTTAAATCGGAAGCAGCGCCGCGGGCGATAATGCCGTTGATATCCTCGGGATAAAGAATGCCGTAAATGAGGTTGCCGGTTCCGCCCATTGATCCGGAACAGAAGATTGATTTTTGCATTTTGTATTCAGTCCGGAGCAAACCAACCAAGGCATGCATATCTTTTACCGCGTCCGGCCCCATCCAACTGTTGCCGCGTAAATTGGCAGTTAACAGGCCGGCCCCCGACTGTAAAAAAAACGGCAGCCATTTTTCCCGCAGGTCCTGGCGCATATAGAGCTGGTCGCCTTGGGCACCGTGACCGTGCATAACTATAATCCATAACCGACTGTTTTTGCCGGGCAGTAACAGCGCCCAATCCTGAAATCCGTCATAGCCGCTGGCATAATCCAACCGTTGGATGCCTGGCGGGAAAAACTCTCCGGCAGTATCAGCCAGTTTTAAAATTTTCATTTTTTGAGCGCTGGTTTTGATTTTGCAAGAATGTGTTCTATATTCGCGCCCAGGGCCGGGATAAGTTCCTTGTCGGGTAACGGCATGGAAAGGAACCGGCCCAGTTCCCAGGCTTCACAGTGAGCCCCGGTATCGGAACCGAAGATAACCCGGCTTGCTCCAACTGCTTGCAAGCTGTCTTCAAATAATCTGGGGGTGGTAAAACTGCCGCAGAATTCCAGCATGACATTGGGGTTTGCCAAAGCCAATTCTTCGGCTTCATTCCGGCCGCGGGTGCCCCCTCCGGAATGACCCAACAGAAACGTTGCGCCGGGATAGGCCTGCGCTATATCCGTGAGCATTGCCGGTGAATTGTAGGCATCATCCCAGGTATGAATAAGAATCGGTAATTTGTATTGATCGGCATATTGCCACATCGCAATATAACCGGCATGCGTTACGGGGAATTTCCAGTAAGATGGAAGTATTTTAAAGCCGACGAAAAAGCCGTCAGCGAATAAATTATCAAGTTCCGCGATCATGGCATCCCCATAAAGCGGGTTGAAGATCAGATATCCGGCAAAACGAGCGCGGTATTTTTGCATGGCCTTGGCAAAAGCACGATTGCCTGTCAGCGTCTCGCCAAAGAGCGCATGCTCAGGACAGATAATCAACTTCTGAACGCCGAGCCGGTCCATCTGCCGGATTAGCGCCTGAATATACTCATCCAGATCGTTTTCCCTGATAAACCAGCCCCGCGTATGTGGTCCGGTATGTGTATGAGCGTCAATGATCTTTACCCCGCTAACCGGATGTCCGGAACGAAATTGCTTCCATAAGCTCTTGTCTGCCAGCATCTTGGAAGGAGCGGCAAGTTTGCGGACCAACGGTTTAAGCTTAAGCAGTCGTTCAATATTACCATGGGCAATAAGCTCCCTCTGTTCCGGCTTAATTTGAGCATGCGCGAGGGCGGCCACCGCGGCGCCGTAATGGCCCTTATAACCAATGCCGAAAAGCACGCGCTCGGCTCCGAAGTTATCCCTCAGGAGCTCAATGGTGTCGCGCATATGCAGCCAGGATATATCCACATAAATATTGGGCCGGCGCCACATCAGGTCCAGTACACTGCCGAATCCCGGCCACATCTTTTGAGTCATGATATAACTGACTTGCGGAAATTTTGCGGCCAGATATTCAAAATCCCGGATATAAAACTCATCGGTAAACGTACGGCAATCCCACAGCACGATGGGTTCAAGCGCGGCCAGTTCAGCCAATACCCGTTCAATTTCGCGGATCTGGAACCGGGCAACATCCGGAATAATTCGCAACGCGCGAATTTTGCCGGACGCCATATTTTCTTTCAGGAACGCCATGGTTCCATGCGCATAATAACAGGCGGGGGTAATGACAAATGCCGGAATCAGTCTGGCGCCATAACCGCCGGCCTCAATTTCTTGCAGTAACCGGCGGTTGCCCCAAGTTGGATTCAAGTCCCGGGCTTCAACATGCCAAACCAGCGACCGGTCTATTTCCAGATAATCCAGGTGGCGGATGAAATCTATCGCGGCCGGGAAATCAGGCTTTTCATAAGCCCCCCGGCCGATAGAACCATTAATATTAAAAAGCAGTGTTTTATTCATAAATATTACCTGAATCCTTGACGTGATTTACCATTACCTGTAATTTTAATATATTCACTATCAATATGTTGTCAAACTTTTGCCGAAAATTTATTGGGCATCCATCACGCTTTAAAGTTGAATATTTAAGTCTTCTCCTGATGTAAATATGCCAGCGTCTTGATCAGGGTTTCCGGACACGGTAATGCCGGCATGTATTCCAGGCCGATATAACCTGTATAACCGGATGCGGCTATTTTTTGTAGGAGCAAGGGATAATTAGTCTCACCATTAAACGGCTCATGCCGTCCCGGCACACCGGCAATATGGAAATGCCCGATCCAGGTGATGTTGTTTTCCAGGAAAACCGTCTGATTGCCGGTCATAATCGTCATGTGATAAATATCATAGAGCAGCCGGACGTTGGACAAACCTACTTCTTTGATAATCGCCACCCCCTCCCGCGGGCAATCCAGAAAGTAACCGGGATGATCCACTTCCGTATTCAGCGGTTCCAGGTTCAATTGAAAATCTTTGGCCGCCGCCTGTTCCCCGGCCGCGCGCAGTGCCGCCACCAGCGCCCGGCGTTGCGCCTGGTATCCGCGGCCGGCGATAATCTGACCGGCGGTGACAATACCCTGACGGCAACCGGCCGCCAGGGCATTATCCGCGTAACGATCCATCTGCTCTAAAAACCGCGGAAGGTTTTCCCGGCGGACCGGCGCCACATCAGCGGCATCGGCAAAATTCATGACGATGCTGACCAGTTCCATTCCGCAGTCACGCCCGGCGTCATGCAGACGACGCAATACTGATGCTTCCGCGCCCTGCCAGGTTTCCATATAACGGCAACCGCAGGCGGCGATTTCAGCCACGCGCCGCTCCCACGGCATATCCTTGAAGAACAGATCAACCAGCGGATTAATTTTGATCATCAAATCCTCCATTAAAAAAGTTTTTTAAACTCCGTATTCAGCTTGCGCGCGAAATCGGCGGCCCATGCAGCGGTATCCGCGGGCGAGATGTTGATCATGCCGACGCGCATCATAATATCCCTGGTGCGCGGACACATATCAACGGAATAGGCCGGCAGTTGTTTGACGTGCGGGCATTTGAACGGACAGCCTTCCGCCGTCACGGTTTTCTGCTCCAGGATGTGTTCCCAGTTCCAGTAAACATGCCAGTCCCGGGCGCCGCGGGTTGTCTGGGCGGCCAAACCGCCAATACCGATGTCAGCGGATATGGCCCGCACCGCCTGCGCGGAAGTTTCAAAAAGCATCGGCAAGGTATAACCGCAAACGCCGGCCGGATCATTGGCCGCCACCCACTTGGCGGCGGCCGGCAGTTTAATCTCATGGCGCAACTGGTCATGAATTTTGCGGGTATTGTCATTAATCTGATCCAATTTGCGCAGTTGGGCCAACGCCACCGCGGCATTAAGCTCGGACATACGGTAATTTTCACCGCAGAATAACTCACCTGCCCGGCGTTCCCGCGCATAGCGGTCGGGGCGCCAACAGGCCGCCGTGTCATGATAACTCTGCGCCCGGGTGTACAACCATTCATTATCGGTAATGATGGCGCCACCCTCGCCGGAACCGATAACTTTATAGGCGTCCAAACTAAAACAACCGCAATTTCCCCAGGTTCCCAGGTAGCGGCCATGATATTTTCCGCCGCATGCTTGCGCGACGTCTTCAATGACCAGCAGGTTGTGTTTTTCAGCCAGCGCGCATATCTTTTCCATGTCCGCCTGATAGCCGATCATGTGTACCGGTATGATGGCCTTCGTGCGCGGGGTGATATTACGCGCCACCGCATCCGGATCCAACGTCAGTGAAGCGTTGATTTCCGTGATCACCGGTATCGCCCGCGCCACTACAATCGCCGACACGCTGGCGAAAAACGTGTAGGCCGGCACAATGACCTCATCGCCCGGTCCCACGCCGCCGGCCGCCAGCGCGGCAATCAGCGCGCTGGTGCCGGAATTGACCGCCAGGCAAAATTCACTTCCCATTTTCGCCGCGCATTCCTTTTCAAACAACTCGGTCTTGCTGCGCGTATTGTAATACCGGAAAAAATTACCGGCATCCGGTACCTGGGCCTCGGCTGCCAGCACCGATCGGATACGGGCCTGAGCCGTCTGACTGACATTGAAGACATCAATCACTTCCATGAGTTCGTCCATGGAATACTTATGATAAGTCGGACGTTTTTCTTTCTGCATGGCAGGCATCCTCCGTTTACTGTTATTAACTAGAGTTCTGCGAAATGGTCTAAAATCGCGCCCACTCGGTGAGTGGGCCTACAAAAAACAAGGAATTTGTAGGCCGCGTGACCACGCCGGATGCGTGGCAAGCCCCACGCGGCGCATTTCGCAGAAGTCTGTATTATCAACAACCGAATTACTCATATACACGTTATCAATATAATTTTCCAGTTCGCCGCCAGCATAAATGGCAAACACTCTTGCCAACAACGATAAACACATGTATAAAACATGCATCTTATATGGACAAAACGCAGACGGCATGAACAATAAAGACCTATCCCAATTCCTGACGGCGTTGTCTGAAAACGGCATCAGGTTTTATACCCGGGATGATACACCGGCGGGCGATGCGCCCGCGCTGAAGCTGACAAAGTTATTTTACAAGCCGCACGCGCATAACCAGCTTGAAATGATATGCCTGCTGACGGGCCGGCTGGCGCTGGGCATTAACGCACGGTGGGTGAGCTGTCAGCCGCGCCATGTTCAGGTTTTCATCCCCGGCGTCATGCACGGCGAACACTTTGCCGCGGCGGAAGCATCCTATCGCATGTTGTGGGCCACGGTCTTTCCGACGGCGCTGTTTTTTCATATAACGGCGTATGACCCGCTGATCGGGTATTCCACCTCTACCAAACGCATGGCCATCACGCCGCCGATGTGCGCGCAACTATGGCAAACGTCGCGGGAACAACGTTTCAGCCATGACCGGCATTTACACGCTAAGTTTCATTATTTATTGATGGAATGCGTGCATTATTCTCTCACGGCGCATCCCGACGCGCAGTGCGGCGCCGCCGATTATCACGAGCAGATCATCGAACAAGTGAAAAACTATGTCGTCCAATATTACTGGGAAAATATTTCATTAAAAAAAATAGCCGGCATTATTCACTACTCACCGGGACATCTGAACGCGATTTTCCGCCAGGCCGAGCGGATGCCGCTCCACCGCTACATCAATGAAATCCGATTACGCCAAGCCCGTAACCTGCTGGCCGGTGGTAACATGCTGGTGAAACAAGTCGCCCAGGCGGCAGGCTTCCACGATCCGTTATATTTCAGCCGCGTCTTCACCCGCCGTTTCGGCGCCAGTCCCGCAGCCATGCTGGCGCGCGCGAAAAAAAAACATAAACGACAGACCGGCACCGCGCGTTTCCCCGCGCCGGGTCCGGGCACTGCTCCGGTTAAAAATTTGCCGCCATGATCATTTTGAGGTGTCCTGAACCCTGCATCCTGAAAATAATGCCGGATTAAAGCCCATGGAACCGATTCGATTTATATCACGCTCCCGGGAACTGCTGTTTGCTGCTCCCCTTGACATCATTACGGCCTCAACACATGGGGAGGTGGTTCCCTGTCTGCAACGGGTAGCCGCCGGCGTGGCCCAGGGTTGTTATGCCGCCGGATTTATCACTTATGAGGCGGCCGCGGCTTTCGATTCGGCCATGACAACCCAGGCTCCCGGGGCACTGCCGCTCCTGTGGTTCGGTCTGTATCGAACCATGGAATCTTTAGATTTGAATACCAAGAGCATGGACAAAACCTTCAAGGTCGGTCCCTGGACACCGTTGGTATCCGCCGAAGCGTACCAAAACATTATTCAGCGCATTCGGGATTTGATTGCGGCGGGCGATACTTACCAGGTTAATTATACGTTTCCTTTAGAGGCGGAATTCCAGGGCGATACATTAAGCTGGTTTCGCCGACTTTGCGCCGCGCAACAGGCGGATTATTGCGCGTTCATCGACTTGGGCCGGTTGCGCCTGCTCTCCACATCCCCGGAATTGTTCTTTCGACGGACCGGTGATGTTCTGGAAACCCGGCCCATGAAAGGCACCCGGCCGCGGGGCCGCTGGCCGGATGAAGATCGGCAAATGGCGCAAGCGCTGGCCGCCAGCGGTAAAGACCGCGCCGAAAACGTCATGATTGTCGATCTGCTGCGCAATGACATGACCCGGGTCAGTGCACCCGGTTCGGTCCAGGTTCGTTCCCTCTATGATGTTGAAACCTATCCGACGGTCTGGCAGATGACGTCCACCATCCGGTCCCGGACGTCGGCCACAATCCCCGAAATTATCCAAGCCCTGTTTCCCTCCGGCTCCGTGACCGGCGCGCCCAAGATTCGGACCATGGAAATTATCCGGGAACTGGAGCCATATCCGCGGGGAATTTATTGCGGAACCATCGGCTGGTGGGCCCCGGATGGGCAGGCTGAATTTAACGTGGCTATTCGGACGGTCATGGTGGATTCCCGGACGCACCAGGCCGTGTATCATGTCGGCAGCGGTATTACCCAGGGCTCATCGGCCACAGACGAATATGAT
This sequence comes from uncultured Verrucomicrobiota bacterium, assembly GCA_964418925.1. Classification (GTDB taxonomy): domain Bacteria; phylum Verrucomicrobiota; class Kiritimatiellia; order JAAZAB01; family JAAZAB01; genus CAYQNY01. Next base: position 14,604 of record CAYQNY010000065.1, read on the forward strand.
GAATGCCTGATCAAAGCAGCGTTGTTGACGCGTCAGGACCCGGAATTTGAATTAATTGAGAGCCTGCGGTTTGACGGCGCTTATTTTTTGCTCGCGGAACACCTGGAACGCTTAGCCGCCAGCGCCGGGTATTTTGGATTTGCCTGTGACCGGCAGGCCATTGAAAAAGGATTACTCAAGGCCGTGGAATCGGATTCTGAGACCGACAAGAACCGTTGTCCCACACCTATCCTGAAGCCACCCACCCCTAACCCCTCCCAGGAGGGGAACGGAAATAGAACTCCCATCCCTGGAGAGGCCGGGGGTGGGTTGACCTCCATAATTCCGACCGGTAACATTACGCCATTGAAAATTCGCCTGCTCCTGCAAAAAGACGGAACATTTCAGATTCAAAAGGAACCGCTGGCGCCGTTGCCATGCCGGCGGGTTGGTTTTGCCAAGGAGCCGGTGGATGCGAATAATATTTTGCTTTATCATAAGACTACGTCTCGCGCCATGTATCAGCGGGCCTTGGCATCACGACCCGACTGTGAGGATGTCCTGCTGTGGAATACACGCGGGGAAATTACCGAGAGCACCATCGCCAACGTCGTGCTTGATATTGACGGTCAACAATGGACCCCGCCGGTGAGTTCAGGATTGCTGGGGGGCACGTATCGTCGGCACCTGCTCGCGCACGGAATGATTACCGAGCGGCCCCTCGTCAAACAGGATGTTGGCCGCGCCCGTGCCATCTATTTGATCAATTCAGTCCGTCAATGGATCAAGGTCCATTGGATAAACTTATAACTTATTTGATAAGTAACTGCTCAGGTATTCAGAATTCAGGAGTCAGAATTCAGAATACTCTGAGAATACGCCTCCAGTAGTTTGCTGACTTTTCTTATTTCTTTTTTTTCGCCGGGGGCCGGCCGGGATAGCCCAGTGCTTCACGGGCGCGCCAGGCGGACTGATACAAGCCCGCCTGCATTTCTAAAATGAAGTTTTTTTCCGCCGTCATATCCACGATAGTCAGATAGACAATCACCGAAACATCCTGCTTGGGATCATACATCATCGCCGAAAGGTATCCCACCC
>CAYQNY010000066.1:0-15007 GCA_964418925.1 uncultured Verrucomicrobiota bacterium
GATGATCTCGCCGATGAGATAGGTGTGCAGGCCCTCGCGAATGCATCCGGTGCGCGCGGTATCGCCGCGTCCCACGGCGGCGTGCATGTGCAGTTCCGGCCCCTGCTCGCTGTCAAACAGCGTACCGATGCCGAGGATTTCATGGCCGTCGGTAAAGGCGCGTGTCATGGGAATGGGCTGGGGAATTGTTTTTTCGGGACCGACGACCAGGGTGCCGTCGCGCGCGCCGCCGACGAGCAGAACCAGGCCGGCATGAATTGATTTTTCTTTCGCAACGGTTTCGACGGCCCGGGGAAGCTGTTCGCCCTCTTCAAGACGCACGACAAAAACGCGATTGACATGACCTTCTGTAATCTGCATTGTTAAATCTCCTGATGATTGAAATGGAATATGATTTACAGGATACATGAGTGTGCGAATAAATCCAGTCCGTCCTGAAGGAGTGTATGTCCCGGCTCACCAAAGACGAAGCGATAAAATCCATCCAGCATCGCCGTGCCCAGATGCAGGCGATTCTCCAGCAGAATATCCCGGCGCGTGAATTGGGCCGGAAATTCAGGTTGGAACTGGACCAGACCATGCTCTGTTGTCTGTTGAGTGATATCGAGCTGGGCATGCTGTCCGTGGAGTATCTGAACGATATCCTGGAGCACGGCTGGTGGTCGGAGGTGGGGCGTCTGCATTTGCGCAAGCTGATGGGACACCAGGCCGGTTCCGGGCCGGGTTAATCCAGCGACCGGTTGGCGAGATCGAATTTTTCCAATCCCAGGTAATGCCTCAGTTATTTTGGGGACGGCGGCCGGAGTCCGCCGCTACAGCCATCAAATTTATCCACAACCGCGCATGTTCGCGTTGTAGCGGCGACCTCTGGTCGTCGTTCTACCCCCCCTCCCCATAACTGAGCCATTACGGGGTGCAGTGATATCGGGCATGACAATCCATGAATAACACTGTATATTAAGGTCAGGTTCAAAGCTTATATTGTTGGGTCTTATACCACGGCTTTGATGGGTATCAGAGGGCGCTGGTATTGCATAGCTTGCTTCAGGAACCGCGACACAAAGACAGGAAAGGACAGGCGACATATGTATCGAAAATGTGACGGCTTTACCTTGATCGAGATACTGGTGGTGGTGCTGATTATTTCCATTTTGGCCGGTATTGTGGGGGTAAGCGTGTTGCGTCATCCCGGCGAAGCCAAAATGGCGGCCGCCAAACTGCAGATCAAAAATTTCAAGAGCGCGCTGAAGTTATACCGGATGGAACAAAATTGCTATCCGACCCAGGAACAGGGCTTGGAGGCATTATGCGTCAAGCCCGGCATTGCTCCCGTGCCTGAACGCTATCCTGAAGACGGCTACCTGGATAGCCGCAAGGTGCCCAGCGACCCCTGGAACCGTGACTATATCTATATATTGCCGGGCCGTCAGAATGAGCCGTATGAAGTGCTTTGTTACGGCAGTGACGGCGAGGTGGGCGGCGTCAACGATGCCGCGGATATTTCCAGTTCAGATTTGTAATGAACAGTGGATTCACATTACTCGAGGCCCTGGTGGCATTGCTGGTGCTGGTTATTGTGGTGACCGTGGTTTTGGAAACCCAGGTCACCACGCTGACCATGGAACAGGCCGCCCGCGCCATGCAGCAGGTCCGACGGGAAGGGGATCGGGTTTTTACCGAAGTTTATCTGGGTAATGTCCCGGCGGACATTTTGGCGACGGCGCCGCTTGAATGTGAAGTCACTCTGACGATCCATTCCCAGGATGAGGCGGATGATGCGACCGAGTATCTGCAGTGGGATATTGCCTCGAAAGAGCGGTCTTCTTTGAGTCTATCGCTGATTACACGAGCCTTCGAATGAATTATCCGGTTTCAACAATGTTGCGGAACCTGTATTAGCGGGTAATAACGCCAGCACCAAGGCGCCGGCCCCGGTCGTGGTGACAATCAGCCAGACAACCAGACCGAACATGCCGCTGTTGACGCCGGCATAAACCAATAAAAGCCCGCTAACCAGCGGCAGAAGATACTGAGTGTAGCCATGTGGTTCCGGGCGCCGCAGAATCCATGTTCCCAGTGCCATGGCCACCACGATTTTGCTGAGATAGACCAGGATAGCCGCCGTCGCCATGAGGAGCAGTCCCAACGGAATCCCGATAATCGAAAGCAGGGCAAAAAACACCGCCAGAGGAACCAGGCACATCACCATCAACCCGGTTACCATGCATTTCCCCGGGGAAGAACGGATACCCCGGATGGCACGGTTCGTGAAAGCGGGAAGTAGTGCGATAAAAATCATTGCTACCATCAAGGCGCCCATAAACAGCCAGCTTTGATAAAAGAACGATTCCAAAGCTCTACCTGAGGATGATTCCGGCATCATTTTCCGGATCACACGTCCTTGAATGACGACCCGTCGGTCAAAAACTAATTCCTTGGGACAACGGTAGGTCAGATTCCCCCTGATTTTTGTGCCCGGCAACACGACCAGGTCCTGGGCTGTCACGAATACATCCTGGCCAAACGTGCCCGAGAGGGTGACCTCTTTCCCCATGAGGTTCACATTGCCCTTGATCTCCCCCTCGATAATCAGGTTTTCTCCCATCATCCAGGCATCAGCGGCAATAGCGGCTGAGTGGGCTAAATGAAGCGTATTGCCTATGAAGATCGAGCTATGCGCGATGGAACCGTTGATCGTGATGGTGCGGGCCAGAAAACGGGCATGATCCTGAATCTTACCGGTTAATTCCACGGTGTTGCCCATGGCCCAGACATCGTTGTCATATTCCCCGGCCAGCTTCACCAGGCCGTCTTTATTATCGTCATCCCACAGGGAACTTGTCACGGCCATAAGAAACAGGTCATCCTTGGCATTGCCGTTCAGGGTGATCTGACTGGCCATCAACCATAACTCGGAATCCAGCGTTTCCCCGGAATCCAGGATGAACATATTGGTTTGGACGAATGTCGTGCTGAGTGCAGGTACGGAGAGGCTGAACCATGTCATCAGGATCACCAGCCATTTCACTGCCCATTTGTTTTTCATATTTGCTTTACCCCGGGAGTTAATTTTTGTCCTGCGGTCTGTGACATCCGATCCACCCTGTATCCTGAGGCATTCTGTCAATTTTGCCGGCGATGTCACGCAAATTATCCGATGTGGTCATGAGTGCCCCTTATTTATGGATATAGGCGGCTGACTGAACCAAGCGGAATAATCGCTTGAAGTTATACGCCAACATCACTAACGTTTATACAAACGGCGCCTTGGCCTTGCCGCGCAGGTTTACGCGGGACCATTTCAACGGCAACGCAGAAAGAAGTCATTTATGAATCGCAGTCTAAGCGACTTGGTAGGTTGCATAGTCCATGCCCGTGATGGTGACATTGGAAGGGTGCAGCAGTTTTATTTTGATGACTACACCTGGACCATCCGTTACATGGTCATGAACACGGTCGAATGGCGTCCGGGACACCAGGTTCTGATCTCAACCGTTGCCTTGAACAGACCTGAGTGGGAAGCACGCGTTTTCCCCGTGAACCTGACCAAATTACAGGTGCAAAACAGCCCGAGCATTGATACCGAGAAACCAGTCTCGCGACAGCACGAGATTGAGTTGTTTAAGTATTACGGCTGGCCGATCTATTGGGGATTGAGCTCATACGCCGGTATCCGGCGTTCCCGCCATATCCATTTGCCATTGAGTGCGAAAGAAAAGAAAAAAACATCTGGCCAGCCCGCGGGCGATCCACACCTGCGCAGCACGGATCAAGTCACCGGCTACTACATCCAGGCCAGCGACGGCAGGATCGGGCACGTGCAGGACTATATCGTGGATGACGAGACCTGGGGCATTTGTTTCATCGTCGTGAATACACGGAACTGGTGGCCGGGCAATAAGGTTCTGGTATCTCCGCGATGGATTGAGCGGATGAGCTGGGACGAATCGAAAGTGTTTGTGGATCTCTCGCGGGAATCCATCAGGAATAGTCCTGAATATGACTCATCGAAGCCCGTGAGCCTCGACTATGCCGGCCAGCTGTTCGATTATTACGGGCGGCCGCAGGGTGGAAATGACGAAAAAAATCCAACTAGTAAAGGCTAATCACAATGCAAACAGACCTAAAGAAATCTGGAACTGAGGAAGATCAAAAGTCCATGTCCATGCCGGAATTGCTGGCCAAGTTGGAGTCGTCACCGGATGGCCTCAGTCAAGTCGAGGCTAAACGGCGGCTTGCGCAATACGGATACAACGAGATATCCGAGCAGAAAACCAATCTGTTGCTCAAATTTATTTCCTATTTTTGGGGTCCGATCCCGTGGATGATCGAGGCGGCGGTAATTTTGTCGGCAGTGGTCCGGCACTGGCCGGATTTTTTCATCATACTTGTTTTGCTGCTAGCCAATGCCGTGGTCGGATTCTGGGAAGAATATCAGGCCGGCAACGCCATCGCCGCGCTGAAGGCCAAGCTGGCGATCAGGTCCCGGGTCCGGCGCGATGGAAAGTGGACCACACAGGCGGCAGGTGAACTGGTGCCCGGCGACGTCATTCGGGTGCGTCTCGGTGACATCACCCCGGCGGATGCGCGCTTGCTGGAGGGTGAGCCGGTGGAAGTGGATCAATCCGCGTTGACCGGCGAGTCGCTGCCTGTCACGCGTAAACAGGGCGAGGCGGTTTATTCGGGATCAATTATCCGGCAAGGCGAAATCGACGCGCTGGTGTACGCCACGGGCCAGAATACCTACTTTGGTAAGACCGCTCAACTGGTGCAGGAAGCGCACACCGTCAGTCATTTCCAACGCGCAGTGTTGAAGATCGGCAATTACTTGATTGTTCTTGCCGTGGCGCTGGTGGTGTTGATATTGGCCGTTGCGTTGTTCCGTGGTGACCCGATGCTCACCACACTGCAATTCGCGCTGGTGCTGACGGTGGCCGCGATTCCCGTGGCCATGCCCACGGTGCTGTCGGTCACGATGGCGGTCGGTGCGCGCTTGCTGGCCAAAAAGGAGGCGATTGTCAGCCGGCTGGCGGCTATTGAGGAATTGGCGGGCATGAAAATCCTGTGCTCGGACAAAACCGGCACCTTGACCCAGAACAAGCTAACGCTGGGTGATCCGTTCAGCGTCAACGCTGTTTCTGCTGAACAAGTCATTCTCAGCGCCGCGCTGGCGTCGCGCGCGGAAGATCAGGATACCATTGATCTGGCAGTGCTGGGCGGAGTGAAAAACGATAAGTTACTCAAGGACTGCCAGGTGATGCACTTTCAGCCGTTTGACCCGGTGAGTAAACGTACCGAGGCCACCATTAAAACCGCGGATGGGCAGACGTTCAAGGTGACGAAGGGGGCGCCGCAGGTAGTCATGGCGTTGGCGGCCAATGCCGGGCAGGTAAAGCCCGCTGTTGACAAAGCCATCAATGAATTTGCGGCGCGCGGCTTCCGGTCGTTGGGCGTGGCGCGCGCAGACGCGCAAGGCCAATGGCAGTTTCTGGGCGTATTGCCGCTTTTCGATCCGCCCCGGGAAGATTCGAAAGCGACCATTGCCGCCGCACGGCAGATGGGCGTAAACGTTAAGATGGTTACGGGTGATCAGCTGGCCATCGCCCGCGAAACCGCCGCGCAACTGGGACTGGGCGCCAACATTCTGAATGCCGACGGCTTTGGGGACACGCGTCACCACGAGACGGCGCAGTTGGCGCAGTCCATCGAGCAAGCGGATGGTTTCGCCCAGGTGTTCCCCGAGCACAAGTTCCATATTGTGGATGTCTTACAGAAAAGCGGTCCCATCGTCGGCATGACCGGCGACGGGGTGAACGACGCACCCGCGCTGAAGAAGGCTGACTGCGGTATAGCTGTGTCGGGCGCGACGGATGCGGCGCGCGCCGCGGCGGATATAGTGCTGATGACGCCCGGACTGTCGGTGATTATCGATGCCATCAAGGAAAGCCGCAAAATTTTTCAGCGGATGAGCAGTTACGCGACCTATCGCATTGCCGAGACTATCCGCGTGCTGTTGTTCATGACGTTATCTATCCTGGTATTTAACTTTTACCCGGTTACGGCGGTGATGATCGTGATGCTGGCGTTGCTGAACGATGGCGCGATACTTTCCATTGCGTTTGACAATGTGCGCTACTCGCATAAGCCGGAAGCCTGGAACATGCATATAGTGCTGGGGATCGCAACAGTGCTTGGCATTGCCGGTGTTATTGCGTCCTTCGGGCTGTTCTATATCGGTGAGCGTGTATTTCATCTCAACCGTGAGTTTATTCAGACGCTGATGTACCTGAAGCTGTCCGCGGCCGGCCAGTTGACCATTTTCATCACGCGCACCCGCGGGCCGTTCTGGTCTATGCGTCCGGGCCGGCTGCTTCTGTCGGCGGTAGTCTGCGCCCAAATGATTGCGACCGTGTTTGCCGTTTATGGAATTCTCATGCCCCCCATTGGCTGGGGCTGGGCGCTGGCGGTATGGGGCTACGCGCTGGCGTGGTTTCTGGTCAACGACCGCATAAAACTAGCCGCGTATCGGATTTTTGATCCAACCGAACCGCCGCTGTTGGCCAGGAAATAGACAATAAAATCCGTGGCGGATCCGCAGATCAGTAATTGTATTCAATACTGTAGTATGCCACGGCGTGGCAAGCTCCGTTTGTCCTGCTTAGAGCGGGGTGCGGCGCTACAATTATGGAGATCATTTCAGTCCTGCCGTATGTTATTCGCCAAATTTACAGATTATACAATGGCGGCAGTCCAGGTCATGTGCGGGGGCAAAACTCCGGCCCTGGCGCCTGGCAATCAACTCATGAATTTTGTTTATCAGGCCCAGCAGACAGCCCAGCGTGATAAAACCGCCCGGAGCAAGAACAAAGACCAGTAGTGGCTGAAAATCCTTAACACTCAGGCCCAGATTACCCCATACGCTGATTGATCCGTTGCCGAGGATTTCACGAATGGCAGATACAATAATCAGCGCCAGGGTAAATCCCATGCCCATGCCTATGCCGTCAGCCAGCGCCAACCGCACCGGATTCTTGCCGGCAAACGCCTCGGCCCGACCAAGAATGAGACAGTTGACGACAATCAGTGGAATGAAAATGCCAAGCTGATTGTGCAGTGGATGCAGATAGGCGTTCATGGTCAGGTCCGTGACCGTGACGAAAGTGGCGGCCACCACAATATAGCAGGGAATCCTGACCTTATGCGGGATGAGATGCCGCAGTGTGGAAATGGCCACGTTGGAGCAAATCAGCACAAACATAGTGGCCAGCCCCATGCCGATTCCATTTTCCACCGATGTTGTCACGGCCAGGACGGGGCATAGGCCCAGGACTACCCGGAAGACGGGTATTTCTTCCCACAATCCCTTAATCAGCTGTTTATAAAATCCTATCATTACTTGGCTCCCGCCGGCCGGCGGCATCATTTTGTCGCTGTTATCTCACCCACATGTTGGGCGTACACATCCAGCGCGGCCTGCACCTCCTGGGCCACGGCGCGCGAGGAAATTGTTGCGCCAGTGATGGCCTGGATCTGACCGCCATCTTTCGTCACCTTGGACCAGCTTGCGTTGGTCGCGCTCCGACCGGTAAATTGATCCAGAAATGCATTATCCTTTATCTTGGCGCCCAGGCCGGGGGTTTCCTTATCTGCCCGCAGTATCTCGACATTCTTGATTGTACCAGCGGATAAAATGCCGATCAGAACTTCGATGGGACCTCCATATCCTTTGTCGGATATGGAAAGCGAAGCTGTCCCGACGTAGGTGCCGGCCTGACGCGCAATATAAAAAGTCCAGTCCTTGCCGTTTTCCTTGAAAACCATGGTATCGGTAATGATATTGTTATCGTGGGGAGGTAATACCTGCTTGAGCGCGATCATCATTTCATGCTGGTGTGCCGCCGCGATGGGCGCCTTGGTCTTGCCGTTGACCCAGGCGAGCAGGAATCCGGCGGCAATACAGAATACCGTCATGGCACCAATCATTTTTAGCGTTTCTTTCATCTGTTTAAACAGCGTTTATTGATGTGCTTTTAATATTATGGCCGAATACCCGCGGCCTGGTTGCCCGGTTAAGCAGGGGCGTAACGGCGTTCATGATCAGAATCGCGAAGCTCACACCTTCCGGATAGCCGCCCCACATGCGGATGGTCATGGTGATCACGCCACAGCCGGCGCCAAAAATAAGCATACCGGTTTTGGTGACGGGGCTGGTCACCATATCGGTGGCCATGAAAAATGCGCCCAGCACCACGCCGCCGGCAAGCACATGAAACAACGGATTCATATGCTTGGATGGATCAATCAGCCATAAAATACCGGCAAATACGGCAACCGTCCCAATGAACGAAACCGGCACCTGCCAGTAAATGCACCGGCGCCAAAGCAGATAGATAGCGCCGATCAGCAGGGCGATAATTGAAACTTCACCAATACACCCGTTGCGCGCGCCGATAAAAAATTGCCATGCCGTGGCAAGATCGAAGCTGTAGGGCATTGCGCCGGACGTGCCCAGAGAAGTCTTTAGAAATCCGAGCGGGGTTGCTGTTGTCAAGGCGTCCACGCCCGGCGCCGGCAGGATGATGCGCCATTGCGACCATGTTGTCATCTGGGCCGGGAAAGAAATAAGCAGAAAAACCCGGCCGATCAGGGCGGGATTGAACGGATTATAGCCGATCCCGCCGAATAATTGCTTGGCAATCACGATGGCGAATATTGAACCGACAACTGCCATCCAGCTGGGCAGGCCCGGGGGTAGATTAAAAGCCAGCAGGATGCCCGTGACCACAGCGCTGAGATCGTCTATTCCATGATCACGCTTCATGATCTTGCGCGCAATTGCCTCCGCAATGATACAGGACGCCACGCAGACAATAACAAGCCGCAACGCGTCCCAGCCGAAGAAATACAGTGCCGCGGCGAATGCCGGCGCCAGCGCGAGGATAACGGAGGACATGATCTTGCGCACGGAATCACCGGAATGAACATGCGGCGCGCTGCTGACTATTTTCAGTTGCTCTTTGTTTTCCATGGTTACTCTTTTTTCCGTTCCGCTTCCCGTTGGCGCCGGATTGCCGTTATCATGGCCTTGCCCTGTTTCATATGCTGAACCAGCGGCCGATGCGCGGGACATTCAAAAGCGCAGGCGCCGCATTCAATACAGTCCAGCAGGTTGTTTTTCTCCGCTGTTTTATAATCTTCCGCTTCAATGAATTCACTCAGGCTACCCGGCATCAGTTGCATCGGGCAGGCGGCAACACAGCGGCCGCACGCGATGCACGGCATGGACGTGAAACAGGTGATCCTTGACAACGGGAGCAGCAGAAGGCCGGAAGTAGTCTTGTTCATGCCGGGATCCAGCGAGCTCAGGACAACCCCCATCATCGGGCCGCCGCAGATTATCTTAGCCGGCTCTGCGGCAACGCCTCCACAGAAGTTGACCAGGTCAGTCAGCGTTGTTCCCAGGGGGGCCAGGATATTCTTCGGGTTACGCACACATTCGCCGCTTACGCTGACCACGCGCCGCATGAGCGGCGCGCCGCTCATGACGGCCTCGCGAATTGCCGCGGCCGTGGCGACGTTTTCAACCAGCGTTTCAACGTCCATCGGCAATCCGCCGGAGGGGACTTCCCGGCCCGTGACGGCATGAATGAGTTGTTTTTCCGCGCCTTGCGGATACTCGGTTTTGAGTATGACCAGCTCGACGTCATCATCCGCGCTGTTCATGACCCTCTGCATGGATTCAATGGCATCCGGCTTGTTGTCTTCGACGGCAACTTTGACATGTTTGGCGCCGAGTATCTTGCGTATAATTTTCGTTCCATCCCATATTTCTTGGGCCTGTTCAATCATTAAGCGGTGATCGGCGGTCAGATAGGGCTCACATTCCGCGCCGTTAATGATGAGCGTGTCAATTGTTTTGCCGGGCGGGGGAGCGAGCTTGACGTGAGTCGGAAAGCCCGCGCCACCCATGCCGATGATGCCGGCGCGCGCGACGAGTTCAACGAGTTCTTTGGCGGAAAGTGAAATCCAGTCAGCGGCCGGTACGCACGATTCGTGCAGTCTATCTTCGCCTGAATATTCAATCTCAATCACCGGCGCGGGCCTACCGGAGACTGTCGGCCTTTCGTCAATGGCCTTTACCACTCCCGCAACCGGGGCATGCACCCGCGCGGAAACGAAACCGGTTGCTTCTCCAATGGGCTGGCCGCGCAGGACGGCGTCGCCTTTTTTGATCATTGGCTTGGAAGGGGCGCCGATATGCTGAACCATCGAAATATAAAGCCGTTGTGGCGTCGGTATGATTTCAATCGGCCGGCCGGCAGTGATATCCTTCAGGTACTCCGGATGGATACCGCCCGTGTTTCTGAATATAGCTCGGGTTGTTTTCATGCCTTATCTTTTCTTGCCGGCAGTTTAATGATGGTTTTCCGGGGACATACGGCAATGACGGCTTCATCTTCCAGCGGCACCGTGTAATCAACTACCGCCAGTGCGCCTTCCATCGTAATCCCCTGGTTATTGACCTTTTTTACACAGAGGGTGCAGGCAATACAGCCGACGGAACAGATTTTCCTGACAGCGGGTCCGCGATCTTTTGAGGCACAGAGGATATGAATGGTACGCGCGGCCGGCACAATTTTTATGAGGTGACGCGGACAGGCCGCGACACACTGCCCGCATCCGATGCAGATATCGGAATGAACAACGGCCAGGTTGCCCGCGGTAATTTCAATGGCGCCAACCGGACAGACACGGGCACAACTGCCCAGGCCGAGACATCCGTAACGGCATGCTTTGGAGCCGCCTTCCGCGAATTCAGCGGCGGAACAATCGGCTATGCCGTTATAAATGGCTTTGCGGATGGCCTTGGTGTCATCCCCCTGACAAAGCACAATAGCTGTCTGACACTCGCTAACGGTCGCGGCAACGTTAAGATAAGCGGCAAGTTTAGACAGGGTGGCCTCACCGCCGCGCCGGCAGAGATTGATGGGTACGTCATTCCGCAGGATTGCCCGGGCATATTCACCGCAACTTGGGAATCCGCAGGCGCCGCAGTTGGCGCCGGGTAACAGCGCAATCAACGCTTCAATCCGCGGATCTTCCTGAACGGCAAAGAACCTGGCCGCAATCGCCAGCAGTCCGCCGCAGGCTATGCCCGTGACGCCAAAAATGAGGATGGGAATTACTATATACATAAGCTCACATTTTAACCAGACCGGCAAAGCCCATGAAAGCCAGGCTCAGCAGACCGGCGGTGACCAGAGCAATGGCCGTGCCGCGGAGCGCCTGGGGCGGATTTGCCCGTTCAATTTTTTCACGGAGTCCGGTGAAAATCAGCAAAGCCAGCGCAAATCCGGCGGCGGCCCCGAAACTGAAAGCCAGGCTTTGCAGAAGCGAATGACCGCTTTGAATATTTAGCAGTGCAACCGCCAACACGCAGCAGTTGGTGGTGATCAGGGGCAGATATATGCCCAGGGCCTTGTACAGGCCGGGGCTGGTCTTTCGCAGTACCAGTTCAACAAATTGAACAAAGGTCGCGATGATGAGAATGAACGCGATGGTCTGCAGGTAACCCAGCCCCAGCGGCACCAGAATAAACGTCTGAAAAAGCCAGGTCACGACGGAAGAACATGTTATCACGAAAATAACGGCCAGTCCCATGCCGCACGCGGTGGGCAGTTCCTTGGACACGCCGAGAAACGGACAAATGCCGAGGAACCTGATGAGAACAAAGTTGTTGACTAACGCCGCGCTGATAATGAGAAGCACATACTCCATGAAACATTATCTCCCTGCAACGGCCTATGGCCGCAACTAAATATATATAGTTGTTGGCGGAAAAAATATAATCAAAATTATGCTATTCGAACGCAGTGGTAAAGACAAGAAATAAGATGCGATTGACGCAATCAGGGTGCGGGTGATACATTTTTTACGTCATGTTTGTTCAATACCAGCACATAAAAAAGCGGCTGGCGGCGCGGGGGCGTTTTTTTGAACCGGAACATATCGCCCTGATATTGCTGCTTGGGGTATGGCTCTTCACGCCAGGCTGTTCCGAAAATAAAAGCACCAAAATTATTCTCAAGCCCGCGATGGATAGCGCCGGCCTGCTGGCGGAGGAAACATGGTTGGCGATGGGCACGCTGGCATCGCTCACCGTGCCCGGAGACGATCGTGACCGTTTGCCCGAGTACACCGCCGCCTCAAAGAAGATAATCGAGGAGATTGAAGCCGCTCTCACCGTCTTCAATCCTGCCAGCGAAGTATCACACCTGAATCAATTTGCCGGCCAGGCGCCGGTGCCTGTTTCCAGACATACGTATGCAGCGCTCCAATACGCCCTGCAATCCGGGCACATCAGTCGCGGCTGTTTTGATCCCACCGTGGCGCCCCTGGTCAAGGCGTGGGGCTTTGCCGGAGGGCAGGCGCCGAAGAAACTCATCGCCGAGACAACAATCCGTGAGCTATTGAAAACCGTTGGCTATCGGCATATCGTTCTTTCCAACAATACGGTCTATTTCGATCTGCCCGGCCTAAGCGTGGATCTCGGGGGTATGGGTAAAGGCTATGCCGTTGATGCCTGCTACGACACGCTCATGGCGATGCAGGCACCGAACGTCATGATCAACATCGGCGGTAACATCCGGTGTGGCGGAACCGCTCGCCAGGGAAGATCATGGCGCATAGGCATCCGTAACCCGTTTGACCGGGAGCATATCGTTGGTTTTATTCTGCTCAGTAACGGTCTGGCTGTAGCCACTTCCGGCAACTATGAACAATTTAATGTCATCGGTAATGAGCGCTACTCACATATTATTGATCCCCGCACAGGCTACCCGGTTAAGGGCCTGGCAGCTGTAACCATCATCAGTACCAATGCCGTCGAGACAGATGGGATGTCTACTGCGTTTTTCGTCCTCGGCATTGAAGAGTCCAAGCCGGTGCTGGCGCAGATGCCCTGGTGCCAGGCCCTGTTTATCCCGGATAAACAGCCCCTCCGGATTTACGTCACTCCCGGATTCCAAAAACACTTCACACCCGATCCGGCTTTTGCCGATAAAATCATGGAATTGGAAATCAGCGCCAAAAAGAATCAGCCTTGAGGATTGTCAATTTTAGGCCCGGTGTTTCAAGCCGATCTGAAAGGCCTTCAAGTTGGTTTTCAGAATGGCCGGCTTGGCGTTCGGAAAACTCTTGACGATAAGTTTTTCAACGGCCAGGACCGGGATCAGCGGTTTGTGCGCAATCCAGGCCCCCAGCATGACAAAATTTGCCGCCCGCGTATTGCCCAACTGATCGGCAATTTCCGTGGCCCGGACAAGGACAAACCGCTTATCGCGAGACGTCTGACATAGTGATTGGTTGATGACGGCCATTCCGCCGGGAACCAGTCCGGTCCGAAAGCGCGCCAGGCTTTGCTGATTCATGATGAGCAGCGAATCAAATTTCTCCGCCAGCGGGGAGGCAATCTCATTCGAGGAAAGAATCACCTGGCAATTCGAAGTGCCGCCGCGTACTTCGGCGCCGTAGGACGGAAAGAAGGTAATATGCGGCACGGTATCAACGGCCAATCGGGCCAGTATTCTCCCGAGCAGGAGAATGCCCTGGCCGCCCGAGCCCGCGATCAGGATACGCTCAAGCATGGATGGTGACTCCTTCCTTGCGGAATACCTTGACCGGAAACACGGGAACCATGGATTCTTTCACAAAGCGCAAGGACTCGGTCGGAGAAAGACGGAAATATGTTGGGCAGGGGGAAAGCACCTCGATAAAACTGTATCCTTTTCCGTTCATCTGGGCCGCGAGGGCAGTCCGCAATGCTCTTTTGGCGGCCAGGACACCTTTGGGCCCGGACAAGGCGACTCGTTCAATGTGATATGGCAGGTCCAGCGTATTCAGCAATTCGCACATGCGAATCGGTGGTCCCATGGTATGGGGATCCCGTCCCTTAGGACAGGTCGGCGTGGTCTGGTTCACCAGCGTCGTCGGCGCCATCTGGCCTCCGGTCATGCCATAGACGGTATTGTTGATAAAAATCACGGTGATGTTTTCCCCGCGATTGGCGGCGTGAACCGTTTCCGCCATTCCAATGGCCGCCAGGTCGCCGTCGCCCTGATACGAAAAAACAATACGATCCGGGAGAGCGCGTTTGATGCCGGTGGCCACGGCCGGTGTTCGGCCGTGCGCGGCTTCGGAAATATCGCATTTCAGATAGAAATAGGCGAGCACGGCGCATCCCACCGGCGCCACGCCGATCGTTTTCTCCCGGATGTTCAATTCGTCCAGCACCTCGGCCAACACCTTATGTATCATGCTGTGGCCGCATCCGGCGCAGTAATGCATGGGCATATCGGTCAGCGATTCGGGCCGTTGGTACAGCATTTGTTTTTTACGTTGCCCCATGAAGCAATTCCTTATCTCAAGGCGTGAAAAATTGAGCTATCATTTTTTAGTAATACGGATCAGCGCCTCATAAATATTCGTTACCGTGGGCACGCGTCCACCGGGAAATCCGCTGAAATGCACCGGAACCCGTCCCTGGACAGCCAGCTTAACATCTTCCAGCATTTGCCCGGTATTCATTTCTACCACCAGCAGATTTTTTATTCTTTTGCCCAGCGTTACCAGCGCTTGCGAAGGGAAAGGCCACAGAGTAATCGGACGAAACAGCCCGACTTTAATGCCCCTGGCACGGGCTTGGCGAATCGCTTCCTTGGCGATCCGGGCGCAAGTACCCCAGGCCGCGATCGCGCAGGTGCAATCCCTGGTCAGGATTTCTTCGCTGCGCGTCTCGGTGCGCGCGATCTGCTGATAAATATCCTGCAGGATGAGATTGTGTTTTTCCAGACCGCCTTCGGTAAGAAAGAGGGATCGGATGGAGCGTGGATCGCGGTTTTTCGCCCCGGTTAATGCCCAGGGTTTGGCGGGAACGGAAGGCGGGGGACCTTTATGAAGCATGATCGGTTCCATCATCTGCCCCAATCGGCCGTCGGTCAGGACCATG
>CAYQNY010000067.1:0-14827 GCA_964418925.1 uncultured Verrucomicrobiota bacterium
GCTTGCTTGCTTGCTTGCTTGCTTGCTTCTGCAAATATCATAGCTTTTCCCTGCTGAATTATGATTGTTTAAAGTGTAAAACACCCAGGTTATTATTGCAACAAGGAATTTTGTCTTTTATTGAGCCAGGCGCGCCCTTGTTCCGTCACCCTGTATTTCTGCAGGCGGCTGTTGGGTTTGGCGGGGATGGTGCGCGACAGCAGTGTCTTCTTCAGAAGTAGGCGGATCACTTGATTGAGTTGACCAGAAACTTCTTTTTGACCCAGAGCATCGGAGATGGAGGCTTTCCCAAGTGCTCCATCGCCAACTATCTGAAGGATTCGGTGTTCCAACGACTCTGGCTGTGACTCTGGCCGCGACTCTGGCTGTGACTCTGGCCGCGACTCGGCTCCGAGTTGAGTTGCGACAATCTTGTCCTGCTGTCTGAGGGTCACGATAAAACAACCCATCGCGGTCTTGAACTCAGCCTTGATGTGTTGCTCTTTACATGCCTTGATGATCCGCAGGGTCCCTGTGCCCCAATGTTCGATGTAACGAGCACGAAAGAGTGCGCTGGCAATCAAGGGATTCCAAGGGCGTGAGGAGTGCTGATGGTAGAGTTTTTTAATAGTGAGGTCGTGAGGCAAGCACCCCGGATTCCAGACTTCAAGACGGTTGTCATAAATCCGCACCTGAATTGTCCCAACATCGGCATAGTTTCGGTGACAAAGCGCATTGACAATCGCTTCGCGCACAGCTTCTTCAGGGTACTCGGGGATGACGTCATGAGCCGGCTTTCCGGTGATCCGGATCGCTTGTCTGGTATTCCTTGTGACAAAAGCCATCGCGTCATCAAACTGCCGCAGGATGTTGCCTTCAAACGTCCTTTCGTCGATAAAATCGACAGAGTCAATTCCTTTGAACCGGGCGCACTTGACCTGCGCCTCGATGAAGAAGTTTTGCGGGCACTTGCCGAACAAAAGAACTGCCGCGTTGCAGAAACCCCGCTCGGAGCTTATGCGGAGATTCCTTGCCAGATCATCCAGCGGAGTGGAGACGTTCATGCCGATCCGGTCCAGATACTCCCTGACAGTCTTCTTGTCGATGTCTTTGGTCGAAAACCTGTCACAGATGAACGCATCCCACGTCCGGCCGGTCGTAATCTCCAGGAGTCTCTGGGCTTCCTCCCTGCGAAGAAACTGGTTTGTCCGGCCAACGCGCTTTATGGGACGACCGAATGCCCACACGGGTTTAACCGGATTCTGCTCGATGTGAATCTCGATGATTGCCGAGTTCTCCGGTCCTCTGACATCAATGGTAGGGAACTGCGGCGGATCAGTATTGACCTTAATTTTGTTGGCCAGGTCCTCAAGGGTGCCAAGTCCGATCTGAACGCCGACATGCTCATCCTTTGGGCTGATGCCGACATAGACAATGCCGCCTTGGGCCGTGGCAAAGGCCGCACAGGTCTCGACGATTTCCTTCCATTCGCCGAGCGATTGCTTCCACTCGACCGTCTCGCTTTCGGGCGGAAGGGACTTTCTCCTGGGATACGGTTTCATATGTAGAGCGATTTCCCCAGGACTTTGGCCAGGGCCCGGAGGCAATGCTCGTTTTCCTTACGCGTGCCAATAGTAATGCGCACATGCCGGGGCAATCCGTATCCATCCATGGCGCGCACAATTACTTTCTCTTTCTGCAGAGCCTGAAACACGGCCCGCCCCTGCCCCACCTCCACCAGCATGAAGTTCACCACCGACGGCACATACGCCACACCCAAGCGGGCCAGATTTTCCTCAAAAAAGGCCAGACCTTCCTGCACCATCTTACGGGTTTTGCGGATAAAGGCGGCATCATCCAGCGCCGCCAGCGCGGCGGCCAGCGCCATGGCGCTGACATTAAAGGGCTGACGCACCCGGTTCAAAAGGGCTATCCCTTCCTCGGAAGCCACGGCATACCCCACTCGCAGACCCGCCAGACCATAGGTTTTGGAAAAAGTTCTCAGGAGTATCACCTTGCGGCCTGCGCGAATGTAGCGCAGCGTGTCCGGCTGAAGCTTCGGCGGCAGTAACTCGATATAAGCCTCATCAATACAAACCACCACATGGTCCGGAACGCGATCCATAAAACGGTCCAGCGCCGGTCCATCTACCATGGTACCGGTGGGATTATTCGGGTTGGCAATAAAAACAACACGGGTCTGCGGCGTGATGGCCGCGGCCATGGCCTCAAGATCGTGCGTAAAATCCTTCATCGGCACCCGGATCGTCCGGGCCCGACACAAGGCCGCCACCAGGTGATAGATGGCAAAGCCCCGATCCGCCATGACTATTTCCGTTTCAGGTCCCAGAAACACGTGTCCGATGAATTCAATGATTTCATTACTGCCGTTAGCCGGCAGGATCTGTTCCGGCGACACACGCAGTTTGGCGGCCAATTTCCGGCCAAGATAATGGGCGCTCCCGTCGGGATAGCGATGCATCTGGGCAGCCGCCCGCTTCATCGCCCGCACCGCCCGCGGGGAGGGGCCCAGAGCATTTTCATTCGAGGCCAGCTTGATAATATCTTCGGCGGATTCAAAGCCAAGATCGCGGGCAACCTCTTCAATCGGCTTGCCCCGCTCGTACATGCCCAGCTCCATCACCCACGAATGCGCGACTGTTTTCATGTCTGGTTTCCTTTAATTCACCGCCAAGTCTTTAAGGCGGGCTTCGCCCGCAATCCACTCGTGGCGCATGACAAGCCAGACTGAACCGCAGATTGCCGAATACTGAATTTTGAATATCGAAGTCAAGAACGCTCCTTCGCGGTCGTCTTGAGACTCGCCACGAAAATCGCAATCAACTCGTGGGTTTCCTGTAACAGGGCATCGAGCACCGTCGCGGATTTGATGAGATTGATCCGCTGAACCATGAGCAACCAGACTCGCGTCTCCCGCAACTCCTTTACAACGATCTTGAGTTTATGCGTGAAGTCACTGCGCGACTCGGCGCTCTGGGCTTCGCCATAATTGGGAGCCGGCGAGGTGCCGCTACGGAGCAATTGGTTACGGATATGGTTGCCGGTTGGGGTCTTTGGAAGTGATTCGGCCACGCGGATGACACGCACCGCGAACGCGATCAAGCGCGCCTCCAGGTCAAAAACTCTTTCCTTCATGATTCGGACCTCATCATTCGTCAATCTACAGTTCTCGCCACGTCGGCGACTTTGGCGCCAAGTGGCCACCACGCCTTGGGCGTGGTGAACTTGCTTACCACGCGGTTCGCGTGGCCTGGCGACGTGGCAAGCCGGTTTTCACTCCGCTGCTTCCGGCGCCCGGGGGTAAGCCCCTAAAATTGTCAGCAGGACACAGTGCTTCTCCAACCCCCGCAGGGCCTTGCGGATTCTCGGATTCTCCACATGCCCCTCGATATCAACAAAAAACAAATATTCCCAGGCCTTCAGCCGGCTGGGACGGGACTCGATCTTGGTCATGTTAATCCCGTATTTATTGAACGATTCCAGCGCGCGGTACAGCGAGCCGGCCTGATGTTTGACGGCAAACATAATGGACGACTTGTCATCGCCGGTGGCCCGGCCGCAGGTCTTGCCAATGACCAGAAACCGCGTCATATTGCCGCTCATATCCTGAATATTCTCAGCGATGATTTTCAACCGATACATTTCGGCGGCCAGCGCGCTGGCAATGGCGGCCGTGCCCTTGCCTTTCTCCCGGGCCGCGATTTCCGCCGCTCGCGCTGTGCTTGCAACCGGCACCAGGTCAACACCCGGCATTTCCGCGCGCAGCCAATTCCGGCATTGCCCGAACACTTCCGGCTTGCTGAGAATTCTCCGGATACGCCGGCGCGGCACGGCGGCCATCAGGGAATGAGAAATGCGCAGATAGACTTCCGCGCAGATTTTCGACGGCGTCCCGACAAACTGATCCAGCGTATGGGTCACCGCGCCTTCCGTCGAATTCTCGATCGGCACGACGCCATACTCCGCCTGATCCTTCCGGACCTCCTCAAAAATATCAGCGATGGTCTCGCACGTCACGAAGTTCACACTCCCGCCGAACCGCACCCGGGCCGCCTGGTGAGTGAATGTGGATGGCGGCCCGAGAAACGCCACGCGGACCGGCCGCTCCAGAGCCAGAGAGGCCGACATGATTTCCCGGTAGATCCTCATCAGGGCGGTATGAGTGAGCGGTCCGCGGTTGGTCCTGCGGACATGCGTCAGGACCGTCTTTTCACGCGCGGGAACATAAACCTCGCGCGCGTTGACGTGTTTCCATTGACCGATCTGCAGGGCAATTTCAGCGCGCCGGTTCAACAGCCGGATGATCCGATCATCCAGCTGATCAATGGTTTTTCTGAGCGGTATTAATTTTTTACTCATATTTTGTCTTCCTTCCCTACTGCCCTGCCGGCTTCTTCTTCGGCGCCATTGGCATTTTTTTCCGTTGCCTTGCTGGCCGCAGTCTCCCCGTCCGGCCCGACCGCTCCATCTTCTTGCCTTTCCCTGACACCGCTATCCGCGACAGCCTCGCCGGCAACGGCGCCGGTCCCTGCCGGCTGATGGCGGCGCTCATATTCTTCCTCCCGGCGGCACAACTGCTCAATACCAGGCAGTTCCTGCAAACTCTTCAATCCGAAATGCTCAAGAAATAACTGGGTGGTTCCGTAAAGCAGGGGCCGGCCCGGCAACGGGCTCCGCCCGATGATCCGAATCAACTGCAGTTCCTGCAGGTTGCGGACAATGGTATCCACCGAAACGCCGCGCACGGCTTCAATCTCGGATCGCGTCGCCGGCTGACGATAAGCAATGATTGCCAGCGTTTCCAAGGTTGGCCGGGATAACCGGCTGGGCTTGCCGATATCCAGCAGATGTCTCAACCAGGGACCACACTCGGCATCGCTCTGGAACCGGAATCCGCCCGCCACTTCCACCAGATGCACGCCCACATGCTGTTCCGTTAAATCAGTCTTGAGTTGTTCCAGGGCCGCCAGCACATCCTGCTCGGTGACCTTGGCAAACAACCGCCCCTCGGCGCCATGATTTTCGGCCACCTCCGCCAGTACGCGGCGCATGTCAGCCGCTGACACGGGCTGACGAGCCCCGAACAGCATGGCACCCAGAACCTGTTTTAACTCCGGCGCAACGGCAACAGACGTCATCTTCTTACCTCCTCCACGGCTGCATGTTCTTCGCAAACCAACCCGCCCGGTCGGTGACCGGGCCTACACTTCTCGCCATGTAGTCCGTATGACCCCCGCCCGCATCGCTATGCAAAGCATTGCGGGCAGGTCAAATGGCATTCTACAGCAAGGTCCGCCATCTCAGCTAACCAACCCGGACCACAACAATGTCCCTGAAAGCGCCGTTCTGTCGGGCCGAGACCTGACGCAGGCGAATCAGCTCCAGCAGGGCCAGGAAAGTGCAAATCACCTCATGACGCGAGGTCACGGATTCGAACAGGGCGGAAAACACGATTTGCTCTTTCCGACGAATCTGCTCCAGGATTGTTTCGATTTTATCCGTCACCGTGCACGAAGTCGCGAAGATTTCGCCGATCTCATCAATCTTGACCCGCTTCAGCGCGTCGTTAAACGCGGAAATCAGGTCAAAAATGGTCACATCGTCCATGACAATGCCCGGTTGCTTATCAACCACAATCTCCTCGGCGCCGCGGCCGAACATGTTTTCCTGGAGCAATTCCCGTTCCTGGAGGGTGCCGGCCGCATCCTTGAATTTTTTATATTCAATCAGCTGGCGCACCAGCTCCCAACGCGGATCATCCTCTTCGGGTTCGAGTTCCGGGCGTTCCTCAACCGGGAGCAGCATGCGGCTCTTGATCATCATGAGCGTTGCCGCCATGACCAGGAAATCACCGGCAATGTTCAAATCCAGCATGCGCATCAGGGTGAGATATTCCATGTACTGGCGGGTAATGAGTTCGATGGGGATATTGTAAATATCCACCTCGTCCTTCTTGATCAGATACAGGAGGAGATCCAACGGGCCTTCAAAAACTTCCAGCTTGACCTTATATTCATCCTGAACGGGCAAAGTCATTTATTCCAATCCCACCGCTTTTCGCGCCGCGCGCAATGTTTTCCGAATTTCACCCCGGGCGCGCTCCGCGCCCTGTTGCAGAATTGTATCCACGTGTTCCGGGTCCCGTACCAGGCTGTGCCGCTGTTCCCGGAACGGCTCGAAATGCGCCTGCATTCGCTCCCAGAGCGCTTTTTTTACCTCGCCATAGCCCAGCCCGCCGGCGCGATAACGTTTCGCCATGGATTGGACATCCGTTTCCGCGGCCAGAAGCTTATATAACGCGAACACGTTGCATTGATCCGGATCCTTTTGATCTTCCACGGTCTTGCTGTCGGTCACGATCCGCATAATGGCTTTTTTTGTTTCGGACGGCGGCCCGAAGAGTTCAATGGTATTATTATAAGATTTCGACATTTTTTGGCCGTCCACGCCGGGCACCACGGCCACCGACCGGCGAATCAAGGGTTTGGGGAGCTTGAACACATCGCCGAATCTCCGGTTGAATTTGATCGCGATGTCCCGCGTGACTTCAACGTGTTGTTTCTGATCCTGGCCTACCGGAACGACATCCGCCTGGACAGCCAGGATATCAGCCGCCATCAATACGGGATACGCGAACAGCCCATGGTTGGCCGGAATGCCCCGGGCTATCTTGTCCTTGTAGGAATGGCATCGCTCCAAAAGGGCCATGGGCGTGACAACGGATAACAGCCAGGTTAGTTCCTGGATCTCCGGGACGTCGCTCTGACGATAAAACACTGTTTTCTCGGGATTCAATCCGCAGGCCAGGAAATCCAGGGCAACATCCCGCGTGGCTTCGCGCAAGACATCCGCGTCGTGCACGGAGGTCAGGGCGTGGTAATCGGCAATAAATAGATAGGCCTCGCCCTGTTCCTGCAATTCCAAGGCCAGCTTCATCATACCAAAGTAATTACCCAGATGCAGTTTGCCCGAAGGCTGAATACCCGACAATACTCTCATGATATAAATCCCATTAAAAATAAAGCAGCCACTTGCTTAGCGACGCGGCAACCCAAGAGACGGATGAATACTACCCAACATGAAGATTGTCATTGCGGCCATAGACTTCTGCCACCGGCTGCTTTATCATCCGCCTCCGGCGGATTATCGCGATTGGGCAGAGAAGTTTACTCTACGCCCATGTTTCAACAACGGTTCATGCTCTGCGCTGAGAAGCCTCGCCGCTTCTGCTTGCCTTCATCAATATCTTTTCTCGGCTTGCGAAGCAAGCCTTTTAGAATCTTCCGGTAACATGCTCAACGGCAAACGCTTTCCAAACGCCTTGAAAAAGATCTGCGTAAATCGCGTAGAAGGCACAGCGGAAGATTCTAGAACATACAAAAACCCCTGCCAGGAATCAAAGGGAAAAATCGGTATGGTTCAACGGTCCCGTTTTTGGCGGGACCCGGGACTTTGAACCATGCCCTCTTTCGCCTCAACCCAGCAGGGGAATTTCGGTTTCCCGGCCGGCGTTCTGGGCTGAAACATAGGCGGCATACAGAGTCGTCACCGTGTCCGCCGCCAGGACGGCGTCGCTCTGGGGAGCGCGATCATCGCGGACACACTCCATGAAATCCTGGAGTTCCTGCGGATAGCCGGTCATCCAGTTTTCATCAGGCGCTGGAAAGCTCCAGCCCTGCTTGGTGCCCAGTTTTTCCGTGAGATAGACATCCTGCAACTGGGCTTCAACAGGGTTATAGAGCACATTGGCATCCGTGGGATTGATGTTACACCGCATCCGGTGGTTATTGGCATAGATTTCCAGCCAGTTGTGCACACCGCCCATGACAAGTTCGCAGGAAAAAATATCGGCCACCATGCCGTCATCGAACATCAGGTGCACCTGAACAAAATCTTCGATATCCTTGTACGCGGTGCGGAGATGTCCCTGGTCCGCGAACGCGGAGTTACGGGTAATGCTGTGCGTCCGGCAACTCACAGTTTGGGGGCGAATTGCCCGGTTCTGCCGGGCCAGCCCTTCCACCCGTTTCAGATACAAACAAGCAGTCAGGGGATGACAGCCTTTGCCGACCAGTGAGCCGCCGCCGGACAGTTTCCAGTCGCCGTAGGCCGAACTGATACTGCCGCTGTGACTTTCCTCGCCATGAATCCATAGCACCTGGCCCTGCGTGGCCTTAAGGATGGCGACTTCTTTCTGAACGGCCGGCGCATAGACCCAGTTTTCCGCGTACATGAGCTTGACGCGGTTTTTGGCGGCCGCCGCCAGCATACGCCGGACGGATTTTACCGCCGCTTCCAGGAGTGTCGGCTTATCGGCCTGGTCGCCGCGCCAATCAGGCGTTCCCGGCCCATAGGCGCCGGTAAACGGCTTCTCGATGATCACATGCTTGCCCAGTTCAGCGGCGCGGACGCACATCGGCTCATGCTGGTAAGCGGGCACGCACAAGTCCACGACATCGACCGCGCGGGCCATGTCATCGAAGGAATCAAACGCCCGCATCCCATGGTCACGGGCAAACGCCTCCCGGCTTGCACGGGTTTTGGAATACACTCCCACCACATCCACGGCAACGCCGCTCACATGGCGATAGGATTCCAGGTGAAATTTCGCGGCAAACCGCGATCCGGCCAATCCAATTTTTATAGATTCACTCATTGGCATCCGTCCTTTGGCGGAATCCGCCTCTGGAGGATCATGCCTTAGGCAGACCCGCCTCCGGCGGGAAAGATATTTGGCTAGGCATGATACGCCTGGCGGGAAATCATCTTTGCATTTCTTGATCCGAACGAATAAGGTTTTATCAAATGGGCGGCAAACGTATCAAGAAGAAACGGATAAATCGCTTAACTTAACGAACTCAGCGCCATTGGCAATTCCTGGAAGTCCAATCTGACTTTATCACCTGCACACCTGCAACTTGAACATATTCAGGGCAAGTCCGCTAACTCCTTGACTCTGGATGCCCCGGTGGTAAAAAAGGCCTTGGCAAAGGAACCTTGCGTATGAAACATGAATTGAAATGGCTTTCAGAATCAAAATTCGCGTGCGGCCAATCGGTTGAGTGCGCAATGAAGTTCCGCGTGGGGTACGGACGATATTTTACAGCTGGATATCATCAAGAACGGCGCCATCGCATTCCAGCAGAAAAATCTGCCACGGAATATCAATATCGAATGGGAAGACCGGAATTTCGTTCCCGCTGGCCGCGAATCGTATTATTACGTGAGGATTCGCCAGCACAATAAACAGATGGCGTGGACCAGTCCTGTGTGGATCACAGGACAGGACAGCGGGAACGTATAGTGAAGCACCCCGCGGCACTTGTCCTGCATAGCCTTGGCGACGCAGGAAGCCGCGGGGCATCTTTGCGGAACCCTGCGAAGCTCGTTCCGAAGCATCAGAGCGAGCCAAGAACGCCATTTTTACCCGCCGTAGCCAGTCGGGGGCGAAGGCTGGGCATCCCTGTGGCACCTGCCCGCAGTGCTACGCACAGCGTTGCAGGCGGGAGCCACAGGGCTTTCTGGCGAAGAAGGGTAAAATGAGAGCGTCAGTCCGGAATAGCACTAAGTTAAAAATCAACCGGGCCGACACCGGCATAGCCGCCGGCGGAAAGCCAGACAAACCAGCTGCCCGCCGACGGATTGAAGACCCCGGGATCCGCCCGGCTATCCCCATCGCAATCGGCCGCCGTCGGGCTGGTATATCCCGATTGACCGAACGTATAAGGGCCGGCCCCGGTATATCCCGCTGATGACAGCCAGACATACCACGCGCCCGTGGCAACCTTGCACACCGCCGGATCCGCCTTGCCGTCACCATCATAATCCGACGGCGCCGGGAGCGTATAGTCCGGCTGAGTAAATGAACGCGGACCAAGCCCCGTATATTCCGCTGACGACAGCCAGAAATACCATTCACCCGTGGAGGAATTAAACACCGCCGGATCGGCTTGCCCGTCGCCATCATAGTCCCCGGGCACAGGGATTGAATAATCCGACTGATAGAAAAACTGCGCCCCGACTCCGGCATATCCCGCTGATGACAGCCAGACATACCACGCGCCCGTGGCAACCTTGCACACCGCCGGATCCGCCTTGCCGTCCCCGTCATAATCCGCCGGCACCGGTGTCGTGTAGCCCGCCTGGCTGAAGGTATGGGGACCGGACCGCCCATAATTTTGAGATGATAGCCAGATATACCAGCGGCCCGTGGAGGTCTCATAGATGGCCGGATCGGCCTTTTTATCCCCATCATAATCGGCCATCGCCGTTTGATTGGATACATCCGGAGTTGGGCCGCCGCCGCCAACACCGGTAAAATCAATGCCCCACTGGTTGCCGCAGTCATTTTCATAATCGGCAGAACGTCCCGTGGACACGGTTTGACCGGAAAAGGTATAACCCCTCTTTTCAACGGTCAAGGTATAGGTGGAGGAAGACGGCAGTCTGGCCAGCGCGTAAATCCCCCGGCTATCGGAAACCACGGTCAGCGCGCCGCTACCCGCCAAAGTTGCCGTAACATTGGCGCCGGCAAGCGGCTGGCCGTCGGAATCGGTAATACGCCCGCTGACGATTTCGCCGGAACCGCTGGAAAATACATTATACATGCAGGCATCCACGGCCGTAAACGTGGCAGCAACGGCATCGATCAACGGCAAGGCATACCAGGCATTAGCGACCGCATAATAGGCGCCCCACCCCATATTCACGTGGTGATACAGCGTGCCATGATCGTATCCATAGCCGTCGCAAACGACGGCATGCCCGCCCACATCGCCTTCAATCCCCAGTATCGCCGGAAACCCGGCATCCAGATTGGGATTCACCATGGTATAGAGAGCCAGGATATTAATAGAATCCGCATCATTAAATCCCGCGATGGCACTGCTGAAATAAAATACCGACAGCAGTATTTCCTTGCACGTGAAGAAATCGGAGCTGGTGCCCATTGGCCCGTAACGGGACTGAACCGCCACCCCGGCATCATGGCACAAGGCCCCGATGGCTTGGCGCTGGGTGTCTGGGGTGGAACCGTCGGGATCCAATGGCATCAGGCTCCAGTCATACGGGCCGCCAACGCCGTCACCCCCGAGGAGGGTCAGCGTCTGATAAGGAGCGGGATCGTTTTCGACAACCACTTCAAAGGACCTGGCGCCCACACCGGCCACCGGGTACTGGTGATAGCGCATCAACTGGGCCAGCGCGGTCGGCCCGCAGCCGCAGGGGTAATGATTCGGCGTGAAATAATTATAGCAATAGTCCCCGCTCTCTGTGGTCTGATCCCACACGCTTTGGACCAGCGGCGGCACGCGCGCGTCGGAAACAGATGGGATGAGAGGTTTGACACCTTGAACGGCGATCGAAAAGTCCTGGAGTTGGCGCCATTGCTCCTGATTGGCGCGATACCCGCCCGGGAGCGGAGCAACCCCGATCATCTGCCGCACGTGCCGAATCGAGGCCATGCGTCCGTGCATATCAGCGGCCACCAGCGCACCCAGCGGATGGGTCGGCGACGGATCAAACACACCCCGCGGCGCAAACGCCAGGATCGGTTCCAGCCAGTCATCCGCGGGCACGATGACGAATCCCGACGGGCGCAGATACACGACATACCAGGCGACTTGACCCGATGTATCCGGATAGGAAACCAGCCGATCAATCTTATCCCCCAAACGGGCGCCCAACGGGCGTGTGCCAATATTCAGCCAGCCCCGGGCCATTGCCCTAACGGCGTCGGCATTGACCGGATCAGCCCGCGCCGCGGAAGTAATGCAGGCCAAGACCCCCAGCATGCCAATCAGCCACAGACTGCGCCCGGTCAAATTTCTAAAAGCCGTTCCAATCATGAGAAAAGTTTACCCTGGTCTGCGCTGAGATTCAAGATAAAAAAGTGAAGCACCCACGGGCAACCTGCTCCGCCGGAGTAGCCTTGGCTACGCAGGTCGAGTCTTTGCGGAACCCTGCGAAGCTCGTTCCGAAGCATCAGAGCGAGCCAAGAACACCATTTTTACCCGCCGTAGCCACTCGGGGGCAAAGGCTGGGCATCCCTGTGGCAACCTACTTCGCCCGAGGGGCTACGACCTTCCTTCGCCCACCGAAGCGGGCTTCGCGAAAGCGGGAGGTCAAGAGCCACAGGGCTTTCCGCCATGGCGGACAAGTCTGGCGAAGAAGGGTAAACAACAGGACCGGATAATAGAACTGAGGATGCCATGATGCAGCCAGGCCGACAGAACCAAGGATTCACGCTGGTTGAAGTGATGGTGGCCAGCATTATTTTTGTGATTTTCTGCATCTTTTTTCTGAATGCGATGATCGTCTCCATGCATTCCCATCAACTGGCCTGTGATTACTACAAGGCCATGACTATAGCCCGCAACCGGATTCAACGCGCTACAATCTTTGACTACTCCACCCTGCCATTCCTGGGCGAAGCCAACACGCCGGTTGACGGTAAAGGCAATATCACATCCACCGGCATGTACCAGCGGACAACTATGGTTTCCGCATACACCAACATCGGCACAACGAATCTAATGAAGATCACTGTTCAAGTTTATTATCCCACCCGGAGTTCCTTGAGCAATAGTCTGGTGGAATTGAGCACGCTGGTGACCGATAACATGTAGATTTTTGCGTAATATGATTTAGCCCGCGAAACACACGAAATGACACGAAAAATGAATAGCTGATATATAATGAGTAAACTGCAAAACCCATTAAAAAATCGGCCTGACAGTTCGTGCTTCGTAGCGAAGTATTGCTACTTCGCAGAGCAGCAGGCAAGCTACCTATAATTTATTGGTAATTTTACGGTTGCATGAGCGCTACCCTGTTAGCACAATAACTTTTGCAACTTACAACAAGAAACATTGAAATGAGTTTCTTTTGCGTAATTTAGCGTGTTTCGCGGGTAAAAGTTCCGGTTGCCACCCCGCTTGCAAAGCACAAGCATAGTGACACGGCGGCCATGCGCCGAATTTAGGAGAAACGACCATGTGGTTAAAATACCAACGGCATTCTCAAGTGGGGTTCACACTGATCGAAACCTTGGTGGCTGTTGCCATTTCCACGATGGTTCTGGCAGGCGCTCTCACCACTTTCGTCTACGGATTGCGCGCCCAGCAGGCGGAGGCGGCGAAAAACGCGATCAACATCGATTTGGAACGGGCTATGGAACGGATTCGTCAGGATCTGCGTCTCTCCAGCGTGGGTATTGGTCTGATGGCGTTTTACCCAGCCGATGCCACTGAATACACTGCCATCAGTTTTCCCAAGTCAACCGTGGACACCAACGGACTGCTGATGCGGGAAAGTTCCGGCCAGATCCAGTGGACCAAAACGGTCATCTATCATGTCCAACTGGGCAGTCCGGACCAGTTGCGGCGCACGGTTTTCAGTCCGCGCAAGACCAACGCCACCCCGGATGAGCTTTATACGCAACTGCAAAGCGTGGTGCTGGGAACCAATCGCTGTCTGACGGGCGAGATTTGCACTACCCAGGTTGTTTTTCAGAATCTGGTGAATCTGGTTATCCGGCCGCCCGAAATACTGTTTGACGGCTATGCCCCCGCGTATTGTAAAGCCCCAACGCTAAATTGGGGCAGTGTCGTGCTTAGTAATGGACCGCATAACCTGCAGTTTACCATCGAGGGGCAGAACAGCAACAGTACAGGTTACAAAGTCGGTTTCGACCGCTTTTCCCTGAGCGCGAGCGCCAGTCCGCGGGAGGGCGAGATTTACCTGCCGCTCAATGGGCATCCGAAAAGCCCCTTTTATTCCTATTCGCTGGCCGGCGGCTCGGTCATGGCCGAGGACATGTCCGCCAACGGAGCCTCCTGGAACGGCAATTGCCAGTTGACCTACGATGGCGCCGCCATCAGCAACAGTATTACCTTTGTGGTTCGGAACGATCTATGGTGCGATGCCAATTTCGACAACCCGCCGGGTATAATTGCCAGCAACGTAAGCCGTAAAACCGACCGTAATTTCATTTCCGCTGACCCGTTCATTCCCGATATTGTCATTTCAATGGATAAAGGCACTAACTGGACCGCCGAGGGATGCACGGAGATCAATATCCCCTCTGCGGACATAACGGCGGATCCGGTCATTAACATTATTTACGGAGGAACTAATCCGGCCGCGGCCATCACCATGAACGGCGAATGGGTCCGGGTCGAATTTAAGGCCGGCACCGGCTCGAAGAAGCTGCACATTGAAAACGCGCAGATTTCCCAGCAGGCCTCCGGAACTAATGCCGTACCGAACACGACGAGCAACCTTCTTTTTGCCGGCAACGATAACGTAAAAATGGATCCCGGAACAACCGTATGGAGCGACTGGGTGACCAATTACGTCATTAACCGCGCCAACAATTACCTGGTGCAATTCAAATTGAAGGGGGGAAGTGTCGCAGCGTCCAACAATGCACAGGCCTGGGTCAACAGTACCGTCCCCGTCCCGGTAATGTCCTACATGGAAGGGGTTCCGACCAACCGCCTCTATGCCATCAACGCGATGGAAGTACGCTATCCGTCGAGCGGCCTGTATCGTTCCAGCATTTTAGACACACATATTGACGCTCCCGTTTATGACCGACTGAACTGGACCCAGGTTGAATACTGGCCAAGAGGCGATCTTGACATCCAGGTTCGGAGCGGAGACCAGCCGGACTTGAGCGATGCCGCCGGTTCCTGGCTGGATTTCCAAAGCAATGAAGACAATAACACCGCCAGCCTGCCGTCAGGACGCTATGTTCAGTATCAAGCTCTGTTTACCATTGATTCCTCAGGCGCCACAGGCACCCACACGAACAGCGCCATTTTAC
>CAYQNY010000068.1:0-14757 GCA_964418925.1 uncultured Verrucomicrobiota bacterium
CTCAGAGTATTCTGAATTCTGACTCCTGAATTCTGAATACCTGAGTAATTACATTTTGGCTTAGGTAACGGGTGCAGCATTAATGGAGCCAGCCGATGTTCAATGGTAGAAAAATTGTGGTTATCATGCCGGCTTTCAACGCCGAGCAGACGCTCCAACAGACGTATCGCGAGGTCATGGAACAGGCAATGGTTGACGAGATTATTCTCGTGGATGACGCCAGCCGCGACGGCACTGTGCCGTTAGCCCGGACGCTGGAACACGTTCAGGTGCATGTGCACCATACGAACAGAGGCTATGGCGCCAACCAGAAAACATCTTACCGCCTGGCGCTCGAAGCCGGCGCCGATATTGTTATCATGGTACATCCTGATTATCAATATACGCCCAAGCTCATCCCGGCCATGGCCGCGCTGATCGGTAACGGATTGTATGATTGTGTGATGGGTTCACGCATCCTGGGCGGTTACGCGCTGAAGGGGGGCATGCCGATCTGGAAATATATTTCCAACCGCCTGCTGACGCTGTTTTCGAATGTGATCATGGGCGCGAAATTGTCCGAATATCATTCCGGTTACCGCGCCTACTCGCGCCGTCTGCTTGAGCGTCTGCCCTTGAATAATAACTCGGACGATTTCGTCTTCGATAATCAGATGCTGGCACAGGTCATCTGGCTGGACTGTGATATTGCCGAAATAACATGTCCAACGAAATACTTCCAGGAAGCGTCGTCAATCAACTTCCGCCGCAGTGTCGCTTACGGGATCGGTTGTGTCGTCACGGCGTTAACATTCCGTTTGGCCCGTATGAGGCTTGTGCATTCACCGCTGTTTCCGCCGGAATCCGCGACAGGATGAGGAGATGCTCCTTTCGCCTTGTTTTTCAAGGTAAAAAAACATTACAGGGTTGACGCCGGAAGCGGTTTTGTTATATTTAGATTTCTTTTCGTAAGACAGGCATAATATTGAATTGCGGCCCAGTGCCGCGTTAAAAGGAGGAAGCAGCATGGCAACCAAAGTAGGCATTAACGGGTTCGGGCGTATTGGACGGCTGGTATATCGGGCGGCGCATGAAATGAAGGCGCTTGATCAGATCGAGTTTGTCGCCGTCAATGATTTGACCGACACCAAAACACTGGCGCATTTATTGAAGTATGATTCCACCTTCGGCCGCTTTCCCGGCAAGGTGGAGCATGATGACCGGAATATCATTGTGGATGGTAAAAAACTGGCCGTTTTGTCGATCAAGGAAGGGCCGGGTAAACTGCCTTGGAAGGATATGGGTGTCCAGGTTGTCGTGGAAAGTACCGGTAAATTCATTGATAATACCGAAAAAGCCAAGGAATCGAACCGGCCCGGCCTGCATATCACGGCTTCCGGTGCGCAGAAAGTCCTGATCAGCGCGCCGGCCAAGGGTCATGATGTGACCCTGGTCATGGGAGTCAACGATGCTATCTATGATCCGGCCAAGCACCATCTGGTTTCCAATGCCTCGTGCACAACCAATTGCCTGGCGCCGCTGGTGAAAGTCCTTAACGATACGTTCGGTATTGACAAAGGATTGATGACGACCATTCATTCCTATACCAACGACCAGCGTATTCTGGATTTCCCGCATAAGGACCTGCGCCGCGCGCGGTCGGCCGCCGTGTCCATCATTCCCACGACGACCGGCGCCGCCAAGGCGATTGCCGAAGTGATTCCTGAACTCAAGGGCAAACTGCATGGTTATGCCATGCGCGTTCCGACGCCCGACGGCTCGGTGACGGATCTGACTGTGATGCTGAAGAAAACGGCGACGCCGGACCAGGTCAACGCCGCCTTTAAGCAGGCCGCGTCCACCAGCCCCTTGGCGGGGTTCCTGGAATATTGCCAGGATGATATTGTGCTGGCCGATATCGTGGGCAACATGCACAGTTGCATATTTGACAGTAAACTGACCATTGCCATCGGCGACAATATGGTCAAAGTGGTCGGCTGGTACGACAATGAGTGGGGCTATTCCTGCCGGTGCGTGGATCTGATCAAGAAACTGGGCGCCTAGATCATGAATAAGAAAACGGTTCGCGATGTGACGCTGACGGGCAAGCGCGTGCTCATGCGCGTGGATTTCAATGTGCCGATCGAGAACGGCAAGGTGGCGGATGACACCCGTATCCGGGCGGCATTACCGTCGATCCGCTATGTTCTGGATCAGGGCGCATCGCTCGTGCTGATGAGTCATCTGGGCCGACCTAAGGGCGATCAGGCCGAGCCAAAATTCAGCTTGCGGCCGGCCGCGGCGCGATTGCAGGAACTGCTGGGCAAGCCCGTTCCGTTTGCCCCGGATTGTGTCGGGCCCGCAGTGATCCAAATGGCCGCCGCGCTGAAGCCGGGTGATGTCCTGTTGCTGGAGAATCTGCGTTTTCACAAGGAGGAAGAGGGTAAAGTTAAATTGTCCCCCACCGCCACTGATGAGGAAAAGCAAGCCGCCCAGGCGGAGATGAAGAAAAAACAGGCGGCCTTTGCCGAAGCACTCGCCGCCCTGGGAGATGTTTATGTTAATGATGCCTTTGGCACTGCGCATCGCGCCCATGCCTCCACGGCAGTAGTCTGTAAATTCTTTAAGGAAAACCTGGCCGGCTTCCTGATGGAGAAGGAAATTGATTATCTGGGCCGGGCCTTGTCCGCACCGGCCCGGCCGTTTGTGGCGATCCTGGGCGGCGCCAAGGTCAGCGATAAGGTGAAGGTCATTACCAACCTGCTGGATAAGGTGGATACCCTGCTCATCGGCGGGGCGATGGCTTACACATTCTATCGCGCCAGGGGATTGCCGACCGGTAAGTCGTTGGTGGAAGAGGACAAAATAGATCTGGCCGGGGATATCCTGGCCCAGGCGCAGGCTAAACACGTCACGTTGCTGTTGCCGGTGGATAATATCATTGCCGATGCCTTCAGTGCGGACGCGCATACTAAAATTGTGGATGATCGCATTGATGCCGGCTGGATGGCGCTGGATATTGGGCCAAAAACCGGCGTTTTGTTTGCCGTGGAGATTGCCAAAGCGCAAACAGTGGTTTGGAACGGGCCCATGGGTTGTTTCGAAATGGCGCCGTTTGCCGCCGGTACCCTGGCAGTGGCTCAGGCTGTTGCCGATACCAAGTGCCTGAGTATTATCGGCGGCGGTGACAGCGTCAGCGCAGTTAATAAGAGCGGCCTGGCCGATAAGATGACCCATATCAGTACCGGCGGCGGCGCCAGCCTGGAGTTTCTTGAAGGCAAAGAACTGCCCGGCGTGGCCGCGTTGACCGATAAATCTTAGCCCAACATAAAAAGAATAGATGCTACGCAGTAGAATCTAAAGGAGGCATGTTTGAACTCGGTAAGAAAACCTATCGTAGCCGGTAACTGGAAGATGAACAAAACCGTTGCCGAGGCGGTGACGCTGGCCCGGTCGTTCCAGAGGGACGTCGCGGCCTGCGAGGGCGTGGAGGTGGTGGTGTGTCCTCCATTCACGGCTCTGCAAGCAGTCGGGACCGCCCTGGCCGGCACGGCCATCGGGCTGGGCGCCCAGAACATGCATTGGGAGAAGAACGGGGCCTTTACCGGTGAGGTCGCGGCCGGGATGCTGAAAGAGTTATCCTGTCATTATGTCATCATCGGTCACAGCGAACGGCGCAGTCTGTTCGGGGAGACCGATGACGATGTCAACCGTAAGGTCAAGACCGCCCTGGCAAACAATCTGCATCCGATCGTTTGCTGTGGTGAAACCCTGGATCAGCGGCAAGCGGAACAAACCGAAACGGTCATCAAAACCCAGGTTCAACAGGGGCTGCGGGGGATTGGCAACGATGGCTTGGTATCCATGGTGGTGGCATACGAGCCGATTTGGGCGATCGGCACCGGGCTGACCGCCACGCCGGCCCAGGCCCAGGACACGCATCGGTTCATCCGCGGTTTGTTAAAGGATATGACGGATGAGAAAACCGCCCAGGCGGTTCGTATTCAATACGGCGGGAGTGTCAAGCCCGCTAATGCCAAGGAATTATTTACTCAACCCGACATTGACGGGGGGCTGATTGGGGGCGCGTCCCTGGAGGCTGACTCGTTCATGGCAATAGTCAAGGCGGCGTTATGTTAATCTTTAAGGTGTTCCTTATTTTTGTCGAAGTAGTTTGCAGTTTTCTTCTGATCACCGTGGTTCTTCTGCAGAAAGCGAAGGGGGAAGGGCTGGGCCTGGCGTTTGGCGCGCAGATGGGGGAATCTCTGTTTGGCGCGCGCGCGGGCAATGTGCTGGTTAAAATCACCGTCTGGCTGGGTGTTATTTTCATGGTCACTACGACGCTGTTGGCCAGGATATACGTTCAGGGACGTAGCCGGCCGCTCATGGAGCGCCCGGCGCCGATCGAACGGAAAGCAATGCCGGTTCAGCCCCAGGCGCCTCTGTCCGCGCCATTGCCGGATTCCCAGCCTGTATCCGCATTGCCTTTATCTTCATTTCCAGCGGTTCCGCCGGCGCCTCAGGCCGGGGAATAGTTATTTCAGTTCCTTCTTGGTAAAGACTTTCACGAAACAGAACACGGCCAGGGCAAGAATTGCGCCCCATGAAAAAATCAGCAATATCCATCCGCCGGGCGTCATGGCGTTTCCTCCAGTTGTGATTTTTTGCGCTGCCAGGCGGCTTTGACCAGCAGGGCCAGAATAATCAGGATGGCCAGCAATCCCAGGCGCGTGGCCAGCACGTAAGGGCGGTTCGCCGGCGCCACGTTTTTCATCAGGATGATGGGAATCCATTCCTGCCAGAACCACATGCCGAGAATGACAAACAGGAACAAGGGCGTCACGTACTTGATGATCCATTTGTAAAACCGGGGAATGGTCAGATCCGATCCACGGTGAATTTCATCCCAGGCTTTATCTATGCCGAATACCCAGGCGAACAGGATCGTTTCAATGGTCGCGAACAACACCAGGCAAAAGGTGCCGCCCCAGAAATCCAACTCGTCCACCACGCCGTTCCCCAGGAAGAATATAACCGGCTGACAGAGGATGAACGCCACCACCCCGAACAGCGTTACCGCCTTTTTCCGGTTGATATTGAATTCATCTTCAAGAAAGGCCACCGCCGGCTGGGCCAGGGATACGGACGAGGTGATGCCGGCCAGAAACAGGAGAAAGAACCAGCAGAAGCCGAACAGGGCCGCGAGCGGCATGTGGTTCACGGCCAGCGGCATGGTGACAAATCCCAGGTTGAAGGTGCCGGATTGGGCGATGGCCTGGATGTCCGTGGGACCGAAAAAAACAAAGGCGACCGGAATGATGATACTGCCGCCAATAATCACTTCGGCCACCTCGTTGATGCTGGCCGCGCTCAATCCGGAAAGCACCACGTCGTCGCCCTTGGAAAGGTAACTGGCATAGGTCAGGATGACCCCGATGCCGACACTGAGCGTGAAAAAAATCTGGCCCGCGGCCTCCAGCCAGACCTTGGCGGATGTCAACGCCTTGAAGTCCGGGTTCCATAGAAAGCCGAAACCGTTGGCGATGTTCCAGTCCGGATGCGCCGGATTCGGCGCGCCCAGGGTCAGCACCCGGATCATCAGGATACCGGCGCAGATAAACAGCAGGGGCATCGTCCATTTGCATAACCGCTCAATGCCGACTCGAATTCCAAAATAAATTACAGTGATGTTCAGGATAAAGGTGATCAGGAAAAAAACGTAAGCCTGGCCCCAGCCCTGGAACCAGCGGTTATTTTCCAGTCCCTGGAATCCTCTCAGGAACATTTGCATTGAGGCTTGATCGTTCAGTGAACTTAACTTGCCGGTCAAGGCGAAGTAACTGTAGGCCAGGGTCCAGGATTCAATATACGAGTAATAAATAAAGATAATCAGCGGACCGAAAATGCCGATAATGCCGAAATACTTGATGAACCGGTTTTTTTTCAACATACTGTGGAAGATGCCCGGCGCCGTACCGTGTTCAAAACCGCCGCCATACCGGCCCATCGTCCATTCAATCCACATTAAGGGAATGCCCAGGAGCACCAGCGAGATCAGGTAGGGGATCATGAAGGCCCCGCCGCCGTTGGCCGCGGCTTTGGCGGGGAAGCGCAGAATATTACCCAGCCCGATGGCCGATCCGGCCACGGCCATGATGATCGCCAAACGCGAACCCCAACTGTCTCTTCCTGATGCCATGACTCAATGGATACCGAGGGATCAAGATAATAGGTCAGTTATGAAAGCAATTGTGTTCGACACTGTAGCGCGCCACGCCTGCCCGCCGAAGCTACCTGGGCGAAGGCGTGGGCGTGGCGCGTTTGCCGCACACCATGCGGCCCTACAATTAAAAAAATCGCTCAACTTTGGGTGTTAATAATCCGGAGGGCGGAAGCCCTCCGGATTATTAATTCGGCACAAAACTTGCGTTGCTTTTCATGGCGAGGAGTGTCTCTGTAATGAGCGCCACGGAAGCGTCCATATCTTTCAGGGACACGACTTCCACGGGCGTGTGCATGTACCGGTTGGGAATGCTGACGAGCGCGGTAGCGCACCCGCCCCGCGCCAGCTGGATGGCATTAGCGTCCGTTCCGGTCCCCCGCGGTTCCGCCTGCATCTGATAACGGATCCGGTTCTTTTTGGCCGTGGCAACCATTAGTTTCCCCAGGACCGGATTGATGTTGGCGCCGACGTGCAGAATGGGGCCTTTGCCGAGGGCAATATCGCCAACCTTCTTGGGATCAACGCCCGGACAGTCGGAAGCAAAGCCCACGTCCACGGCGATGCCCGCGTCCGGATGGATATGATAAGCGCTTGTATGGGCGCCCCGCAAGCCCACTTCCTCCTGCACGGTGGATACCGCATACACGGCAACGTTCAGCTTCCGTCCCTTCAACGCGCGCAATACTTCCACGACAACCCACGCGCCGGTCCGGTCGTCAAACGCCCGGGAGGATACGAGCCCATTGCGCATCTCGATAAAATCGGGGGTAATAACGATCGGATCGCCGACAGCCACGGCCTTCAACGCGTCTTGCTTGTCCCGCGCGCCGATATCAATCCAGAGCTCGGTTATCTTGAGTTCCTTGTTTCTTTCCCCGGGCTCTATCAAATGAATGGGCTTGCGGCCAATCACGCCGCGTACCATGCCCTGCTTGGCCATGATACATACCCGTTGGCCGACGATGACCATCGGATCCATGCCGCCGATCATCGCGAAGTAGATGAAGCCTTTATCGTCAATATGGGTGATCATCAGGCCGATTTCATCCACATGCCCCGCCAGCATAACCTTTAAGGGCGCTTTTTCGTTCAGGATGCCGATGACGTTGCCGTGCACATCGGTTTTGACCTTGTCCGCCAAGATTTTCAGGCGGTTTTTAATGACTTTCTGGGCGGGAATTTCAAATCCCGACGGGCTAGGCTGGCGCATTAGTTCTTTGAGAAACGATAAGGATTCTTTATTCATGGTATCCCTCGATAATATGACTTAAATTTCCTGAATTTTCACACGATTT
This sequence comes from uncultured Verrucomicrobiota bacterium, assembly GCA_964418925.1. Lineage (GTDB taxonomy): Bacteria > Verrucomicrobiota > Kiritimatiellia > JAAZAB01 > JAAZAB01 > CAYQNY01. The sequence continues at coordinate 7,498 of CAYQNY010000068.1, forward strand.
GATGAATATATCAGCGAATATCGACAGTCAGTGACTATGGCGAAAAATCTCCAGCCTGTCAAGTCGCGGCGCGTTATAGATAGCAATTCACATTATGGACGCGCCACCTGCCGGCTTGTCCGGCAGGAGCGAAAGATTGTTGGGAAACGCGTGCGTTTCCCAATAATCCCTTCATCCGCGACCACGCGTTGGGCGGGACGCGTCCCGCCATGATCAAAAAGGCTCTTTTTTTCCTGTATGGAGGGCCACGCCGTTTCGACTTCGCTCAAGGCCCTGAGCCCCTCGACCGTGCTCGGGACCCTGAGCTTGTCGAACGGGCCTGTCGAAGGGCTTCGTCGTGGCCGTTCTTTGAGATGTTTTTCAACAGCCACTGTAGATCTGACCCCGTCAGTCAGAAAAACATATTTATTCATATTGGCTATGACGATATTAATGCTGGCGGCATGATATATTACCTGGGGATACATCATCGGAGAAACGGAAAAATAGGGGCTACGGGGACATATCGGCCGCAAACGAAGGATGGCCTGCCCCCCGTCTTGTCCACCGTAGCTCTATGAGCGAAGGAGGAAGCGGCCTCGCGTAGGGGGGACCAACCGTCGCCAAAGGCTATTATGGCTTGGCAGACAGGTCGGAGGGCAGGGGGGATGAAAACGGACGCAATCAAAAGGCCTATTGCAACTGGCTTTTCGGGACATGTCCTGATATATTCAAAACCACTGCGAACGTGCCGGGAAGTCGGAACAATAATTAAATAATAAATACAGGGCTGTTCCGTTTTTATGCCCGCGCCGTGCCGGGGAACTTGAAGCAGTGGAAGCATATCTTTACCGCCGAATATCCGGAATTGAGGCGACGCAGGGCTGCTAATCGTTATTTGAAGGTTTGACCCCAAATAGCTTATCTTGCCGGCATAGAAAAACCGGCACAGGCCGACGGAAACCTTGTTATTGATTTTCTGGAATAATAAACAGCACAGAATAATCCCGGATGATGAAAATACCTGCGTCAAATACAGTGAAGTTCATAAAGGAAGGGGCGGGAATATGAATATTACAGATATAAAGATATCCGCATTAAAGGGGTTTTTGCCGATAGCGTTTTTTATAATCTGTAATATCCCGGGTTACTCCACATCGGTCGGAGAATCTTCCAATCTTCTTGTGAACGGTTCTTTTGAGAAGCCTGCAAACTTCGGGGGCGCGGCGCAACTGCGCGCAAAGGGCTTTGATATTGGCCCTTCCGGTTCGTGGGCAGAAGGATGGACTGTTAATTCCGGGGTCGGCGGCCCCGGCAAGGTGCGGATAATAACCGGTGATGGCGCGCCCGGTGGCGGCACCCGTCATCTTCAGGTGGAAGGACCGGCGCATGTCTACACTTCCGGCGGTAAATCCGGTGTGACTTATCACTGGAGTTTATGGGCCAAGGGAGAATTACTTCCGGGAGCGAGTGAACAACGTCCGATTCTGGCAGTTGTAACCTATGAGTACGGAATTCTTGACGAGTTAACCGGCCGGCAGGGTTTTCTTGGTTCACACGGGCATGCGGCTTCACCCAGAAACCTGGTTCTGAGTTCCGAATGGAAAAGATACGAGGGTACAGTTTCCACACAAAGGGAAAATGCGAAGGAATTCAGTTTTGTGCTGGCATTTCCCCAGGGGAGCCGCATATCCGTTGACGATGTTGTTTTAACGCGGGAAGTTTCAGATTCTTTCAAAGAACCCCGTGTTTTCTACCTGCCTTTTGACAAAGGCTTGGACGCTGTGGAATCTGTTGGCAAGGGCAGGGCGGATGCAGTTGGCAAAGTGACTCTGACAGACGGCAAAGAAGGTCGGGGCGGCCTGTTTATATCCAACGCCCACCTGGTATTTGACACCGGGCGAAATTTCAATCAGAACGAAGGTACGCTCAGCATGTGGGTCAAGCCGTTCTGGGATAAGGACGACGGACAGGCGCACTGTTTTTTTGAGGCGCCTGTGCCGCCTTACTTCTGGACAGACAGCGGCTTTTTTCTTACCAAGGGGTTTGATGGCCAGATTGCCCCCAACTCTTTTTATTTCGGTTCATGTCCGCCGTGGACATCAATCAGCCCCGGGATACCGTTTCAGGAAGGCCAATGGATACACCTTACCTTCTCCTGGAGTCAATCCGCGGGAATTCTTCGTGCTTATGTAAATGGCAAGCTGGTGGAGGAGAAAAAAGGGTCTCTGTCGAAATACCCCGGAAGCGAAGGACGTAAGATGATAATCGGAGCCAGGATGGGTGGCAAAACTCCCGCACCTTCCGAGCCCGTTCCTGTGGAGCAGGGCAACAAGGCGCGTGATTTACCGGAATCCGGCGCTTATTCCGCGGACGCGGTAATTGACGAACTGCAGATTTTCAACCGGTTATTGACCCATCAGGAGGTTTGGCAATTGTCCGGCGGGGAGGGTCCGGTGCCGGAGGCAAAGAAAGAACTTCTGGCGCCTGAAAGTCTTACCGTACTTACACACAACCTGATAACACCGCATGTGCCTTTCGCCAAACCGCTTGAAGGCGGTCCTGTAAAAACGATGTTCTGTATACCGGGAGGGGTCGCCCGCGACGTGGTAGAGCTTTGGCAGAGGTTTGATATTGATGATAATGCTTTTATTGTGCTGGGCGATCCTAACCGTGCCGTCTCGTGGTATGATGCCGGCAGTTATGCGCTGAAAAATTTCAGGGGGATTTTAAAGGAAGAATTAGAAAAGGGCCTTCTGTCGAAACTGGATGCCAATCCTGAAGTTATCGTTCTGGCAAGCGCTGATTTAAACAAAGCGTCATCAGCTGCCCGTAACCGGATCATTGAACTGGTGAAAGGCGGCGCGGGCCTGGTAATGACCTATTATGCCATTCCCAGCGGCGGCCGTTTTTTTGAAAAAGAGGACCCCGAAGGCCGGGCATTCATTTGCGCCGGTGTCCCGTGGTCCGGCCTGCCGGAGCTGTTTCCCGGTGAGGGGGTGTCTGTTTCTGACCTGCCGTCCAAGTCGGTAGCGACCTACAGGTACGGCAAGGGCCGTGTTGTTGCGGTGCGGTTTCGCGCCGAACCCATTAAACAGAGAGGAAACATCCGCTATGCTGATGGCTTGGCGCCGTGTCTGTTCGGCATAGGATACACACGGGAGTGGGATGACCGGTACGGCCGGTACCTGTCGCTTATCGCCCGTTCAATCCTGTGGGCATCCGGCCGTGAGCGGCAATGGACCCTGGGCATGCCCGGTGACGGTTCGTGTTTTCAAAGGAAAGATTTGCCGAAGGAGGCCGCTTTTAATTTCAAGATTACTTCTGCCGTGCCCGGCGCCGGGATTTTGTCGGTGGAGATCCGGGACCCGCTTGGCAATGTGAAGTTCACCGACCGGTTAAAGGTGGAAATAAAAGATGCCGGCAAAAGCGAGGTTTTGAACCTGGCGGTTCCCATGCTGGAAACCGGACTCCATTACCTGGACGCAAAATTTCTTATAGAAGACAAGACGGCGGACTGGGGTTCGGCGGCATTCCTTATTACGGCGCCGGAAGAGATTGTGAGCATTAATCTGGAAAGAGACACGGTGGAGCGTGGCGAGCAATTAAGCGGCGCCGTCTCACTGCGGGAAGCGCCGGATAAACCGGTCCAACTCCATGTGCGGGTCTTTGACGCCAACGACCGGGTCTATGCGGAGATAGACCGGGAAATCCCCGCGGGCGAAAAAAGTGTTCCGTTTGCCATTGTTCTTGATGATCCTACCACGATTGCCAGTTATATAGAGGCGCAGGTCATCAGCGGTGGAGAAGTAATATCCCGCAAGTCGTCTGTGGCATATGTGCCCAAACGGAACATGGAGGCGCTTGATGCCCATGAATTCCCGCATGTTGTCTGGGGGAGCTGTGGTGTCAATGCTGCCGGCATGGTAGAGGCGCGGCAGTGGAGAAAGGCCGGTTTCAATATAGGACTGGCGTGGCCGCGTGATACGGTAGCAAGGAACATGGCCATGGGGGATATGGCCATGGTTGCTTATGTTACGCGTCTTTTGATTCCAACGGCTGTTAATGGCGCGCCCCCGGCGCCGGAAGGGATAAAAGACGGTTCTTTTGCCAACCCTGCAATCAAAGAACATAAATGGCAGGGTGTGCAAGGAAACCTGCTTGATGTTAAAAAGTACGGCCCGTTTTTTTACAGTCTGGGCGACGAAAATTTCTTCTATGGTGAGTTTGGATATTCACCCTGGGGCATTAAAGCGTACCGGAGATATCTGTCCGACCGCTACGGTAGCATTGAGCGGTTGAACCAGGAATGGAAGGCGCACTATAAGAGTTTTGAAGAGGTACCCCGTCTAAGCCCGACGGAAGCCAGGACTGAGCGGAACGTATCGGCGATGATAGACCACCGGTCGGCGCAGGAAATGGTCTGGCGGGAGATGCATGTATTTCTTGCGGACAGGATAAAAAGCCAATACGACCCGCGCGCTAAAGTGGGGGCGGAAGGGTCGGCGACCAGGGACCTTGAGGCGATGGTTGAAGCGCTTGATGTATGGGCGCCTTACTCGGGTGTCAGGGGTGATGTTCTTGGCCGTTGTGTGGCTAAACCTGGTGCCATCAGCGGGCACTGGCATGGATCATACTTAAAACACGACCAGATTCCCGCAATGGCTGCAACGCGGCTCTGGGGTCAACTGTTCCGCGGGTTTGCAACCGCGGGGTTCTATTATTCCGGCGGCATAAAGGATGGTCTCCTTATGGCAGACTATTCCTACAATGACTTTTTCAAAACGCAACTGCCTGACCTGGAACTTATCCACGGCGGCATCGGACAATTGCTCAGGACATGTCACGTGAAGCCTTCCGGCGCGGCGATACACTGGTCGCAGGCATCGCGTTTCGGCCTTGAGGCGGCGGATGAATTTGGTAAACCTGAAGAAACAGACGGTGTTTTAATCAGTATCTTAAAGAAGCAGGGGATTGTCAATTGGGATTATGTTACCGGCCGTCAACTTGAAAACAATCCTGAACTGGCGATGAACCAACAGGTAATCTTTTTACCTGTCTCGCAGTGCATTAGCGAAAAAGAAGTCCGTACATTGGTGGGATTTGTTAAAAAGGGCGGTCTACTTGTAGGGATAGGACCTGCGGGCAGCCGCAGTGAATACGGACGGGAACTTGATGCCGGCCGTTTGGACGATGTTTTCGGAGTGCGGATGAGCGCGCCATCCAGGGTGAAAGACCTTGACGGACTTGACACAAGGTTCGCATGGAAAGATGGAATGACACTGCCGGTAAAAACCCGGCCCGGCAACAACGGCAACGCGGCGGTTGTTGCCACAACCGGACGGGTGCTGGTGGAGTTTTCCGGTATTCCTGTGGTAGTTCACAACCGGTTGGGAAAAGGTGAGACGCTTTTGTTGAATTTAAACCTTGCGCGGAATGACCGTCAATCCGCATCCGACTTGATTGCCGGCCTGCTTGATGGAGCAGGCGTGAGCACACCAGTAAGATTTCTGCCTGAGCCCGGTCCAATTGCTTCTGAAGGGGCTGGAGGTCTGGAAATGTCAGGGGCTGTCCGCAGCCGCTACGGCTTGCTGGAGAAAGGTGATTTGACCTTGCTGGGTGTTATTATGAATCATCTTGCCGGCCAGTGGAACGGGGGTAAGGTAATACTGCCGGAAGCAAAGCACGTTTATGACGTCAAGGCCGGGAAATATCTCGGCAAGTTGAAGGAGATCGAGGTTGCGGGCAGGAATGACGTGCAAAGCGCGGCCCTGTTTGCGTTGCAGAAGGAAAGAATCAAGGCCGTGAAGCTGACGGCGCCCAAGGCGGCTGAACGGGGCCAACCGGTGACTATTGCCTGCGAGGTGCGAGCTAAAGGCGATTTTTCTTGCGAGGGCCGGGTAGTGCGGATAAAGTTGTGCGGACCCGACGGCGAAAAGCGCGTCCATTACCGGCGGATGGCGCATCTGGATAAAAACGGATGGGGCAGGGCAAGTGTCCAATTCGCTTTTAACGACCCAACCGGGCCTTGGAATGTGATTGCCACTGATATAGCCAGTGGTGTGAACGCGACGGCAAAGTTAGTTCTAAAGTAAGCCATTCGGTCAACAGTTAATTGAAAGAGTTTGCAATTAACTCGCCTGAAAGGAATGAAATGAAAAAGAGCATATTGAGGAATTATCCGGTTCTGGTTGTCGCGCTTGTTTTGTTCGCGGCATCGGGGTTGGGGTATGCCGCGAATACTTTATATGTCTGGACGAATTGTCCAACTCCAGGGTCCCCTTATAATGATTGGACCAATGCCGCTCTTACCATCCAGACAGCGGTGGATGCTTCATCCGCCGGCGATACGATTTTGGTCACGAATGGCGTGTATGATACCGGCGGGGCAACGATGTATGCGTTGACCAGTCGGGTCTGTATCACCAAGTCCATTACGTTACGCAGCTTCAACAACGACCCGACCAATACGATCATCAAAGGGAAGCCGGACGACACCACGGGCGCATGCGGAGATAATGCCGTCCGCTGTGTCTATATTACCAATGGTCTTACCACCCTGATTGGATTTACCTTGACTAATGGCTATACCATGACAAATGGAGACAGTAAGTGGGATCAATCGGCCGGGGGTATTGCGCTCGCTTTTAGAAACGCAGGAATGGTCGTCAGCAACTGTGTGATTACCGGGAATAAGGCGAGTAGCGCCGCCGCCATTTATGCCCACAACACCGGGACGGTGACCCACTGCGTAATTTCGGGAAATGAGTCGGTCGGATCTTGCGGGTATGGCGGCGTGTATGGCAACGCCAAATGTATCCTGACCAACTGCACGCTGGAGGGCAATTCGGGATATTACGGTGGCGGTGCAGCAGGTTCCCTTGTCCTGTATAACTGCATGCTGAGGGGTAATTCTACGCCTGATGATGGTATCGGTGGCGGCGCTGGAGCGTACGGTTGCACCCTGTATAACTGCGACATAATCAGTAATGTGGCATACTCATATCGCGGCGATAACTACAACTCAGGCGGCGCCGGACTGAATGGTAGCACCGCGTATAATTGCAGGATAATCGCCAATAAGGAAACCAATCAAGGCTATGGCGGCGGCGTGCGGCGCGGCACCCTATATAATTGCATCATCAGCGGTAATTATTGTAAGTCCCGCGGCGGCGGAGCATACGACGCTACCCTGTATAATTGCACAATCAACAATAATTACGGATATCTCGACAGTCAAAAGTTCTCAGGGGGTTGCCAGCCATTAAAGGCCGGCATCCC
>CAYQNY010000069.1:0-14547 GCA_964418925.1 uncultured Verrucomicrobiota bacterium
AGCGGTGTAAGTAAATTTTTTAAAATAGTCGTCTTCGGATGGCTAAATGGTTACCCTATGTGTACGCGCAAAAGTTCCAAGCCCAAATTGGATTCGCAAATTCGTGCTGGGATAAAACCAAGTGACAGGATTGCCTGTCACGGATTCCGGAAAGGACGTAACATGCACAAGAAGTCGCGCGATTCCGCCGCGGGCCATTCCTCCAGCCGTTCACCACGCCCCGACACGACGGTTCCGCTCGTGGCGGTTGGCGCGTTTCTCGTCCTCGCGGCCGCCGTCTGTCACGGTGCATCGCTAGGGGAGCCGCCCGACTGCGTTCTGGCGCGGGACGGCGCTACGCCCTACGTCATCACGCTGGCTCGCGACGCCACGCCGCCGGAACGGCATGCGGCGGAAGAGTTGGCGGGGTTCCTCGCGCAGGTGACCGGCGCGGCCTTTCCGATAAAGGCGCCTGAAGACGCGGGCGCCGCGCCGCGCCTCGCGGTCGGCTCCGGCGCGGCTAAGGCCTTGGAGCCAGCGCTGTCACTTGACGGACTCGGCGCGGATGGGATTGTCATCCGGCAACCGCCGGCCAGCGGGACCGATGCGAGCCTGATCCTCTCCGGCGGCGCCGGCGCGCCGCGTGGCACGCTGTACGCGGTCTACACCTTTCTCGAGGATCAAATCGGCGTCCGCTGGTGGACGCGCAGCGAGAGCTCGATCCCCAGGAAGCCGACACTCGCCATACCCCGAGGACTGGACATCCGCTATGTCCCGCCCTTGGAGCGGCGTGAACCATACTACATGGAAGGGTTTGACAAGGACTGGTGCGTGCGAATGAAGTGTAACGGATGGTACGGCCTCGGTGACGACGCGACGCGCGGCGGATATCTTGGATTCGCCGGTCAGACGTGCCACTCCTTCGGGGCGCTGGTTCCACGCAAAGAGTACTTTGAGAAGCATCCCGAATGGTTTTCGGAGGTCAAAGGTAAGCGCGTCGCCTGGCCGGGGCAACTCTGTCTGACGAATCCGGAGTTGACCCAGTTCGTCATCGCGCGGGTAAAGCAATGGCTGAAAGAGAAACCGGAAGCGGCGTTTGTGTCCGTGACACAGAACGACTGTGGCGACTGGTGCACCTGCGCGAAGTGCAAGGCGGTGGACGACGAGGAGGGCGGACAGTCCGGCACGATGATCCGCTTCGCCAACGCCGTGGCCGAGGGAATCGAGAAGGAGTATCCGAATGTGATGGTCGACACGTTTGCCTATCAGTACACCCGCAAGCCCCCGAAGCTCACGAAGCCGCGCAAGAACGTGGCGGTGCGACTCTGCAGCATCGAATGCGACTTCGCGCATCCGCTGACGGATGAGAGTATCAAGGTGAACAAGGCGTTCCGCGAGGACATCGAGGAATGGGCCCGGATCTGCGACCGGTTGTACATCTGGGACTATGTCACCAACTTCAAACACTATCTTCAGGCGCATCCGAACCTACGGGTCCTGGGACCGAACATCCGCTTCTTCGTGGAACACAACGTCAAGGGAGTTTTCGAGCAGGGCAACAGCCAATCGCTTGGTGGCGAGTTCGCCGCGCTCCGCGCGTGGATGCTGGCCAAACTCCTCTGGAATCCGAAGCTCGACGACAAGGCGGTCCTGGACGAATTCCTCAACGGCTACTACGGGCCGGCCGCGCCGTATCTGCGCAGCTACATCAACTTGATTCATGACACGACGGAGAAGTCGGGCTACACCAGGCAGCATTTTTGCTTTGTGCCGACGACCGTGCCATGGGTCGCACCGGAAATCCTCGACCGCTCCGCCGCGCTTTTCGAGCAGGCCAAGGCGGCGGCCGCGGGACAACCGGAATACCTCCGCCGTGTCGAGATCGCCGAGATGTCCGTGCTCTACTCGCTGCTCTATAAAGAAGCATACAGTAACCTCCCGTTGGATGAGAAGGCCCTCAACCGCCTCGACCGTTTCGCGGCCATCGCGCGGCGCGAGAAGATCACCCGTATCGCTGAGATCGGTCCAGGCGGTGAAACCCTTGACGCATGGACAGGCCGCTTCCGCCGCGCGACGACGAAAGCGGGCGCCGGGCAAACCTCCGCGTCGGCCAAGACCGCCCAAGGCGATGTCGCCGCAGTGGGCGCCGGGCAAACATTCTGGGTGGCCAAGACCGCCCAAGGCGAGGTCGCCGTCGCGCGGTTGGCGGCGTTCTGGAAGTTCGCGCCGGACTCGAAGGACGCCGGCGTCACCGGGCAATGGTTCGCCGACGGCTTCGACGACAATGCCTGGGTGAAGAACCGTACCGACCGCGAGTGCGGGTGGGAGCGGCAAGGTTTTAATGGGTACATCGGATTCGGCTGGTACCGGCAGAAGTTCGACCTGCCCGCCGACCTCAAGAAAAAACATATTTATCTGCACTTCGAGGCCGTTGACGAGGAGGCGTGGATCTATCTGAACGGCGAAGGGAAGACCGCATTTGAGCACACCTGCGCCAGCACAAAGCTCACGCCCGAGCAGCTATGGACCGCGCCGTTCCTGTTCGACGCCACCGCCCACCTCAAGATGGGACAGTCCAACCTTCTGGCCGTCCGGGTGAACAACACCGCCGGCATGGGTGGTGTGTGGCGCCCGGTGTACGTGGTTGCCGGCGACACCGAGCTGACGCTCAAAGACGCTCAGGAGGCGATCAAGCAGGCGCCGAAAAAATAGTACGAAATGGTCAAGTCAGTGTTCAATATTGAGGTAATCAAGGACAAGGCAATCCTAAACCATGAATCAGGAAAAAGGAGCAAATAAATGAATAACAACAAGGTTTTCTGTCCCCGGATGATGGGTTTTGTGCGTAAATTTGACCGCGCCCAGGCGAGCAGGCGAGTCAGCCTGCGGCTGACAGCGCTTGTTTGCCTGCTCTGGTCCGGCGTTCTTACGCTCCGGGCTGATACGCATTATGTGTCGTTGGACGGCACAAATAATTCGCCATATACGAGCTGGGCGGATGCAGCGACGCAGATTCAATGGGCGGTGAATGCAGCGGGCGTCAGTGACACGGTCCTGGTCAGCAACGGCACTTACAATCTGACCAACCAGATATACATCCTGACCAATATAACCGTCCGCAGCCTTAACGGCACCAACTTCACTTTCATAAACGGCAACTATCCCGCCTATACCAATCGTTGCTTTTATATGTCAAATGGTATTTTGGACGGATTTACAATCAGCAATGGATACCTTGCGGGTGGTGGTTCTCAGGTAGGTGGTGGCGGCATTTATACTGCCGGCGGTTCGGTGTATAATTGTTTCATTTATGGGAATTACGTTTCTAATAATGCTGGCTATAGCGGCGGAGGCGGTATTTTTATTAACAAAGACGGGGTCGTTATCTCCAATTGCACGGTGTTTGGCAACACAGTTGCAACCAACAGTACACCGGGGACTTTTAACCGGGCTGGAGGGGGAATTCATGTTAACGGCAAAATCATAACGATCAGCGCCAGTCGTATATCCGGAAACACGGCCTATACTGGAGGCGGTATATTTGAACGCTGGACGGCGGGCGCTATAACAGTCTCTAATTGCACGGTAGACGGCAACTGGGCAGTCAATTCTGGGGGTATAAATTTTGAAAGAACAGCCAGCATTGCGGTAAATTGTGTGATAAGTAATAACACTGCTGATAAGAGAGGCGGGGGTATAATGTTAATACGTGGGGCCAGGCTTATTAATTCAATTATTATCGGCAATGTAGCCTCAAACCAAGGCGGTGGAATTCACACTTATGGTGGGTGTTACGCTACGGAAAGCCGGGGGGTAATAGTGTCAAACTGCCAGGTGATAGCCAATACGGCCACCTATGGTGAGGGCGGTGGCATTTGGCTTAATCCAAACTATAATTCCACTCAGACCATAATGATTGTTGACAGTGTCATTGCCGGTAATGTGGCCAAAACAAACGGAGCCGGAATTGCCTCGAAACAGAATGCTGGCGAGACCTATCCCCAATATCCCACTAACAGCTGCGTTGTAAAAAACTGCCTGATTTATGGCAATACGAATTTAACAGCGAAGGGAGGCGGGGTATGTTTACGTCCTCTTGGTGATCTCCGTACGCCTTATGTAATGATCAATTGCACAATTGCCGGCAATCAGGCCGGCACACTGGGCGGCGGCATTTGGGCCGGAAACCAATATAGCTACACTAATAGCGTGATTATTAACTGCATTATTTCTTCCAATACCACGACCAATGATGACTATGACGAGATATACAATAATGCAGCAATAAATACCAATAATTACTGGTACACCTGCGTTCGGCCGACGCCCGGCACAGTTGATACTACCCCCGCCCCGTATCAGGGCAATATCACCAATAATCCGTTGTATGTTGACCCGGCAAGTCGTGACTACCGTTTAAACGGCTGTTCGCCCTGCGTCAATACCGGCACGAACCAGGCTTGGATGACGAATGCCGTTGATCTGGGCGGAAGAATACGTATCCGTTACAATAGAGTTGACATGGGGGCGTATGAAACATTGTACAAGGGCACAGTCTGCAGTTTCCATTAAGCAAACGCGGTAAATACAAACCGGAAAGACTTCTGCCAAATGGTCTAAAATCGCGCCCACTTGGTGAGTGGGCCTATCCGCCGCGCGGCGGATAGGCCGCGTGGATATGGGCGTCTATGAATTGGGCCCCAAAGGCAGTTTGTTCCGGATGTATTAAGTTCAGGTGGTGCATAAACCGATCAATCAAAAAGGCCTGGGAGCTTCTCGAATCACTGCCTGCAGACCAGCGGGGATTCAAGCTGGAAGCCATCCGGCCCGGATGCTGGTGGATGATTTGAATTCACAAAGGAAACAGCAAACATGACCGGCAAAGAACGGCTGACTTGTATTCTTCACAAACAACCGGTTGATCGCATTCCCTGGATGACCTTGGCGGATGGTATCACCCGGTCCATCATGCCGCCCGCGGTCCGCGATATGCCGATTCTGGATTTCTACCGGCATATTGGCGCTGACATTGTCTGTTTCGGCAACTACGGGCTTCCCGCTGACTTGCAGGTCAAGCCGCCCTGTCGCCTGGTTGAGTCGGATGTGACCCGACAATCGGAAACCCGGCCGGATGGAACCACCGTGAATACTATCCGGAGTCCCTGGGGTACTCTCACGGCCACGTTGGTCAATGGCCATCCGATCAAGCATCCGGTCGCAACCATTGAGGATATGCGTGTCCTGAAAAATATCTGGTTCCATTCCCGATATGAGGAGGAAACGGGCCAGGCAACGGAAGCCAGTTATGCCCGGCTGACGGCGGCGCTGGGAGATGATGGCGTGTTTGTCTATACGTTAGGTGAATCCCCCCTGCAAAGGCTGCTGGAATATGACATGGGGCTGGTCAATGCCTATGCGCTTTTGACCGATTATCCGGAAGAATTCGCGGAGTTACTGGCCGTCATGCACAGCCGGCGCGTTCAGGAGTATGAAATCTGCGCGCGGCGGATGCCCTGCGAGGCGTTCATGCCCGTTGAGAACACCAGCACCACCATGATCAGTCCCGCCTTATACGAACAATACAGCCTGCCCCATATCCGGGATCTGGTGGCTATCATGCATCGGCATCATAAGCTTGTCTTTCTTCATATGTGCGGATTGATCCGCGATCTTCTGCCGCTGATCAAACAAACTGGCGCGGATGGTGTCAACGCCCTTTGTCAGCCGCCGATCGGCAATACACCGTTCGAGACCGCGCTGGACGCCCTGGGTGACGATGTCGTTATCTGGGGAGCACTGATGGATGACACGCTGTTTCATGCCCCCTCATTTTCGAGGGCCAGTCTGGAACAGTACCTGGCCCGAATCCTGACGCCGCGAATCCGGCAGTCCCATTTCCTTTTGTGGGTTCCGGCGGATGGCCTGGAAACGCCGGTGGAACGGTTTCTGATCGTGCAGGAATGGATGGAAAAGCAGGCGGTTATTGCATGATTCAAAATATGCTCTTCGGGTCGGCGCCGGCTCGCCTTGCAGTTTCCCGATCAATGACCTTTTTTTGTAGGGCTTTAATTCCGACGTGGCGGTTTCGCGCCTGTCCACCGTAGCCAGCTGCGGCGAAGGCGGGCCGTTGACCGAAAATGACGCAACTTGAGGAATTATGACATTGCTGACCGGATTAGTTTCAATCACATTTCGGCAGTTATCGCCGGCGGAGATCATCGGCCTGGTGAAGCAAACCACGCTGGCGAGCATTGAATGGGGTGGCGACATCCATGTACCGCATGGTGACGTAAAGCGCGCGGCGGAGGTGGGCAAAATGACGCGGGAATCCGGTTTGGTTGTTTCCGCTTACGGTTCTTACTACGGTACAAAGAACGAATTGGTTTTCGGTCGTGTGTTGGATACGGCCGTGGCGTTGGGGGCGCCGGTGATCCGCGTCTGGGCGGGCCAAAAAGGGTCTGCCGCGGCCAGTTCCGAGGATTGGGAACGGATCGTCGCGGCCACCCGTCAAATCGCTGATGCCGCCGCCGCGGCCGGGCGGCAGATCGCGTTTGAATTTCACGGCGGCACCTTGAATGATACCCCGGAATCCTGTGTGCGGCTTCTGCAGGCAATCAACCACTACGCTGTGTTTACATATTGGCAACCCCCGGTCGGGGCGAGCTTTGATGAGTGTATGGCGGGACTGAAAACGATGCTGCCGTGGATCAATCGGGTCCACGTGTTCCATTGGGGACCAGGCGGAACGCGACAGCCGTTGAGCAAGGGAGCGCAATGCTGGATTCCATATTTCCGCCTGTTGCAGAGCGTTGTTACCGATGGTTATGCCGGCATCGAATTTGTGCGTAATGACGATCCGCGGGCTTTTCTGGAAGACGCCGAAACACTGGCCAGCTGGTCCAAGATGAGTCGACAAAATAAAAGATAACGGATTATTGCTCCTGATTTAATCGGCTTTAATAGCACCAACCTTTTGTCTTAACGGCGGTGACCCTGCTGAACCGCCGGCAATAGCTGGACGGTAATTAGACGCGCCGGTTTACGGTACAGCGCCCGGCCGCGCACCAAGGTGCGGGCCGGAATGTAAAAGGCATCGCCGGCTTGGAGTTTGGTCGGTTTATGGCCCTTAATCTCCAGCATGATCTCTCCTTTAATCACATAGCCGGCAAAGTCGCTAGTCAGGGCCTCATATTCAGGATGTTCCCCGGGCTTAAATTCCTCATCCATCATCAAAAAACGGATGTCGGGTCGCGAGGGAAGAATCATCGTATAGAAGCGCTTGCGGTCACGGATGGCGCACATGGTCTCGCGGCGAAACACATGCCCCGTTGTTGTTGCCTTTTGCTCCGAAAAGAAATTCCCGATATCGGTGTCCATGGCATTCAGTATTTTGCGGAGCGTGGCAATTGTCGGTGAGATGCGGCCGGCTTCCACGCCCGAGATGTAGCTGGCGGCAACGCCCGCTTTCCCCGCCAGCTGACGCATGGACAGCTGACAGCGCTGACGCAGATGGCGCAGGCGTTGCGTAATGTCGAGATGATCGGTGTTGGACGAAGTTCCGGGCATAGATTATTTCCCTGGAGGCCAAACAAAATTATATTGAAGCATTTCTCATGGATGCCGCTGAATCAGGTGCAACAATTCAAATGCATAGGAATTTTCCGCCAGAGGCGGATCCGCCTTCGGTGGAAAAATTCCGCTATGAATTCGCCGCGGCGAATATTTGTAGGAGCCGAACCCCTGTTCGGCGAAAGGCGAAGATCGCCGCATGGGGATGCGGCTCCTACAAAGCATTGCCCTGATTACAGTTGCGGCGATAGCCGCCTGATTCATTCATTAATTTAAAAATAGTGATTATCCGATTAAAAGTCAACTGTTAAATATTCAGCACAAATAATGCTTGACAATGAACGTATGTACAGTATAGAGTACGTATCAATATTAAGGATTGTGCGCATTGTCCGGATGGGCGCCATGAGTATCCGTGATTTTTCCGGATGTGGCCGGCGAAAGGAAAGGGCGTATTATGACATCGCGTGAACGACTGCTGGCGGCTATTCGCCATGAGACGCCGGATCATACGCCGCTTTATTCATGGGTGTTTGGTTTCAAGGCGCCGGCGCGCTTGCAGTGGACATGTCAGGGCAAGCAGCGGGCCTTCTGGTATTCCGGCCGGCTGGAACATCTCCACTCCCTGCCTCAGCCATGGTCGGTGGAAGATGATTTCAAGCGCGTGGATGCCTGGCTGTCGCTCGGCCTGGACGATGTCCTTGATGTTTCGGTGCCGTGGAGCCATGATGCGCGCGTGACGTTCCGTGATGCACGTCAACCCGCCGGCAAAAACGGTAATCCGTACCCGGTCCAGGTGCGTGAGTATCAGACCCCCGGCGGCAATGTGCGTCACTGTGTGAATAAGACCGGCGAAGAAGACCAACCGGGCTGGGTCGTCCAACCGGACTGCGTGCCGCTGATCGAAGATTTTAATATTCCCCGCGCGACCAAACACCTGGTTGCCAATCCCGATGATGTCAAATTCATTCCCTGGCTCTATCAAGGCCCGAATGCCGCACAAAAGCAATGGCTAACGCAACGCATGCAACAGGTCGGTGCCTTTGCCGAAAAGCGGGGGGTTATGGTTCAGGCCTGGGCGGCCTTTGGCATGGATGCCGCCGTCTGGTTTTGCGGCGCCGAGGGCGCGATCATGCTCTGCATGGAACACCCCGATGAGTTTGACAAGCTGTTGACGGCGATCCAGGACGCCGACAAGGCCCGTGTCATAATGGCCTTGGAACATCCTGGTATTGACATGATATGTATGCGCGGCTGGTATAGTTCTACTGATTTCTGGTCGCCCACAATTTTTAAAACCTATTTAAAACCGCGCATCGCCGAACTGGCGGCCATGGCTCATAAACGCGGCAAGCTGTTTGCCTATGTCATGACGACCGGCGTCATGACGCTGGGGCATGATCTGATGGAAGCCGGCGTGGATTTGTTGTATTATGTGGACCCGGTCCAGGATCACGTAAATCCGGCTGAAGCCAGACAGCGTTTTGCCGGCCGGATGGCCGTGGCCGGCGGTATCAACAGCAGTATTACCCTGGGTAAGGGATCGGCTGAGGAAATTCGCGCGGCTGTGCGTGCGGCTTTGGCCGTTTACGGCGGCGAAGGAGGATTCATCCTGTCGCCGGTGGACGCGTTGTTCCCGGACACTCCCTGGGAGAGTGTGCAAACCATGATCGAGGCGTGGAAAGAATATCGGTAAGCGGCAAGCCCGAGAAGAGATTTTTCATGAGCCGATTTGAAAAATTGTTTCCGTCTGACAAAATGTCCAAGCGGGAACGCGTGGAAGCGACGCTGAATCACCAGCCTGTGGACAGGGTGGCGCTTCTGGAACAGCTCAGTCATAATCCGAAAGTGATTGCTGACTGGACAGGTAAGGCGATCGAGGGTTTCAATTACACCCGTGATGATGTTTGTGATGTCATCAAAAAAACCATGGATATGGTTATGCCGCCGGGTGCGCCAAATGGCACTGAACGAATCACCACTGAAGACGGCTTTGTCATACAAAATGACAACTGGACACGATGGCGTGTCAGCCGCCCGTTTACGGATGAGCATGGTGCCCGGAACTGGTTGCGGCAGTATACAGTTCGGCTCAAAGAACAGTCACAGGTATTTGATGCTGAAAAAGTGCGTAATGAATACCGCAATTTCATGCATGAACTACAGAAAAAAATTGGCGATACGGTTATCCTTGCTTTTTCCGGCACTGGTTTTTGTAGCGCCTATGAGCACATGGGACTTGAAATCTTCACATTTTTTCAAATTGAGTATCCGGAAGTATTGAAAGAATATCTTAAGGTAAATATCGACCTGCAACTGAAATATGTTCCTGCAAGAGCTGATTTTCAGCTTTCACCGGTGATCCTGATTCCCGAAGACTTTGCCACTAAGCAGGGGCCAACGTTTTCCCCGGCCTTTCTCCATGAACATCTTTTCCCTTATGTCAAGAAGCTTACTGAAGCCTGGCATGAGCACGGAATCAAGGTTCTTTACCACAGCGACGGGAATTACCGCAAAGTCATCCCAGACTTAATGCAGTGCGGTGTGGACGGTTTCTATTGCCTGGAGCCAAACTGTGGCATGGATATTGTGGAATTAAAAAACACCTGGCCGCAGATGGTCTGGGCCGGCGGAGTGGATGGGGTGGATTTGCTGGAGCGCGGCACGCCGGTGCAGGTCCGCGCCGAGGTGCATCGGCACATCCGCGCGACCGACGCTCTCCAGACCGGCGGCATGTTCGTGGCGTCGTCCAGCGAAATCAATCCGCCGATCAAACCGGAGAATTTCAAGGCCATGGTGGACGCCGTGGGTGAGATGCGAAATCCGTCTTATGGCCATGGGAATCACAACGTTTCATGTCAATCGGATACCAACCGCAACCGAGAAAACTGAGGATGCTCATGCAATACATTGAATTGGAAGGCAATTCCCGGCAGATTGGCAAGGTTTATGGCAGTGTGCTTCGACACAAACTGCAAATGTATGGCAACTCCTACCGAACCACGGTTGGAGGCGCGGAACGGGAGGCCAGGATTCTGGCAATCATAGAAGGGCCGATGAAAGAGAATTGTCCATGGCTGATCGAGGAACTCGATGCCATGGCCGACGGCGCAGGATTGCCGAGAGAAGATGTTTTGCGGATTGTATTTATCAATGAATTGTGGTGGGCGTTTCAGGAACAAAGGGCGGGTGATTGTACGGCATTGGGGTTCCGCGGCAGGAAGCTGTTGGCGCAAACACTTGATTCGCCGGACGGCGGTTGTTTTGTTATCAGCAAGGTGAAACCGCAGGATGGGTTGTCCTTTCTGGCCATCAGCCGGTTGGGATCCGGCGGAAGCGGTGTCAATCAGGCGGGAATCGCCATTGCTTCGGTGTCAAGCTTTTGCAACGGCGTTCCTTCCAATACCAGGGGGCTGTCGTTTTTCGTCCTGAAACGGATGATTTTACAGCGCTGTTCCTCCCTGGCGGAAGTGGAAAAATTGATCAGGACCCATTCGTTGTTGGCAGGCAATTACACGATGCAGGTTATGGATCGGGAAGGAATCGGATTCATTGCCGAGATCTCGCCATGGGATACCTGGATTATCCCAATGGAAGGTGACTATGCCTACAATACCGTGTTCACCTCCGACAAGATGCAAAAATATTATATCGGAGCCGAAAACGATTGTTTTTTCAAGCGTGCCAAAGCGCGTTTGAAAACCTTTGCTGCGCTTGTTTCGCAAATAGGCGGCACGTTCGACCACGCGGCAATGAAAAAGATTATGAGCGATCATAGTGCAGTTGGGCCCATTTGGTCGTGGACGACCATCTGGGGCGCGATCATGTGCACGAATAAAAGGAGCATAGAGGTGTTTCAGGGGCCACCGGATTATTCTTTTTCGGAAACCTATGCCTTGTAACTCGTTGAGCGGAAACGAGATGAAGGACATTAAAGAAGGAGAACAGGCATGGAAAAAGGAACCATGTGGAATGAATCTAAAATATATAAAGACCCCGTCACATTACGCGATGTCAGACGGATAACAACCCATGGTTTATATAATCAGACACCGACGTATCATACGGGAACAGCCTTTACTGATGATGGACAATATCTTGTATTCGGGAGTATCAGGGATGGAAAAAGCTATGTGCTGAAGTGCAGGACTGAAACCGGAGATCTAACTGTTCTTGCGGAATACGAAGGAATAGGTGGGAGGTGTTTTATTCACCGGGAAGACGGAAAATATCCCGGCGATGGCAATGGCGTTGAAGGCTGTCGCATTTGTCTGGCGCCCAGGAGCCGCTGGTGTGTATTTCCCGTGGGAAGGAGTGTACGTGCCCTTCATCTTGAAACGATGGAAGAACGTATCCTTATTGATGATACAGGTGAGGAGTGGATTATGGGAGTGCCCGGTATTGCTCCCGATGAAAAAACAGTGGCGGTTTCGTTGTGTTCAAGCCATCCGCATCTGATTAAAAATAAACCCATAACGAAATCCTATTTGGAACTGTCCGGAGATAACTTCCCCGCGTTGAAAATCATTGAAGTTCCTTTGGCAGGAGGTAAAGCAAGAACTATTTATCAGGAAAATGGCTGTAGCTGTGCTCATGTCCAATACAATCCGAAAAACAGTTCCATCCTTCTCATCGATAGAGATTTGCCGCCCCGGCTCTGGTGCGGAAGTGACGGGAAAACGCCGCGGCTCTGGTTGTTAAATAGGGATACGGGAAAGGTCAAGCCGGTCAAAGAGGAATACCCAGGCCCTTTTCAGGTTCATGCAACCTGGAGTTTTGACGGATCGCTGATATTATATCATGGCTTTCTTCCCCCGGGCGGGTGGTATCTTGGCGCCGCGACCACCGGGGGTGAAACAATAAAAGAATATATTCTTCCCGATGCCCATGGATACGGACACGTATCAGCCGACCCCAAACGACGGGCATTCATCCTTGACGGCAATGTCACGTCTGATTTACTCCTCTGGTATTACTTCGATTCCGAGATTCCACGTGTGGAAGTAATTGCCCGTCATGCCACGGCATGGGAAACTTTACCGGGGCAATTTGCCGATCCCCATCCATTAGCGGACCCCACCGGGCAATGGATATCTTTCAATTCAGCGCATTCGGGAAGAAGTGATGTGTTGGTAGTTAATATTAGAGGTTAATACTATGGTAGATATATCCAATAAACAGATAATGGTGGGAATAATAGGGTTGGGGAGAAGCGGCCGGGATATCCACGGCAGTACGCTTTGCCGCCATCCAAAATATAACATTGTTGCTGTCTCAGACACATTTGAAGAAAGACTTCTTAAAGCCGGGCAGGAGTGGGGCTGCCGAACTTACAGAAACCACAAGGCATTATTAAAAGCGGAAGACGTAGAGCTGGTCGTCGTGGCAACGCCCAGCCATACTCATTGCTCAATCGCTGTTGAAGCTTTCAATCACGAAAAAGATGTTCTCATAGAAAAACCTATTGCGGCCTCTGTAAAAGAGGTTGACGAAATGATTGCCGTGTCTAAGAAAAGCGGACATATTTTGACGGTTTTTCAGAACAGGCGATTTGACCCGGATTTTCTCGAGATACGCCGAATTCTCTCTGACGGGTGTCTGGGTCCGGTTCAATTTATACGTCGGGCGACCTACGGCTTTAACCGCCGAAATGATTGGCAGGCTCTCAAGAAATATGGGGGTGGAATGCTGAACAATTGGGGGACGCATATTATTGACCAGGTTTTGATCTTGATGAACTATAAGGTAAAAGAAGTATTTGCCGACGTCAGGCTTACCGTAAGCGCCGGTGACGCGGAAGATCATGCCAAATTAACGCTTAAGGGCGAGAATTTTCCGGTAGATGTTGAGATTACCTCTTGCTGCGCATATCCCCAACCCGAATGGCTTATCATGGGAAAATACGGAACACTTGTGGGAAATGCGAGCAGTCTTAAATATAAATACTATAATCCAAAAGATATAAAACCTCTCCCGCGAAACGAGGATATTGCTTCCTTTTCCGATTATACATATCCGAGCGAGGAAATACCCTGGCAGGAAGAAGTTATTATCGAGATAAAGCAGAATTTTGCAAGACAGAATGTGAAGTTTTACAATGCGCTATACGATTCAATCAGAAACAAGCGGCCGCTTGCAGTTAAACCGGAACAGGCCCGGATGATCTTAGAGATTATAGAAAGGGTAAAATGATTCATACAGGATTGGTTTCTATTACGTTTCGAAAACTTTCACCAAAAAAGATTGTTGATCTGGTGACCCGGGCAGGGCTCGAAAGCATTGAATGGGGAGGTGACGTGCATGTGCCGCATGGGAATCTAAAACGGGCAGGAGAGGCCTGCAGGATGACAGTAGATGCAGGGTTGAAGATTAGTTCCTATGGTTCCTATTATTATGTTGGCCATGAAGAAGATGGTTCGTTCAGCGCTGTTTTAGATACAGCTGTTGAGCTTAAAGCACCGGCAATACGCGTATGGGCGGGGAAACAGGGGTCGCGAGATTCATCTGCCGAATATCGTAATTACATCGTAAGCGAATCGCGGAGGATAGCCGATTTGGCGGGAGAAAGTGATATAACAATAGCATACGAATTTCACAGCAACACATTAACGGATACGAACGAATCCGCTGTAAGTCTCCTCAAGGATACAGCGCATGATAATATCGGGACATACTGGCAGCCGCCTTGCGGCGCGTCGACAGAATATTATATTCAAGGACTGCGCAACGTATTGCCATGGCTGAGCAATATTCATGTTTTTCAGTGGAAGGCGAATCATGAGCGACAACTACTGGCTGATGGCGGGGATTTGTGGCGGAGATATTTGAGCATTGTTATGGATACCGGCCGGGACCACTTTGCTTCACTCGAATTTGTTAAAGAGGATGCAGTGGAAGTATTCCTGAAAGACGCGGAAACATTAAAGGAGCAAGTTAAAAATGTATTAAGGAGGGAAAAATGCATAAATATAAATGGATGATGTCGGCTGTGGTTTTTTG
>CAYQNY010000070.1:0-14390 GCA_964418925.1 uncultured Verrucomicrobiota bacterium
AAGCATGGTTTACCACGCTGGAAGCATGGTTTACCACGCCAGCGGCGTGGTCGCGGGAGTCTGACGCCATAATGAAAATTTCTGGCTAGCCCTGCTTTCGAGTTGAATCTTTCCGAAATGGGTATACACTGCCTCAATTGAACCGACGGTGGGTGTAGCTCAGTTGGTTAGAGCGTCAGATTGTGGATCTGAATGTCGCGGGTTCAAATCCCGTCACTCACCCCCTTTAACTAATTACCAGCCTGGCTTATGCATGTCGCGCATTCTGGGAAACAGCACTGAAAAATCACGGGCCGAACGCCTGGGTGCCCGCGTCTGGGTTGTGCGCGGTATGCGGTTTACGAATTCGGCCGCCAAATTCTGGTCTGCTCTGATTGACGAACTGGCCGTGGATTATCCCGAAGGCGACACACTGGTGCTTGACATGTTGACGGATGTTTGCCTTGACCGGGATTTGCTGTTCCCCGAAAATGCCCTCCAGCGCGAATTGGACCAGCGCCGGAGCCTGATGAATATCCAGGAAGAACTGCGGGAAACCTTGTCGCAATTTGACCTGATCGGAGTTCCCGGCGCTGTTCATGTCCGGCTGGTTGCCGGCGGCCGTGAAATCCGGACCTGCGATTTGCCGCAAGATTGTGTGGATGCGGAGATTTTCCCCTGTCTGCTCGTCTGGCTCCTTGAATGGGCGGAGGTGCCTCAATGCCTTTGGAATAATCCCAGTGAGAGCGGCGATTTTTATGCCAAGGATCGCGAACGGGCTGTGCACTATCGCGTTCGTTTTGAATTGGTCAGTAACCATGTCAGCGAAGGGCTGTATCAGCGGACCTTGACCCTGCGCTATACCCGCCGGACCTGAACCGGCTGCAGGTAATTCAATGCATTGGAATTTTCCGCCAGCCTGCCCGCCATAGCCTTGGCGACGGCGGGAGGCGGATCCGCCTAAGGCTGACAAAGATACCATGAGCATCATGTATTTGTAGGAGCCGAACCCCTGTTCGGCGAAAGGCGAAGATCGCCGTATGGGGATGCGGCTCCTACACAGCATGGCCCTGATTACAGTTGCGGCGATAGCGGCCTAATTAATTTTAGAAAACCGAAAACGTTCTCCGCCGGAGACGGATCCGCCAAAGATGGAAACCCTGAATACGAGCCCTGAGCCTGTCACAACGGCCCTGCGGGTGATCTATGCACGCAGAACTGAAATCTTCATGAATAGGTCCGGCTAGGTCTACCCCGCATTACAAAAAAATTCAATCTGCTTGCAAAAAAGCCGATGATGATTACAATCCGTTCTTGTATTGTATTGGTGTGAAATTCAGGGAGAAGTTGTATGCATATCGTGGCTTGTATCAAGCAGGTTCCGGATACTGCGGATGTCAAGATTGATCCGGAAACCAATACCTTGATTCGTGAGGGTGTGGCATCCATCATCAATCCGTTTGACATGTATGCCATCGAAGAAGCCCTCCGCCTCAAAGAAAAGCTGGGCGGCAAGGTCACGGCTGTTACCATGGGTCCGCCCCAGGCGGAAAGCGCGTTGCGCGAGGCCATAGCCATGGGCGTGGATGAGGGGATTCTGGTCTCGGATCGTGCTTTTGCCGGCAGTGACACCTGGGCGACCAGTTACACGCTGTCCATGGCGCTAAAAAAAATCGGTGATTACACGATCATTCTCTGCGGCAAGCAGGCCTTTGACGGCGATACCGCCCAGGTGGGCCCTGGCATTGCCGCGCATTTGGATTTGCCGCAAATCACTTACGTGCGTAAAATCGAGACCGTTGATGCGCAGCACATCGTGGCCGAACGACTTATGGAAGATGGTTTTGAGGTTATTGATTCGCCGCTGCCCTGCCTCTTGACAGTGGTCAAGGAAATCAATGAGCCGCGTTTGCCGTCATTGAAGGGCAAGCTGGCGGCCAGGAAAGCTGCGATTATCCATTGGAAGGCCGACGATCTTGAATGCGACCAGACCCGGATTGGCCTCGATGGCTCGCCTACCAAGGTTGTCAAGATATTCACACCGCCTTCACGACAGGGTGGGCTTGTATTCAAGGGAGAACCGGACCAGATTGTGCCGCAGGTTGTGGCCAAGCTGAAGGATGCCGTGATTGCGGTTGCTTCGTGAGGATGAAAAGACGTATGGAAAAAACACCAATTACCGTCCTGAATGAAAAATGCGTGGGGTGTCGTCTCTGTATCAAGGCGTGTCCTTTCGACGCCATTACCATGGTGGAGAAACTCGCGGTCATTGACCTTGAAAAGTGCAATCTATGCGGCGCTTGTGTGGATGCGTGTAAGTTCAATGCCATTGTCCTTAAGAAAAAAGAGGATATCAAGGTTGATTTGACCGCTTACAAGAATGTGTGGGTTTTCGCTGAACAGAAGGATGGCAAGTTACAGTCAATTACATACGAACTGCTCGGTGAAGGGCGCAAGCTGGCTGATCAGTTGAGTATGAAATTGTGTGCCGTCCTGCTCGGTCACCAGATTGAAGGAAACGCCCCCGATCTCTTTCATAGCGGGGCAGACTGTGTGTATCTCGTGGATCGGCCTGAATTGACGTATTTTCAGGATGAGCCTTATGCGGCTGTTTTGATTGAACTGATTCGCCGTCACCAGCCTGCCGTGATGCTCTGCGGGGCGACGACAATCGGCCGGAGCATGGTATCGCGCGTGGCCGTGCCTGTTATGGCTGGTCTGACCGCCGACTGCACTGGCTTGGCGGTTGACCCGCAAACAGGTAATCTGCTTCAGACTCGTCCGGCCTTTGGCGGCAATATCATGGCCACGATCATCACGCCCAACCACCGTCCGCAGATGGCCACCGTCCGTCACAAGGTTATGAAGGAAGCGGTGGTGGATACTAGCCGGACAGGGGAGACGCTGGTTCAGGAAGTGGCCGCGGAAGTGCTGAAAACCCGGGCCCGCCGGCTGAAGTTTGTGCCGGAAACCGAGTCCACCACCAATATCGCGGAGGCCAACATTATTATATCCGGCGGGCGGGGATTGCAGGCGCCGGAAAATTTTGCGCTGATTCGTGAGTTGGCCGAGGTGCTGGGCGCCGGCGTCGGATCGTCCCGTGCCGCGGTGGATGCCGGCTGGATTCCCTATTCCCACCAGGTCGGTCAGACCGGCAAGACGGTGTGTCCCAAGATTTATATTGCCTGCGGCATCAGCGGGCAGATTCAGCATCTGGCGGGCATGTCATCGTCCGATATTATTCTGGCAATCAATAAGGACCCGGATGCGCCCATTTTCAAGATGGCGACGTACGGCCTGGTCGGTGACTTGTTCAAGATTGTGCCTTTGTTGACGCGCGAGTTTAAAAAAATTCTGAAAAAAGGCTGAGGTAATCGGCTTGAACGTGTAAAAATTGGTTGGTCACAATTTCGGTTGCGGTAAGCGCCGCGTTATGGGAGATGTATTATGAGGATTAACTCGTTTAGAATTATGTTGGTTGCTGCCTTGGGAATCGGACTGGCGGTAGAAGGCGTTTCCGGGAAGGCGTTGACTTCCACTCGGGAGGTGACATTGCTGCTGGTTCCGGCGCGTCCCCGCATAGTCCAACTGGCGTTTGATATGGTCCGGTTGCGGTCAATTGCTGTGGTGGCCTACCATGGCGCCGCCAAAACGGCGCAGCCAGTACTGCATATCTGGTCGGATTCGGATTGGCGGTACATCAGCCTGGCGAATTTTACCGACAAACAGTTTATCATTGCCGGCGTTAAAAAGGTGATTATTATTGGTGATAATCAGACGGTGCCCGCTGTGCTGCTGCGCAGTATGCCGTGGTGTTCCGATATCGAGTTACTTCCGACCTTGGATGTGGCGACCCTGATTAATGACCTGAACCTGAGTTTTAAATTCCGGAAGCGGGAATGGAAATGGCTCTCCGGACGGTATGGATTGACCTTGATTGATCTGAATGCCGCCCGTCGCGCCAATAACCCCTACGATACGCCGCGGTCCAGGCGTCCTTTGGAAAAGCGCGAATTCAAGCAGGCAGAAGGTGATCTTGCCCCGGCCCAAATCATTGAGGAAAATCCGGCGGGGGCTCCGGCATCCGCGGCGCGGTTGGAGACGCAACCTGTCGCCAAGCCTCCTAAATAGTTGGAAAGGATCATTGCATGCGTACAATGAAAGCGCTGGTTAAGAGCAAGGCCGAGCCGGGGATATGGATGGAAAATGTTCCGGTGCCGGAGATGGGTATTAACGATGTGTTGGTCAAGATCGATAAAACGGCGATCTGCGGCACTGATATTCATATTTATACCTGGGATGCGTGGGCTCAGAAAACAATCCCCGTGCCGATGGTCATCGGGCATGAGTTTGTCGGGCGTATCGAGGCTATTGGCGCCAATGTGACCGATTTCCAGATCGGTGACCTGGTGAGCGGCGAGGGCCATTTGGTCTGCGGCCGTTGCCGGAACTGCCTGGCGGGACGCCGCCATCTCTGTCCGAATACACGCGGCATTGGTGTCAACCGCACCGGCGCCTTTGCGCAATACCTGGTCCTGCCGCAGACGAATGTATGGTACGCGGATACGCGGATTTCCACTGATGTGCTGGCCTGTTTTGATCCGCTGGGCAACGCCGTGCACACGGCCTTGTCATTTCCGGTGCTTGGTGAGGATGTGCTGATTACCGGCGCCGGCCCGATCGGCTGTATGGCCGCCGCCATCGTCAGGCATGCCGGAGCCCGCTATGTCGTTGTCACTGATATTAATCCGGATCGGCTGGTCATGGCTAAAAAAATGGGCGCTAATCTGGTCGTGGATTCCCGCCAGGAGCGGCTCAAGGACGTTCAGAAAAAGCTGGGCTTGCAGGAAGGCTTTGATGTCGGTCTCGAAATGTCGGGCAGCGCGTCGGCCCTGCGCGAGATGCTGGAGAATATGTGTCACGGCAGTAAAATCGCCATGCTGGGGATCCCCGAGCCGAATACCCTCATTGACTGGAACCTGGTCGTGTTCCACAGCCTCACGATCAAGGGTATCTACGGACGGGAAATGTACGAAACCTGGTATAAGATGACCATGATGATCCAAACCGGCCTGGATATCATGCCGCTCATTACGCATCGCTTTCCCTATACCGACTTCCAACAGGCATTCGATGTCATGAAATCCGGCAAGTCCGGCAAGGTTATTCTGAACTGGAACGAATAAATAAATTCCGGCGCCGCGCAACGGCGGGCGGCTGGAATTCCTTTATTTTCTGACCTGTCCCTGGCCGGTGACGATGTATTTATAGGTGGTCAGCTCTTCCAACCCCATCGGCCCGCGCGCGTGCAGTTTGTCCGTGCTGATGCCGATTTCCGCGCCCAGGCCGAACTCGCCGCCGTCCGTGAACCGGGTGGAAGCATTTATGTACACGGCCGCTGAATCCACTTCCTGGGTAAACAGCCGGGCGGAGGCCTTTGACTCGGTGACGATAGCGTCGGAATGGTGCGAGCCGTAGTGGTTGATATGCTCAATGGCCGCCTTGACGGACGATACCACCCGCACGGCGAGAATCAAGGCCAGATATTCGGCAGACCAGTCGTTTTCCGTGGCCGGCTTGATGGCAGGCACGAAGTCCCGGCTGGCGTCATCGCCGCGTAATTCCACGCCGCATTCCATGAGATACCGGGCCGCCTGGGGAAGCAACACCGGTGCAATCCGATTATGCAACAGTAGGGTTTCCATGGCATTGCAGACGCCGGGGCGTTGACATTTTGCGTTTTCGATAATCGCCAGCGCCATTTCCAGGTTCGCGCTTTCATCCACGAATACATGGCACACGCCCTTGTAATGCTTGATGACCGGCACCCGGGCATGTTGCATTACCGCCTGAATCAGCGCCTCGCCGCCGCGCGGCATGACCAGGTCCACCAGCCCTTCCATTTGAACCAGTTCGCGAATGGCGTCATGGTCGGTGGTTTCGATTAATTGGACGGCAGCGTCGGGCAATCCTTCGCGCGCACCGCCCTTTTGAAGCGCCTGGGCAATGGCGGCGTTGGAGTTCATGGCTTCCTTGCCGCCGCGTAAAATGACGGCATTGGAGGTTTTAATACAAAGCGTGGCGGCATCTGCCGTGACGTTGGGCCGGGATTCATATATAATGCCGATGACACCAATGGGGACACGGCGTTTGCGGATCACGAGTCCATTGGGTCTTGACCAGCGGCGGATGGTTTGGCCCACCGGGTCTTTCAGCGTTGCCACTGCGCGAACGGCCTGTGCCATGGCGTCAATCCGGACGTCTGTCAGTTGCAGTCTGTCCAGCAGGGCAGGGGATAAACCCGCTGTCCGTCCATCATCCATGTCGCGGGCATTGGCATCCTGGATAAAATTCCGTTGCTGAATGATTTCAGCGGCCATGGCATTCAGAATGGCGTTCTTTTTCCGGGTGCTGATCATTGCCAGAGCCCGGGCGGCGGCTACAGCGCGTTGGCCCATGGCCGTCATATCGTCGTGCAGATTCATATGCGTCTCCTGTTCATCAGCACCATGTTGTCCCGGTGAATCACTTCGTCGAGCCCTTCTGTTCCGAGAATTTTGGCAATATCATGTGTCTGGTGTCCTTGGATCAAGCGGAGGTCGCGGCTGGAATAAGCCGCCAGCCCCCGTGCGATCAAGGTCTGATCAGATGTCTTGATCTCCACGGCGGCGCCGGCTTCAAAATCCCCCTCGGTTTTTTTGATGCCGATGGGGAGCAGGCTTTTGCCGTTCTGCTCCAGCGCGTGGCGCGCGCCGTCGTCAATAATGAGTACGCCTTCCGGCTTGTGAAAAAAAGCGATCCAGCGCTCGCGGGCGCTCATAGCATTCCTGGGATGACTTCCGGTCGCCTGAATCAGCGTGCCGGTATCGTTACCCGCCAGGATTTGCTGAATAATCCCCGCCTTCCGGCCGTCGGCAATGACCACGGCGGCGCCGGCTTTCGCGGCGGCGCCGGCGGATTCCAGCTTGCTGAACATGCCGCCCGTGGAAAGATGGCTTCCCTTTCCAGAAGCCAGTTCCAGGATGTCCTTGGTGATGACCGGCACGATGGGCACGCGCCGGGACCGGCCGCTGGCGGTGGTTGCGCGGAGCCCATCGGTCGTAGTCAACAGAATCAGCAGGTCGGCATTCAACAGATGCACCACCAGGGATGCCAGGAGATCATTATCGCCGAATTTAATTTCATCCACGGCCACGACGTCATTTTCATTAACGATGGGAATCACGCCCCGTTTCAGCATAGTCAAGATGGTATTGCGCGCATTCAGGTGGCGGGTCCGGTGCTTGAGGTCAGCATGGGTGAGCAGTACCTGGCCGATGAGACAGCGTTGGGCGGAGAATAGCTGATCGTATAGAGTCATCAGCCGGCTTTGCCCGATGGCGGCGGCCATCTGAAGATCAGGGAGCTGTGTCGGGCGCCGGCGCATACCCAGGGTATTCATACCGGTGCCGATGGCGCCGGATGTCACCACGACAACGTCATGGCCGGCGTGTTTCAACGCGGCCATGTCGCGGACGAGCGAACGGAGGCGGCGGGTTTCCGGACGTCCGGACTGGCGGACCAGGATGCGACTGCCGATTTTTATGACTATCCGGCGCGCGGTCTGGAGCGTCTGGCGATTATTGAGCTGTGCTGTCGCGTTCATCATTGCTGAGCCATGCGGATGAATATAAACCAAACCATATCTATCCTATCCAGCCGGAGGGTAAAATCAAAGCAATTTCAGCGGCCGGAGCAACCGGTAACCGAGGCTAAACCAAAAGATAAAGTCTTAATCGCCTTGCACGGTAACGACGATCTTTCTGGAGCGCGTCTTCACGTCACATTCAAGATGGAAAATCTGTTGCCAAGTCCCGAGTTGGAGATTGCCGTCGGTTATGGGAACGGTTAACGCTGGTCCCATCAGCGTGGCCTGGAGATGTGAGTGACCGTTCCCATCGTGCCAGGCCTGCTCGTGTCCGTAGTCCCGGCTTGGTGGAATCAGCCGGTTCAGCATCGCTGGCAGGTCGGTCTCCAGGCCGGGTTCGTACTCCAGCGTACCCACACAGGCTGTACTGCCTACGTTGAAGATATGGGCCGTGCCGGTACGGATGCCTGAGCGCTTAACGATGGCCGACACTGCGCCGGTGATCTCGTGCATGTCCCCGTGCCCGGATGTCTGCAACTGGATTATGTCCTGATGTGTCATGGGGCCCATTATGGTGGAAGCCTGGCAAAAAATCCAGCCTACAGTGCTTGGTTCAATGCGCGGCATAATTGAGACGGTCCGTTGTTTCAGGGTCGCTAGCCTGGATTATTCGCGATCAGTCGCGAATAATTCAGTGGTTCCGGGGGCACTTAAAAAATAATTGACGTCAATCGGGCAAAAACTGTAAGTTTATAATGTTGCTAAAAACCGGATAATTCCAGCCTGGATATGGATATTCCTGAAATCTTCATGGCAATCTTCGGGCTGAATGAGGAGATCATATTATGTTTGCTCAACAGAACAATGCAAGAGTATCAAAAAGAGTTCTGCAGTTGAAAAAATCCGCCATTCATGAAATGACAAGACTGTCGAAGGAAATAGAGGATGTGGCTTTTTTATCCTGGGCCAAACCGACGGTGGATACGCCGGACCATATAAAAGAAGCGGCAATATCCGCCATCAATAACGGGCTGGTTGGGGGGTACTCGGAGAATGCGGGCATAGTCAAGCTGCGTGAAAAAATCGTAAAAAAACTCAAGCAAGACAATAACATAGAATCCGATGTATCTCAAATACTGGTTACAATAGGCGCCATTGAAGGGTTGGCCTCTTCTGTTATGGCTCTAATTGATCCTGGTGATGAAGTTATTTTGCCCTCGCCCACGTATTCAACCCATATTGCCCAGGTAATGCTTGCTTCAGGAACCCCCGTCCTTATTCCAACACTTGAAGATGATGATTTTGCTCTTGATATTGATGCGATAGAAAAGGCAATCACGCCACGCACAAAAGCCATTATATATTGTTCTCCGTCTAATCCCACGGGTACAGTTTATTCGGAACAACAACTTCGTCAATTGGCTGCGATTGCCTTAAAACACGATATAATGGTCATTACGGATGAAGCGTATGAATATTTTGTTTTTGATAATGCCCGCCATTTCAGCATAGCGTCGATTCCCGCTATGTGTAAAAACGTTGTCAGTTGTTTTACTTTTACGAAAACCTACGCCATGACTGGTTGGCGCATAGGTTATTTGCATACGGATAAAGACTTGATTCCTCAAATTGCCAAGGCCCATATTCCACTGGCCATCTGCGCGCCGGTGATTTCCCAATACGCGGCGATTGCCGCTCTGGATGACTGCCAGGACTGTGTCGCAGAATTCAGAAAACATTATATTTCCGCGCGGGATTTGATGTGCCAACGGCTTGATGGGCTCAATTCGGTCTTTGAATACCGGAAGCCAAAGGGATCCTATCTGATGTTTCCCAGAATATTATTAGACGCCGGCAAGGATTCCATGACTTTCTGCAAGAAACTGTTGCGAGAAGCTAAAGTGTCAACAACGCCGGGGATAGCCTTTGGCCCTACAGGAGAAGGTCACTTGAGATTATCTTTCTGTGTTTCCGAAGAAATAATAAATAAGGCGTTTGACAGAATGGAAGTTTATTTTCACAACGGCTTGAATAAATAAAGCCTGCCATAAAAACATGAGTCATAAGAAAGAGGCATAAGATATGAATATTGTCCTGGTGATTTTTGATTCGCTACGGAAGGATTGTGTTGGCGTATATGGTTCTCCCCCGTGGGGCAAGGTGCGTACCCCGCACTTTGATGCTTTGGCGAAAGATTCCCTGGTTATGACAAGGGCATTTCCTGAATCGCTTCCCACACTTCCTGCCCGGCGCGCGATTTATACGGGTCGACGCGTATATCCGTTCCATAATGCTGACTTTCGCCTGAAAGGCGACTTTGTGGGATCTCCTGGATGGGGACCAATACCGGAGGACCAGCATACACTTGCCGAGATGCTGTGCGACGCCGGATACCGAACAGCTCTGATTGCCGATGTATATCATATGTTCAAGCCTTCAAAAAATTTCGCGCGCGGATTTAATCAGTGGACGTTTCTCCGTGGTCAGGAAAACGACCACGCCCGTTCCGGGCCCCGGCTTACCCCCAAGGAAATTGATTACTGGCTTCCCCGGGAAATGCAGAATGAACGTACGATTAATCTCATTCAGCAGTGCATTATGAACATTCATGACAGGACAAAAGAGGAGGACTATTTCGCGCCACGCGTTCTAAAAGAAGCGGCAGTATGGCTTGAACAAAACCGGGATGCCGACAAGTTTTTTCTGACTGTGGAGTCCTTTGATCCGCATGAGCCTTGGCTGGTACCGCCGCATTATCGCCAAATGTATCTGAAGGAAAATGGGCCGGAGCAGGTAAAATCCGGGTATACAGGCACATCAACGCTTGACCGGAAGCTTCTTGATAGGACCAGAGCAAATTATCGTGGGGCGGTTACCCTGTGCGACCGCTGGTTCGGGTTTTTCATGGAAACGCTGGAGGTGTTAGGTTTGCTCGACAATACGATGGTGATATTCACGTCGGATCATGGTCACTCCATCGGCGACCGGAACTACATGGGCAAGCGAGGATATCCTTCCAGCCCCGAAGTTTTCAATGTGCCCCTCATGATGCGTTTCCCCGGCGCGCAATATGCAGGCCAGACGAGCGACATGCTGGTCCAACACCATGACATAACAGCGACTATTATGGAGTTGGCAGAAGTGAAGTCTCCGACTGAAATAGATGGCGTTTCATTTCTCAAGGATGCCGTTTCAGGAAGAAAAAGTATACGTGATCACGTAACTGTCGCCTGGGGATCGGCAATTAGTGTAGTAACGGATAGATGGTGGTTTAACTGCAAGGTGGATGGTACCGGCATACTTCTTCGTGACTTGAATGCGGCTGACCCATTTGCCGAAAGCGTCGCGGAAGACAACCCTGAGGTGGTAAAAACGCTTTTTGCCATGGCGGAAAAGGATGCCCGGGGCGGTTTTCCAGGTTGGTTGATTGATCTTGCCAAGAATCAAGCCGATGCCCCCGGCTGCAGCGACCTCGCCGCGCGTGAATAAATGAAAGGACTGGCCATGAAAAGCCGGCCCTGATTCTACCACCATTTGCCCCTTTCCTGGTATGTCGCGATAAACTTCTCTATACTGCGATCAAAGGTCTTCTCCACGTCAGCGGGGAAAAAGCAGGCCGGCAGTTCGCCCATGCGCCAATGGTACTGGATGCATTCGCAACAGACACCTTTCCTGCTGCAAGGTTCATATGTGCAATTACATCGGGCTTTATTCTTTTTAATATTGCATTCCGGCATATTGCGAGCTTCCTTTCTATTCAGTAAATTATTTCTGCAACATGCAGGAATAATTATTAATCCAGGAAATTGAGAATAATTGCGGCAAATTCCGCGGGATACTGGTACATCAGGCCATGGCCGGCGCCAGCGACCTCCACCAGGGTCACGCCCGTAATTTTTTCGGCCATCATATACGCATTCTCCGGCGGAGTCAGAATATCTTCGCTGCCGGTGATAAGCAGGGTCGGACTATTGATGGCGGAAAGCCGGTCGCAGCTCCCACACCAATTGTCCATGGCCTCCACCTGCCGCTGAATGTTCCTGGTTGAAGATGTCTCCGTCACACCGGAAAAGACCCTGGATATATAATCAGCGTTAGCCTGGAGCCAGTCTTCCGGGAACATGAGGCTGAGCAAGGTTTCGTCGGAGACATTCGGATCGAAGAGCTGTGCCTCGACCTCCGGCGCCGGCGGGAACATGTCAACCTGGCAGTCCGCCGCGTATAAAATCAACTTGTTCACCTTTTCAGGATGCCGCAATACAAGCTCCTGTGCAATTTCCGTGCCCATTGAAAAGCCGAGCACGTGGGCCTGGTCTATCCCCAGCATATCCATGAGCCCGGCAGTGTCATCGGCGAACTGCTCGATGCTGAATGCAGCTGTGCCGGCCGTTGTCTTGCCCATGCCCCGGTTGTCAAAGACGATCACCTGATACTGCGCTGCGAGCGCTGTAATGACATGCGGGTCCCACATATCCATGGTGCCGCTGTACCCCATGATCATGACCAGGGGATAGCCTTCCCCGTACGTCCAGTACGCCATGCGTATATCACCGACCCTCGGGTTGGCCGAGGACTCGCACCCGGCCAGCAAGGCCAGCGCCGTGAGCCAGGCCGTAACCAGCAGTACCGCAACCAGCCCGGCCATTCCTTTTTTCACAATATTGTGCATACCTGTTGAATATTACACATACTCATGTTGAGGAGTCGGGGCCAAGTCTGCAGTGGCTGTTGAAAAAGGACACGGACGCGACCACGCGAAACGCGTGGTAAACAGAGCTTGTCCCGCGTTGGGCGGGACGCGTCCCTCCATGATCAAAAAGGCTCTTTTTTTCCTGTATGGAGGGCCACGCCGTTTCGACTTCGCTCAAGGCCCTGAGCCTGTCGAAGGGCTTCGTCGTGGCCGTTCTTCGAGGTATTTTTCAACAGCCTCTGCGCGGCATGTTGCCCAAATCAAAATTCAGAACAAGAAAGTAACATTTCTTTCGCGGGTTGGTAAAGTTCAATTCTGCCGGAGGCAGATCCGTCTCTGGCTGGAAAACTTTGGCGGGTAATGCCGATGCTGGGAATATGCCCGGCACAGCAAGACCTTGGCGCTTATAGCATTGATTTGGATAAACCTCTTTCAACTGGCGTTTCCGAACCCGCCCTGTTACATTCAGTACCGCTGTGAAAATGTTAGGGGCGTGACCGTGCGATAGATGGCAGGCATCAAGCGTAAATTGATCGTTGCCTGCACGGAATGGCGCTTAGCGCGCATTCTTTCGCCATTTACAGAAAAACACGATCTAACCCCCCGCTACGTCGCTATGACCGAATCGAAGCGTAACATGATGGATCAGGAACGAGAGCGGACCGAACGGACGGCTTTAACCGGCGTGATAACCTGCGCCTTGGGGCTCATCCTCAACATCATTTCGGTTATCCTGGCCAACTCCCTTGTTTTGGTTGCGGATTTTTTTAATTCATTGCTGGAATTCTGTTCGGTCGTAATGTCGTGGCTCACCCTGCGCCGTCTCCGGCAGGATAGCCGCGCTGTATTCAATTATGGTCTTGGCAAGATCGAGAACCTGGCCAGCCTGATGATCGGTTTCTTCATGCTCGTCAGCGTGCTGATCATGGTTGGTTTGATCATCAACCGCCTGTTGCACCCGGTGCGCCTGCACGGATTCGGCATCTGGATGGGCATTGCCTGCACGTTTATCTTCGGAATCATCAACGGCCGGCTGTGGTGGCGGACCCGGCATCATCAGCGCAAAGCGCCTTCGCCGATTGTTGAGGCGCAACTCCGGCTTTTTGCCGTCAAGACGCTGTCCAATGCCTGCATGTTCGTGAATTTCGTGGTCAGCATGAGCGTTGCCGGCAAGTGGGTAATGTACCTGGATCCGCTGACTTCATGTATTACGCTCGTTTTCATGATCAACAGCGGCTGGCATCTCCTGCGGCATTCCATCCATGACCTGCTTGACCGCTCGCTGGAAGAGCCCCTCCAAATGCTGATTACGAAACAGCTGGTGCAGCATTTCGATCAATACACCATGCTGGACGGCGTGCGCTCGCGCTATTCCGGACGGCATGTCTTTATTGAAATCTTCCTGGGCTTCGACGCGCGTAAATCCATGGGCGAGGTGCAGGCGATCATTAACCCCATCAAGCGCAACCTCGAAAAAGAAATCCCGCATTCCGAGGTTACCGTCATTCCCCGCGCGGGGTAATATTATTACTGTGAGAGTCGCGACATTTTGCTGGGCGGCTTGCTTGCCACGCGGTTCGCGTGGTCCTCCGTCTTGCTTGCCACGCGTTTCGCGTGGTCCACCATAGCTCCTGGAGCGACGGTGGAAGCGACCTCGCGTAGGGGGGGCTGGCTTTTTGAGACCCGCCCTGATATATTCAAAACCGCAGGGAAGGTGCTGGTGAAGTCGGAACAATAATTAAATACTAAATACAGGGCTACCCCCGATCTACCTGTTAATTACTGATTTAAGGGCTGACCCTGCTCCGCTCCCTGCTCCGCTCGTTGCCTGCAATCAAACACAATCTGTATACGCTGTCGCCCGTGAAAATGAGGCTTGCTGAAGAGCCGGATGTGAGAAATTCACAAGTCCGGTTCTGTGAGGGGCATTGAAGTGTCCTTCCACGGTAGAATATTGTGACACTCGTCAATCGAAAGAGACGAGAAACAGGGAATACAAAGCATACCTAAAGAAGGAAACCATATTATGTCTACTCGACCAATGAAGAATCAGATTTGGCATAGAAAGTCTCATGAGGATGGTTCTTTTACCTT
>CAYQNY010000071.1:0-14011 GCA_964418925.1 uncultured Verrucomicrobiota bacterium
AAGAGGACATTTCTAAATTGCTAAAATAGAGGACATTTCTAAATTGCGTTGACACGCAAAAAAACAGAGTTGATTTTCACCCTCAAAAAATATATGAATAAAAAGCGTGA
The DNA here is from genome assembly GCA_964418925.1 of uncultured Verrucomicrobiota bacterium. Taxonomy (GTDB): domain Bacteria; phylum Verrucomicrobiota; class Kiritimatiellia; order JAAZAB01; family JAAZAB01; genus CAYQNY01. The sequence goes on from CAYQNY010000071.1 coordinate 111, forward strand.
ATGCCATAATGACGAGCATACTGGCATCAATTTGCCGATTTTGTCCGCTCTGTGCTGGCGCCCGACTATGGCCCCAAAGCCGGTTGGCGCAAGCGGTCAGGGGAATCGCAGGATTCTGTCCCGCCTGTAGAGCCTATGCACGGGCGAACAAGATGGAGAGATAAATAACATGCAACGCTGGATGCTGAAAGCCAAGATACATCGCGCCACCTTGACGGCGACGGAACTCCATTATGAGGGCAGTATTGTCCTGGATCGTCTGCTGCTGGAAGCGGCCGACATCGTGCCCGGTGAACAGGTCCACGTGCTGAATATCAATAATGGGGCGCGGGTCATCACCTACGCGATAGCAGCGCGGGCCGGTTCCGGCATCGTCAGCCTGCAAGGAGCCGCCGCGCGTACGGGTCAGGTCGGAGACAAGCTTATTATGCTGACCTATGCCCTGGTGGCGGCAAATGAGATGGCTGATTTAAGGAGCCGGACCGTGTACGTGGATAATCAAAATCGTATCCTGCCTTCACGCCCGGTTAAGGCCGCTGGAAAACTCAGGCGCAAACGATGACAGAAAAACAATTTAATGTGGATTGGAAGACGCGGAGTCATCAAGTATTGGCCGGGGCACGGATTACCAGGGAGGAAGCATTACAAATTCTGCAGTCGCACGACAATGACCTGCTGGCGATCCTGGATGCGGCTTTCCAAATTCGTTTACATTATTTTCAAAGAAACGTGCGCCTGCACGTGATCTGCAATGCTCGCAACGGAGGCTGCACGGAGGATTGCGTTTATTGCAGTCAGACCAACTCCCCGACCAGCACGGTGCCGTCGCCGGAGACGGTCATCGCGGGCGCGCATACCGCCCACCGGATGAAGGCCGCCCGGTATTGCATCGTGTCGAGCGGGCGCACGCCATCCGACGAGGATATCAACCGTATCGTCGCGATCACGCGGGCAATCAAGGCTGAGCTTCCCATCCAGGTTTGCCTGTCATTCGGGCTGCTGAGTTTTGACCAGGCCAAAGAATTGAAGCAGGCCGGGGTTGACCGGTATAATCACAATCTGGAAACTTCCGAGCGTTTTTTTCCGAACATCTGCACCACTCATGCTTATGCCGATCGCGCCGCCACGGCGAAAGCCGTCAAAGCGGCCGGCCTCGACCTGTGCTGCGGGGGGCTCGTGGGGCTTGGCGAAACGCTTGAGGATCGGGTTGACCTCGCTTTCGCGCTGAACGAACTGCACGCCGATTCAATCCCGGTCAATTTCCTCAACCCGCGGCCCGGCACCCGTTATGAAGGTCATCCGCTTATGCAACCAACCGACTGTCTGCGCACACTGGCCATGTTCCGGTTTGTAAACCCTGCCAGAGAACTGCGGGCAGCCGGCGGGCGGGAAGCAGTTCTAGGTCCCCTGCAAGCCTTGTCGCTTTTCCCGGCGAATTCCATATTCACTAATGGTTATTTGACTACCAGCGGGCAAGGCTATCAAGCCGATCTGGCCATGATTAATTCGGCCGGATTCATTATTGATGAAATAGTACACGCGTAGAATCTAAATAATTAACGCCAGGAGACTATTATGTCCATCCGACCGGAAGTTATACCGTTCATCATTACCATTATCCTGTTGTTTGGTTTGCTCACTCTGCTGTTGCGGTGGCGGAAGTATTCCGGACGCCGGCTCATTTGGTTGTGCGCGATTCCAGCGCTGGTATTGATGGCTTATATGTTGTGGTTCTTTCGCGATCCCGAACGGATACCGCCCCGCGACGCGACGGTCATCGTTGCCGGCGCCGATGGCAGGGTGATGTCGGTCACGCGCTTGAACGAGGATAAATACCTCAAAACTGATTGCATGCGCATCAGCATTTTTCTGAGTCTGTTTGACGTGCATGTCAATCGCGCCCCCATCGCGGGGCAGTCCGTCTTTCTCGGCTATTTCCCGGGCCGGCATCTATTCACGTTCCAGGAAAAATCATCCGAGGTCAATCAGCACAATAAAATTCTCATCACCGGAAAACAGACGCGTTGCCTGGTGACCCAGATCGTTGGGCCGGTCTGCCGCCGGGTGGTCTATTGGCCGGATCATAACCAGGCGGTGGAAGTGGCCAGGGGCGAACGCATCGGGATGATGAAATTCGGATCGCGGCTCGACATGTATCTGCCCGCAGCCGACGTTCAAGTGCTGGCCAAACCGGGTGATATTGTGCGCGCGGGAGAAACCATTGTGGCGCGTTTAAAACAGCGCGCCAAAAATGAGGCTTTCCCCAGCATACCCTGAAACAGGATACTCTCATGAATGTGGCTGTTATCGGCGCCACGCTAAACATTTGCTTATGGTTTCATCATGTACAATTAATGATCTCCGCGCTAAGGATCCGGCCATTATCCTGTCATTCACGGGGGGGCAAGGCTTCCAGCGGAGAATGCGGGTGTTGGGAATCCGCGAGGGCAAAGCCATTCATGTCCTGACCCGGCATCCCTGGGGCGGGCCGGTGGTGGTGAACATCGATCATAGAATCATCACTATTGGCAAGGGTATGGCGCGCCACATCATCGTGAAGCGGAAATAATGAAAACAATCGTCCTGATGGGTAATCCTAATGTTGGCAAGAGTGTCGTTTTCTTAAGACTCACGGATACGCATGTCATCGTATCGAATTATCCGGGCACCACCGTGGATATTTTTAAGGGGATCCTGTCACTGGCCGGCCACGAAGAGGTGGAAGTCATTGACGCTCCGGGGATTTATTCGCTGATACCAAGTTGTAAAGCGGACGAAACGGCTGTTGAAATCCTGAAGCAGGCCGACATGGTGGTCAATGTTATTGACGCCACCACTCTTGAAAGGAACCTGCTGCTGACCCTGGAACTGGTCGAGACCGGCAAGCCGCTTATCATTGTATTGAACATGTGGGATGAAACCCGCCACCGTGGAATAGAGATCGATGTTGATGCCTTGGAACAGATGCTCAAGATACCGGTTGTTCCCACCGTGGCCTTGACGGGGGAAGGCATCAACAATCTCGTCAACCGGCTGGGCCAGGCCGGCGCGCCGCGCGCAGCGGCCGCATCCACGGAAGATGATAAATGGCAGGCCATTGGGCATATCACGCGCACGGTCCAACATATCACTCACCGGCACCCCTCCATGCGGGATAAATTGGCCGAACTGACAATCAAACCGTTGACCGGATTGCCGCTGGGTCTCGGGATTATAGGACTCGCCTTTGTGATGGTCAGGATGATCGGCGAAGGGCTTATTCGCGCGATTTTCAATCCTCTTTTTGAAATCTATCGTCCCGTGGTCATGGCCATCAGCCGCAGTGTAGGCCCTGGATTTCTGCATGAATTTCTGGTTGGGAAACTCATAGACGGGAATGTGGACTATATCCAGTCCATGGGTATTTTAACCACCGCGCTGTATGTTCCCTTTGGAATGGTCCTGCCGTATATCGCGGCCTTCTATTTAATACTGGCTATTCTTGAGGATTCGGGCTATTTGCCGAGGCTGGCCACCCTGGCGGATAATATGTTTCATCGTATTGGCATGCATGGACACGGCATCATCCCCGTGTTTCTGGGGCTGGGATGCAATGTGACCGGCACTTTGTCAACCCGCATTCTTGAAACCAGAAAACAACGGTTTATTGCCGCCACCCTGGTGGCAATCGCCGTGCCTTGTATGGCTCAAAGCGCGATGATTTTTGGCGTGCTGGGCTCCGGCGGGACCAGGTATATCTTCATGGTTTTTGCCGTTCTGGGAATTGTGTTTGTGCTAACCGGATTGATATTAAACCATTATGTCAAGGGCGAGTCGCTGGAAATTTTCCTGGAAATTCCTCCGTATCGGCGCCCCGGTATTGCGGCGGTGTTGAAAAAAACATGGATGCGCGTCCGCTGGTTTCTCAAAGAAGCCGTGCCATATCTCTTTCTGGGCGTTTTCATCGTCAATCTTTTGTATGCAACCGGCATCCTGGAATCGGCAGGTAGGTTTATGGCGCCGGTCATGGAAGGATGGTTTGGGCTTCCCCGCCAGGCATCCGCCGCGTTCCTGGCCGGTTTCCTGAGAAAAGATCTGGCCGTGGGTATGCTGGTCCCGCTGGGAATGACCCCGCAACAACTGACGATCGCCGTCACCATACTGGCTATTTATTTTCCCTGTGTGGGTACATTTGCCGTGTTGTTGAAAGAACTGGGTGTTAAAGATCTGCTCAAATCCACTCTGATTATGATCGTTACCGCCCTGCTGGTCGGGGGCATCATGCGCGTGGTGTTGCTGGGTATCTGAGCCCGTCAGGTCTTATGATTACAAAATAGACGGCATTAAAATCCGCTTTATCCCGGCAGTCTTCTTGGTCTCCCGGCAGGTAACCAGCACTCCCGGGCTGAAAAATAACGACTCAAGACACGTGGAAAGTTTCAGAGGAGACAATATATAATGCAAGTCGCCATTACTGAAGGTCAAGGAGATATAAGACTGGTCACAGTGGCCGTGCCGGAACCGGGTCCTTATCAATGTCTGTGCAAAACACTGGCCTGTGCCATCTGTACCGGCACAGATATGAAAATAATAAGCGGAAAACTGCCCTGGCCAGTGGAATACCCGGGCATTGTAGGCCACGAAAGCGTCGGCGTGGTCTTGAAAACGGGCGGGAAAGTCAGATATATCAAAGAAGGCGCCATGTATTTGCGGCCTACCGCTGTTTATTCCGGCACTAAGTTTGGCGGATATTTTTCGCTCTGGGGCGGCTTGGCCGAATATGGGCTGGTTACCGACACGCAAGCGCTTCTTGAAGACACCCCTGGCGCGCAACTTGGCTATGAACAGTACCAGATGAAAATTCCGGATGATGTCAAAATTTCTGCGCCGGAAGCCACGATGGTAATTACCCTCAAGGAAACCGCCGGCTATGTTATGAATATGAAAATTTCATTGAACAACAGCGTAGTCGTGCTCGGCTCAGGACCGGTGGCCATGGCCATGTGTTTCTTTTCCAAAATATGCGGCGCTTTCCCCCTGGTTGTTGTCGGCCGCAGAGACGCGCCGCTTAATTATATGTCAGGATTCGGGGCCAATTTTACGGTAAATAATGAAAAAGAAGCTATGGTCCGCCGCGTCGGAGAAATTACTGGCGGCCAGGGAGTTGATTATATTATTGATACGACCGGGGATGAAAAACTTGTTGCCGAATCCTGTCAAATGCTCGCGGCCGGCGGCAAAATCGCCCCCTACGGTGTTTTACCGCGCCAGGATGCCTTGAAAAATGTCGACGCCCGGAAAATATTGAAAGCCAATACCGGCGAGGTGCCTACCCATGATTATATGTTTGATTTGATTCGACTTAATCTGCTGGATCTTAAAAGTTTTTATTCGCATATCATGCCGTTTGGCGATCTTAGCCGGGGATTTGAGATGATTAAGCGGAAGACGGCATCGAAAATAGTGTTTGAAATGTAACGGCTTTTTTTAATCTTTCTCTTGAGGTCAGGTCGCGCTCTTCTATTTTTTTTAATCGTATCAGTGACCATTCCGTGGCAATCAATATAGTTTTTGGGGTCCGGTTCCCATACCTGGTGATTTAGTCATATTTGTTGACTTGAGCAAGCAGAGGATGAGGCTCAGCCAGTGGAGCGCCGTCCAACTCCATGCGCACAACCGTAGTGAATGCATCCGGATCTTCCTCGGGTAGTCCCTCCAGGAATATCCGGCATCCTTCCTGGCGAAATTTGACGCTTGCCTTGGTATTCAATAACTCCACGTTTTTCACCTGGTTGGCGATCCCCGCCACAATGGTTTTCGAGCCGAAATAAAAATTAAGCGGCACATAGGCCACGTTACCCTTGTAAGTGGATAATTTCTGGTCAGCATAATTAAAGGGATTTCCTTGCGTTCCGAAGATGGCCGCGCCATTGCGTTCAAGCCAGGCGCCCATTTTCTCCAGCGCTTCGATGGCTCCCGGCTGCAGCGAACCGTCCATCCTGGGACCGATGTTCAAAAGCAGGTTGCCATTGTTGTGGGCTGTGGTCAGGAGGGTGCGGATGAGTGCTCGGGGTGTTTTCCAGAACAGGTCTTTGCTGTTGTAACCCCAACTGTCATTGATGGTCAGGCACGTTTCCCACGCCTTGCCCGGATTGGAAATAGTGTGACCCTCGGCTGATTTAACGTCTTCATCCAATCCGCACCGGTCGCTGATCAGGATGCCCGGCTGTAATTGACGTATTTCAGCGTTGATTCCCGCGATGTCCCAGGTTGCCGGGGGCGGACAGCCATCGTAAAAGAGATAGTCGATCCTGCCGTAATTCGACATCAGTTCACGCAATTGCGCATGCGCCGCCTCGATAAATTTCTTCCATGCGGCCGGGTTCTTTTTCGGGCCATCAATGCATCCTGCATCGAACCAGTCCGCCACGGAATAATATAGACCGACACCAAGTCCGGCCGCCCGGCAGGCCTCGACATACTCACGCACGATGTCCCGCCCAAACATTTTGACGGAATTGAATCCGGAAACCCGGGTGTCAAAAAGCGCGAAGCCCTCGTGGTGCCGGGTTGTCAGGCACATATAGCGCATCTTCGTCTTCACGGCCAGCGATACCCACTCGTTTATATTAAGCTTGGCGGGGGTGAAAGCCGCCGTCAATTGCTTGTATTCGTCAAAAGCGATCCGTTCATGGCATATTGCCCATTCGCCGCGGCCAAGCAGTGAATACAGGCCATAGTGAATAAACATTCCAAAACGCCAGGCGTGAAAACGTTGGCGGGATTCTTGCGGCGCCTTATTGATGGCTTTTTTCATGATGTTCCTTTTTAATTTAATTATCAGCGTGTTTTCGGCCGACTGTGGATTTTGCGCTCATACTACTGGCCCAGTCTTGGCTGTCTCATACCGAAACGCCGCGCGTTACACAAGCACAAAACGGCATAAAACAAGTAGCTTGGACGTTACCAAATTGATTCAACCTTACATTTTATACTTTGCGGATTAAATTTTACGTGTATGCTGTCTGAGAATTTTATGATGAAAAAGCTATCTGCTGAAAACAGGGAGCTCGTTAGTGTCTATGAACAGGGAAATCCATAGTTCTGGTCGCGCCGGCAGTACGGCCGCGGCAAACCCCGGCGTCGGCCGGACAACGCGCCGCTGGCGCGCCGTTATCCAGAGCATGGTGATCGCCGGGGTCGCCACAGTCATGACCCTGGTCTGGCGTCATTACACGTTCGGATTGTTGCTTTACGGTCTGAGCGCACTGGTTCTTATCAGCGGGTTGTTTATCCCTCCCGTGTTCAACGCGCTGGATCAATTCGGTCGCTGGTTGGCAAAAGGCGTGGGTATCGGTTTAACCTGGTTGTTATTGACGCCGTTTTATTTTTTGTGCATGTGGCCGGGTCGTCTGATACTGCTGCTGATCGGCAGGGATCCCATGCAGAGGCGCTGGCAACGCCAGCAAGATTCCTATTGGACTGATCGTAAACCGACAGATCCGCGCTCCTATACCCGGCAATACTAACCTGATCTACTCATCTGCCTGTCCACAGTGCTACAGCGTTGCAGGCGGGCCACTAAGATATAAAGACACAAAAGAATTACTGATAAAAAACCTATGAACATCCTTGGTATCAGCGCGTATTATCATGACTCGGCGGCGGTCCTGGTCCAGGACGGACGGATTGTCGCCGCGGCGCAGGAAGAACGCTTTACGCGCAAGAAACATGACGCCGGCTTTCCCGTCAATGCCATCCGTTATTGCCTGGCCGCCGGTAAGATCGGCAATGAGGGGCTGGATGCCGTTGCGTTTTATGACAAGCCGATCGCCAAATTCGCGCGTATTCTGGAAACCTATTTCAGCGTGGCGCCCCGGGGCTTGCAATCATTCATGCTGGCCTTGCCGCTCTGGCTGAAACAAAAACTCTGGATTCCGCTGGAAATCGAAACTACGTTGGATACGCTTAAGATTCACGTAAAACAGCCGTTATACTTTCCGGAGCATCACGAGTCCCACGCCGCCAGCGCTTTTTTCCCATCGCCGTTTCAACAGGCCGCGATTCTGACCCTCGACGGTGTCGGCGAATGGGCCACCAGCGCCATCGGCATCGGCCGCGACAACCATCTGGAGATTCTGAAGGAACTCCGGTTTCCGCATTCGCTGGGACTGCTTTATTCGGCCTGCACGTATTTCACGGGATTCCGGGTGAACTCCGGCGAATATAAGCTCATGGGCCTGGCGCCCTACGGCGACCCCGTTTATGTCCAGCGCATCCTGGACAACCTGATTGACCTGAAAGCCGACGGCTCGTTCCGGATGAATCTCGATTATTTCGGTTATCTGGACGGCTTGACAATGACTAATGAAAAGTTCAGCCGGCTGTTCGACGGCCCGCCGCGTAAGGCGGAAGCGGAACTGACCCGCCGGGAAATGGATATCGCGCGTTCCATCCAGGTTGTGACGGAAGACATCGTCCTGCGCATGGCGCGACATGCCCGCCGGATTACGGGTCTGGACCAGTGTTGTCTGGCCGGGGGTGTGGCGCTTAACTGCGTTGCCAACGGGCGCCTGCTGCGGTCCGGCATTTTTAAGGATATCTGGATCCAGCCGGCGGCCGGGGATGCCGGCGGCGCCCTGGGCGCCGCGCTGACGGTCCGGCACATGGTTCACCATCAGCCGCGCCAGGCGGATGGCCGGCGCGACAGCATGCAAGGCGCGTATCTGGGCCCGGCCTTCGATACCAACGAAATCGAAGCGTTTCTGAACGCCAATGGATACCCGGCGGATAAAGTTACCGATCCTGATTGCCGGGCAAAGCGGATCGCCCGACTGATTGATAAGGAACAGGTTATCGGTCTCCTGCAGGGTCGTATGGAATTCGGACCGCGCGCGCTGGGTAACCGGTCAATTATCGGCGATGCCCGTTCGACCAGGATGCAGTCCATCATGAACCTGAAAATCAAATACCGGGAGTCGTTTCGGCCGTTTGCGCCCGCCTGCCTGGAGGAGCGGGCTCACGATTATTTTGACCTGGACCGCCCGTCGCCCTACATGCTGCTGGTGGCCCCGGTGCAGGCCAGCCGTTGCCGCGGCATGGAAGACGCCGCCGCGCTGCCCGTACGCGAACGGATCAACCAGGTTCGATCAGACGTGCCCGCCATTACGCACGTGGATTACACCGCCCGCGTTCAAACCGTGTCCCCGGACACCAATCCCGACTACTATCGCATCATTAAGGCCTTTGAACAACAGACAGGTTGCGGGGTGATCATCAACACCTCGTTTAATGTCCGCGGTGAACCGATCGTCTGCACACCCGCGGATGCCTACCGGTGTTTCATGCGCACGGAAATGGATTGGCTCGTGCTGGGACCTTTTATACTGGACAAGAAGCGCCAGCCGGCGTGGACGGAAAATAAAAACTGGCGCGAGGACTATATTTTGGATTAAATGGAGCTTGTTAGAAAATTCGTTTCGCCACGGCGAACTATGGTGGACAAGCTGTCACCTCTCTGCTGGAGGGGAACAGGAGCATAAAATTAACCACTAACAACAATCCCCTCCTTGGAGGGGCAGGGGTGGGTTGAATGTGTTACCCGCCGCCACGTTTTTCCAGAATGATCCTACTAACCGGAGGAACTTAATGCGATTTCTCAAATATCTGGGGCGTTTACTGCAGGAGTTTCTGGGCTTTGCGTGGCATAATAAGGCCTGGTGGATTATTCCCGTGATCATCATTCTGCTCCTGATGGCCATGCTGATCGTGTTGGGCCAGACCACGGCGCCCTTCATTTATACGTTGTTTTAGTAGTGATAGTTGTTATTCTGATGCCGCCTTGGCGGCAGAAGAATCTCTCGCGTGTAATCACCCTGAGATTCCTCACGAAGCCTGAAGCTTGCCCTGAGCCAAGGCGAAGGGTTCGGCATAGCCAACTCCCGTACTTATCATGAACCTGATTCCATATTCCATAGTTCAACGGGTCCGGCTGTTGCTGGGTGTAATCCTGGTCCTGCTGGATGGGCTGGTCCTGGTGACCCTGCTGATCATTCCCGCCGCGTGGCTGCTGGATCCTCTGCTGGTGTTGCTGGGCCCCATGCATCTGACCGTTCATTGGGGATTAAAGCCCCTATTGGCGCCGGTAGTCCTGTTGTTGATTCGCAGTGTTATTAAAAGCCTGGGCGGGCATATTGCCGCTCCGGCCCGCGGCCTGTGGGAAACAGCCGGGTTCAAGAAATTGACTCTGGCGCTGGTTTCAACCTATCTGCTGTTCGCCGCCGCTGAAACTTTGCTGGTATGGACGCAATTTGACGCCGCCTTGCCGCCAATCGTGTTTCAAGGGCAGAATACCGCTGGCGGTATCAAGGTTCCAAAAACCACGCCGGATGCCGCCCTGATGTATCGGCTGACTCCGGGTACGTATTTTCAGGGGCGGCTCATCAACAGCCTGGGCTTTCGGGAACGCGAAGTGGATTTGAAGAAAAGCCCCGACATGATGCGCGTCATCTGCATGGGCGATTCCATCACCGGCCAGGGCCGGCCGGGATATTCCCAATACCTGCACGAGCGGTTGACCAACGCGCCGCCGACTGCTCAACCCTGGGAAGCGTTCAATATCGGCGTGCACGGTTATTCCGCGCTGCAAGGGTTGCGACAGTTTCAGATCCTGGGCCGGCAAATGGACCCCGACATTGTTACTATCTATTTCGGATGGAACGATCACTGGTTGAGCGCCGAGGCTGATCGCCAGAAAATGGGGCTGGAGATGCGGCCGTTAGCGGGCCGTGTTTTTGAGGTCCTGCGGAAGAAACGGTTTTTCAGATTCTTTATCTGGGCCATGGGCCCGGTCCAGCATCTGGCCCGACGGGAGCAGGGGGAAAACCGCGTGCTCCGGGTTCCGCCGGCGGCCTACCGCGCCGCCATGACAACCTTGGTCAGGGAAATCCGCGCGGCCGGCGCTATCCCCATTATCATTACGGCTCCGCGCCGAAGTCTGACTAAGGCTGTCGTTTATAAACAATATGTTATCTCCATTGACGCTGGCAACCGGCTGCACGACCAGTATGTGGATATTACCCGTGAGGTTGCCCGGGACACTCAGGCCGAATTGTTGGATCTGGCCATGCTCTTGGCGGGCCAGGAATGCGATGCCTATTTCGCCCCCGATGGCATCCATTTCGACGCCTACGTCCATGAAGGCCACATGGCCTCCGATCCGCCCACCCAGCCCGGCCTCATGCGCATCGCGGAAGAAATCGACAAGAAAGTAAGAGCCGTCATCCGCAGTCAGGCCTGGCAGAAACTCCATCCCGCCGCGCAGAGATAAATATGAAAACCGGGGTCAGCCGTGTATTTAACCATAGTTTCGATTTCTTTTTCTCTATCTCGGTTTCAATGGGGATGATGAACTGGCCCAACCGGGTTAGTCGAGCTGGGACGTTTGCAGGTATGCGGGGACCAAGGTGGACCATTGGAAGCGCTGATTAATGGCTTGGGCCAGCGCTTCAGCGGCTTGGGGTTCGCCATGGGTTATGAAAACACGTCGCGGCGGCTGTTGCAGTGTGGACAGCCATGCGCATAGTTCATCTCTATCCGCGTGCGCGGAGAATCCGTTAATTCTGGCAATCTTGGCTTTGACCGCACACATCTCCCCGAATATCCGTATTTTGGGGGCGCCATCCAGAATAATACGGCCGAGCGTGCCCATAGCCTGATAACCCACGAAAAGGATCGTGCTGTCGGGCCGGCTGATGTTGGTCAGTAAATGGTGTTTTATCCGTCCGCCAGTGCACATACCCGAACCGGCAATGATGATGATAGGTTCCTTGACGGCGTTGATGGCTTTTGATTCTGCTACCGACCGCGCGAGGTGCAGGCCGGGAAAATCGCAGGGATGTCGGCCGTTATGCAGAAGCTCCCGGGTTTCTTGATCAAAGAGTTCGGGATATTTCTTGAAAATCTCGGTCACGCGAATGGCCATGGGGCTGTCCACAAATACTTTCAGGCGCGGTATCTTGCGCTCCGCCAACAAGCCGCCCAGATAATACAGGAGTTCCTGGGTCCGCTCGATCGTGAAACTGGGAATAACGATATTACCGCCTAGTTTTACGGTGTCATTGATAACCTTGGCCAGGGCGGTGGGGATATCCTCGGTGGGGGCATGGATCCGGTTGCCGTAGGTTGATTCGACAACAACATAATCCGCCTGGGTGAGGTGCGCCGGATCACGCAGGATCGGAACCTGATTGCGACCGAGGTCTCCGGAAAACAGTATGGTTCGACTTGCACTGCCTTGAGTGACTTTGATCCTGATCATGGTTGACCCGAAGATATGTCCTGAATCATAGAAAAACACTTCGACACCCTGTCCCAGTGGAACTACCTGCTTGTAGGGCACGCTTTCAAAATAACGCACGACGTTTTCGGCATCCTGGACGGTGTAGAGCGGTACCAGCGGATACGGCCCTTTTCTTTTTTGGCGCTGATGACGTTTCTTTTTATGGGCCACGTCTTCTTCCTGTATCCTGGCTGAATCCAACAGGACGATTTCAGCGATATCGAGGGTGGCGGCACTGCCAAGGATTTTTCCTTTGAATCCGTCGTGGGCCAGTTTGGGCAAAAGTCCGCAGTGGTCTAGATGGGCATGTGTGATCAGCACAGTATCAATGCTGTTGGGTGCGACGTGGAATGGCTCCCAATTACGATGCTTGAAATCGCGTTCCTGGTACAGTCCGCAATCCACCAGTATGCGATGCCCTTTAGTTTCCAGTAAATAGCAGGAACCGGTAACATTGCGGGCTGCGCCGAGAAAGGTCAATTTAATATCCATATTTAAGTGTTATCAAAACAGCCGTTGGTGGTCAAGCCGCGGCTTGGGGAACCCAGCAATCTTATGTATGGCGCCAGACCCCGCGACCACGCCTCTGGTGTGGTAAACCTTGTGCTGGTCACGTGAAACGCGCGAGTTTCCCCGCAATTTCTGCACTCCTGCCGGATAAGTTGGCAGGTGGCGCGTCCATAATTAGAATTGCTGCCGGATCGGGGATAACGCTGGACGCGTGCCTAGGCTCTGATATAGTAAATCCAGTAAATCCGACCCGGGTGGCTGCACAGATGCCATGAATACACAAACTAATCAACCTTCGGTATGCACATATTCCATGACCAGGATGCCGGATGGCGTCTTGGAACTGACGATCAAGGGATACTTGACCAGCGCAACGCTTGCGCCGCTCTGGCGCGACGTGTTTGGCGCCCTGCAACGGGCGCCCGCGCCGCGCGTCATCGTGCAGGCCGGAAAGCTGATACATTGCGACGTGGCCGGCACTTATTTTTTCATTGAACTTCAGCGCCGACAACAAGCTAAGGATAGGATCGTGGATATCCGTGATTTTCCGCCGGATTTTCAGCACCTGTTCAACCTGGCCAAGCAGGTGGACAGCGAGTCTTCACCGCAATCCCCATTGTCCTCCGGGTTGCTGGAAGAAACTGGACGGGCTGCCGCGCATATATTGGATGACATGTGGACCCAAGTAGCCTTTGTGGGCGAGCTGGTCGTGGCCTTATTGCAGACTATCCGCCATCCGCGTCATATCCGCTGGCGCGATGCCTGGCTGCTGGTTGAGAAAGCCGGTGTGAACGCCTTGCCTATTGTCGTGATGATCGGGGGTTTGATGGGGCTCATCCTTGCCTTTCAGTCCGCCATCCCCCTGCGGCAGTTTGGCGCCGATATTTTCGTGGCCAACCTGGTTTCGATCTCCCTGCTCCGTGAATTGGGGCCGCTGATGACGGCCATTATCCTGGCCGGGCGTTCGGGGGCGGCTTTTGCCGCTGAAATCGGCACCATGAAAGTTAATGAGGAACTCAATGCCCTGACAACCATGGGGCTGGATCCGGTCCGTTTCCTGGTGGTAACCCGC
>CAYQNY010000072.1:0-13977 GCA_964418925.1 uncultured Verrucomicrobiota bacterium
AGCCCTTCTTCTTCCATCTGTGCTCGACCGTGTCCGTCCGTGTTCTTTCCGTTCTCCTTCATAGCTCAGATCTCCCCCGCAAAACGCCCGACGCAATAGCACCGCCGGCAAGGCGTTGATCGTTTCGCTTTTCACCCTCCTCCGCCAGGCTTGTCCGCCTATGGTGGAAAGCCCCGTGGCTTGCCACGGGGAGGAATGGCGTTCTTGGCTTCCCCCTTCGCTTGGATAGCTTCGGCGTGACAAGTCGGAGGGTTCCGCAAAGACTCGACCTGCGTAGCCAAGGCTACTCCGGCGGAGCAGGTTGCCCCGCGCCTTCCTGCGTCGCCAAGGCTATGCAGGACAAGTGGCGCGGGGAGCTTCACTCCCAAGTAAGCCACGATCTCCCGCACTGAAAGTCATCTATCCGAATTTGCCGATGGTGCGCAAGATCTCGGAAAGGCTGGTAATGCTCTGGGCCATCTTGGCCAGCCCGTCATCGAGCAAGGTGGTCATGCCCTTGCGTACCGCTAATTCGACCAGCAGCCGGCAGTCACTGTCGCCGGTTCGAATCGCCTCCGCGATCTCCGCGTCCACGATCATCAATTCAAACAATCCGATCCGGCCCCGGTATCCCTCCAGGCAGGCCGGACATCCCCGGGCCTGCCAGACAGGGTATTTCCCAAGGCTGGCCTTGACCGTTGGCGGCAAGGCCAGCGCTGGATCCACGACAGGGACACGCTCCCGGCAGGCCGGACACAAACAGCGCACCAGCCGCTGGGCCAGCACCGCGCGCAGCGAAGCGGCCAGCAGATAGGGCTCAATGCCCATGTCGATCAAACGGATAATGGCGCTGGGCGCGTCGTTGGTGTGGAGTGTGCTGAATACCAGATGCCCCGTCAGCGACGCGCGGATCGAGATTTCAGCGGTCTCAAGATCACGGATTTCCCCCACCAGGATGGTATCCGGATCCTGCCGCAAAATATGGCGCAGGCCGGCGGCAAAGGTGAGTCCAATCTTCGGCTTAACCTGGATCTGCCCGATATCCGGAAGCTGATATTCGATGGGGTCCTCGATCGTCAGGATATTGGTTCGATCCTTGTTCAGCCGTTGCAGAGCGGCGTACAGCGTGGTGGTCTTGCCACTGCCGGTCGGCCCACAAACCAGTATGACCCCATGCGATTCCTGCAGGATGGATTCAAGGGACGCCCGCATGTCAGCGGACAGTCCCAATCCGGACAGCGGCAACAAGACAACATTCCGATTCAACAAACGCAAGACAACCCGTTCGCCCTCCGCCACCGGAATGGTAGAAACCCGGATATCAATTTCGCGTTCCCCGATACGAACCCGCGCGACACCGTCCTGAGGCAGGCGCTTCTCGGAAATATCCATGCGCGACATCACTTTCAAGCGGGAAATCAGGGCCAGTTCGATATGCTTGGGCGGCGACGCCTGATCATACAACAGGCCGTCAATACGGTAGCGCACGCGCAGTCGCGATTCGAACGGCTCCACATGCACATCCGACGCTCCCGCCTTCACCGCCTCCAGCAGGATCAGGTTGATCAACTGGGTTACAGGCGCATTTTCAGCCACCTGCAGCAGGTCATCGCTTCGGGATGCGACAACAGCGGACGCCGCCGGCTGATCCAGGTCGCGCAAAAACTCCTTGGGTGTTTCCTGACGGCTGAAATAACAGCGTTCGATCGCCGACAGAATGGACTCCCGGGAGGCCAGCACGGGAACGAGTTCGCGCCCCAGCAGTAATTCCAAATGCTTTTGCCCGCTGATATCGGCGGGCTGGGCTGTTAATACGGCGACCCGGCCTTGGTAATGGACGGGGAGCATGGCATGGGCACGCGCCCATTCCACCGGCAGACTGGCCACCAGTTCAGGGTTCAACATATCATCGGGCACAGTGGCCGCGACATCCACGTGAAATTTCCGGCTCAGGGCTTCCAATTCCTGGGCGTCGCTGTCCGGGCCGGAAGGAAGAATATCAGCGGTCATTCAGTCTCCCGGGATTGATGGACCGACCGGCGGCGCATTATTGGTGGCGCCAATCGAGGTTTGCATTTGTATCCGTTTCGTGAGTTCGGCAATCTCATACAGGTTGGTGGCGACATGGGGAGTCACGAAAATAAGCATGTTCGTCCGCTCCACGATCTCAACGTCATGCCGAAACAGCCATCCCAGCAATGGAATGGAGCCCAGGATCGGAATTTTCCTTTCCTTTTTGATCGTATCTTCCCGGATCAGCCCGCTGATGACAACGGTGTCGTTGTTGGGGACCGTCATCGTGGTGGTCACTTCGCGTTTAGCAATGGTCGGCGTAAACGCCTTACCGCCGGTAGATTCTTCGAGGACCGCCTCGATGCTGGTATTCAGATTCATGAGCACTTCGCCGTCCGGATTGATATGCGGCGTCACTGTCAGCTTGATGCCGACATCAATCCGTTCGATATTCTCGATATAATCCCGGGCTGTGCCGGCCCCTCCCGCGACCGTGGATTTCAGGATCGGGATATTTTTTCCGATGGTCACGCTGGCCTGTTGATTGTTCTGGGTCAGCAGGGGAATATTGGAAAGGATATTGAATTTGGTGATTTGCTTCATTGCGTTCACGTTCACCAAGGCCGGAAAATAGGGAATCACCTTGCCTTCAGGGTCAACATAGCTGCCCTTGGCAATGCCAAATGTCAGGCCGTAAGGCACAATACCGCTGATAACCTGTGCCATGAGCTCGTCTTCGCCTTCGGCCGTCCGCATCCCGCCCACCGCGATCGTGGACCCCTGGTCAGGCGAGCCACCGGCCAGGAACTCCACGCCGATATCGCTGCCCTTCTCAAGGGTCATCTCGGCGAACATGACTTCCACCAGTACCTGCATGGGCGGCTGATCGAGCTGGAGTATAAGCTCGCGGACCATTTCATAATCCTGCGGGGAGGCATCCACCAGCAACGCGTTATTGGCAATATTGGATTCAATGGAGATTTTCTGGTTTTGCGGCTTGTCAACCCCCTTGGCCAGCAGAGAGGTCAGGCTTTTGGCAGCCTCATCGGACGACATATATTTCAGAAATATGGCCTTCAAATGGCCATGCCCGGTTTGGGGTTCGGTATCCATGCGCTCGATAATGCGCTGCAAATCGGCAACCTGGGCCGGCGTTCCCACGAGAATCAAGCTGTTGGAATGCGGCGCCGCTACGACCAGCGCGTCGCCGGGAATCATGGGACTGCCGTCCGCCTTGGGCAGCCGCCGGCGCAAGCGTTCCCCGGGCGTGACCCGCTTCGTTGACACGCCGGATATGGCTTGATTTAATTCGTTGGCCATATCCTGGGCCGCCACGTACTTCAAGGCAACAATCTCGGTGACGCGCGCCATGCCCGGCTTATCGATCTGTGCGATAATTTGTTCAATCCGCCGAATATTGTCGGCATTATCCGTAATAATCAAATGATTGGTTGCCTCCAGCACGCCCAGGGCGCCGGTCTTACCCTGCGCCACCATGGACTCCAGCACTTTCCGCAGATCAACCACGTTCAAGTTCGTGATGTGAATCACCTTGGTAATGATCCCTTCCCTGGGCGTGGGCTCCCCCATGCCCAGGACCGGAGCAACCGGCGTCACGCGCGGTTCGCGGGCAATGACATGATAAATGCCGTCCCGCTCGACAACGGCACAACCCCCGGCTTCCAGGATGGCGAGGAAAAGCGGATACACTTCGCTAATGGGAATTTGCGGCGGCGTGACTACCGTGATTTTATCGTCAATGATTTTATCGATTACGAAGCGGCGGCCCGTCAAATCGCCAACCAGCTTAACCAGAAAACGGATATCCACCTGGTCAAAGCTGAAATTGACAAAGGCCTCGTCCCCGGGCGCGGACAATTGCGGATTGACCGGGGCCCCGCGTTCAGCCACCGTGGTAGCCAAGGCAGGCGCATTTGATTCAGCCAACGAAGGCGTCTGCCCATCGGCCAATCTTATGCCCCAGCCAATGAGCAGGCCAGCCACGATCAAACACCGTCTATGCATGGATCACCTCAATCCGGCGCCGGTAAAACCCCGAGCACCGCGATATTTCAATACACAACCATTATAAGGCCGGGGCCAGGAAAAGCCAGAACCATTCGTATAGATGTTCGGACAAATAACATAACAGAACGGCATGTTTTTTTGCAGTTCTTACGAACTGCCGCTACACCACCACGTCACTGACACTCCATCTTCATGCCACCCAACATGGATTACCGGGCAATACCGCGTTCCGAGGCCTCCACAAACGCCACCAAATGATCCCGCTCGCAACAGGCCGGCAACTCCGCTTTGATCTGCTCCAACGCCTGTTTGGTCGCCAGATTCTGCCGATACAATATCTTGTAAGCATCCTTGAGTATTTTGCGAATGTCCTCGGTAACATGACGGCGCTGAAGTCCAACGATATTGATCCCGCGAGCCGTCGCCGGATTGCCGTCCGCCAGCATATAAGGCGGAATGTCCTGCGTGAGCTTGGAACATGCGCCAATAAAGCTCAGCGTTCCTATACGGATAAATTGATGGACACCGCACATACCCCCAATGCCGGCGGCATCTTCCACAATAACATGCCCCCCCAGATTGGTGGCGTTGGAAATAATCACTTCATTGCCGATGACACATTGATGGGCCACATGGGAATAAGCCATGATATGACAACGCGATCCGACCCGCGTCATGTCGCCTTCATTGGTGCCCGCATTGACGGTGACATATTCCCGCAGTGTGGTTTGGTCTCCGATTTCGACATGCGTGATCCCGCCCTTGAATTTCAAATCCTGGGTTTGTGTGCCAATGCTGGCAAACGGAAAGATAGCACACTCCGCGCCAATCGCAGTTCGGCCGTTGAGAAAGACGTGCGGCATTACGCGGGTTCGATCGCCGATTTTCACATGCGATCCGACCATGGAATACGCGCCGATTTCCACATCCACCCCCAGCTGGGCGCCGGGATCAACAATCGCCGTGGCATGAATGGTCGTCATATTTCAGCTTTCTGATCGGTAATCATAAAGAGCAATTCGGCTTCCGCGGCCACCCGACCGTCCACCAGGACCTTGCCCCGGAGCCGCAAGACCCGGGCCCGCGCATTGATGACTTCCAATTCAATGCGCATCTGGTCACCCGGGGTAATCATCCGCCGGAACCGCGCCTTATCCACCGCCATGAACAGGGGCACGAATCCCTTTAATCCAGTGCGGCGGCTCATGAGAATTCCACCCACCTGGGCCATGGCTTCCAGCTGCAGCACCCCCGGCATGATCGGCCGGCCGGGGAAATGCCCCTGGAAAAACGGCTCATTATACGCTAAATTTTTCAAACCCACGATCTTCTTGTCATCGTCGCACTCGAGGATACGATCCACCATCACCATGGGATAACGATGGGGTGCGATTTTCAGGATTTCCTGAATGTCTATGACTGACATAACTCACTCCTTTGCATTCATAACCAGCATCACACAGCATGCCGCCCAACCACAAATCGAATTGTTTATACAATGTTTGTCCCGTTTCGCCAACTTAAATTTGATCCAGCATTGATCATGATGCAGAACTGTGTCATTCTCGCGGCGGGAAGAAATTCCTGCTGCCAGTAAGGTGCGGATCGGCCCGGCACTGGTTTTTGAACGGCTTTGGAAGGAGTTGGGATTTCCAGATACAGATCCGAGTTTTCGCGCCTTGCCAGGCAGGCGCCTCGACGCTCAAATCTGCCAAGTTATTTCTGCGCGAACCCTAAATCCGCGGTTTTTCATAATTCGATATTACCGCGAGCATCGCCTCGACATTCTCCAGCGGCATTTCCGGTTCAATGGGACAGTAGCCGATCAGTCCGCCGGCCGAGGTTCCAAGTGATTCATACATGTCGATAATATGTCTTTCAACCTCTCCCGCAGTTCCGTTCAAAAGAATTCCCTGGCGATTAAGATCCGGGAAAATTGTTATTCGGCCCCGGGCGATTTCTCCGTATTTTGCCGCGTCCATTATGGCCATCTGCGGATTGACCACATCAATGCCAATATCAATGAATTCCTCAATGATTTCCAGGGTATAACCACAGGTGTGAAACCAGATTTTCGCGCCGGCCTGATGACTGATATCCGTGAGCTTCTGATAAACCGGCTTATAAAACCGCCGCCACAATTCCGGATTTATAAGCAAAGCGTTCTGAGTGCCCCAGTCATCTCCGGCGCCGACAATATCAGGCTTCAGCTTCAACTGTTCCTCCAGTTGCGGGAGGTGATGTTCGTTCAGCATTCGGTCGATAAATTTCTGTACTTCTTCCGGTTGAGTATAGAAATCCATGAAGAGCGGCACTGAACCGCGAATATCCTGCATCACCTGAAAGAACTGGTCGATGCCTGCCCAGACGGGGTACTTCTCCCTTGTTTTGTTGGCGGCATCAATATCTTCGATGGTGACTTTGGTTACCACCGGCATTTTATAGTCTTTGAAATTCGCCCAGTCGGACAATGGGCAATGGGTCACCGCGCCGACGATAAGGGGATTCGCGGTTTCCCAGACACATCCCCATTTATCGGTGGTTTTCAGCGATTTCTCCAATTCCGTCATTTTCGGAATCTTAAGTGATTTCGGGTCGAAAAAGTCATTGGGATACCGGCATAGTATTTTGAGCAGTTTTTTCCCATGCACGGCCAGAGAATTATGTGCGGAGACGCTGAACGGTATCCGTCCGGTTCCCCGGTGTTCAATCGCCGCCAGAACTCGCTCGCGTGAGGTCATTGCACCATTACCTCCATCAGGATGTTTTTGATATAATTGATATCGTATTTGATTAATCGGTTCTTGAATATCCCGTCCTCCGGGCGGGGTATTTAACCCACAAAAGTTTTTCTGAATCCCTCCAGCGGCAAGGCAGCCGAGGGGCCGTAAAAACGGCCCAGTCCGGGCGTTTCCGGCAAGCGAATTGCCGGATTGATCCACTCAAATGGCGCTCCCTCCTGCTCCAGTTGTCGTGTATGCCGAATGAAGGTTTCGGCCAGTTTTATCGCGGCTGTTTCGTCGACCCGGCCCAGCGCATGGACGTAATATCCAAGCGGTTGCGGCCAGTAACCTCCACCCTGATACGTTCCGTATTGTCCTCCGAATGTTCCGTGTTCCCATACCTGTGCGCCGGGTATGACATCCGCCGTCGTCAACGTATGCCTCAGATAACCGCTGTAATTGACTGTCAGGCCGTCTTGATAGGCTTCCAACATGGCCCGGCACGTTTTCTCGCACAGTTCTTCAGAAAGAAGTCCATAATAAACCGCCATTGCGGTGGCCCATACATCGGGTTGCCGATCCACTTCCGTTGCAAGATGAATCCAGGCATTTTCCTGCAATAAACGGGTGCTGACCGAGTCGGCGATCTTTTGAGCCGTTTGGTCATACGCTTCCGCGAGCGTTTTGTTTTCCAGAAGACAATAAAAACGTTCCATTGTTACGGCAGCCCGAAAGCGCAGTACTGATGTCAGTGCAATCAATCCCATTGGACGAAGGGCATCATGAAAGTTCGACGCAGACCAATCCTCCGGTCTGTTGCGGCAGAGCCCGCTATTTTCATCTACCGGCATTGCCTGGAAACCGTTGTGCAGCCTGTCTATCACGGATTCACCGGCAACAATCCGGTTAAGGAATCCAGCCACGTCACCTTCCGGACATTGCTCGATAATGAGTCTGGTGAGTTCGATTGCCTCATAAATATCGTCATCGGCCGGACGATTTCCATAGTCTCCCGTTCCCTGATTATTTCCACTGGAATAGGAACCCGGATAAAAGACAGCCCCAACCGGATGTGTTTCCTGAAATTCCTTAATACCAAGTCCCGGCAAGATAATATGATCCGCAATGGCCCAGGGAAGAACCCGTAAGCCGTTTTCGAGTTCTCTTAATTGAGGCCCGTTCTGGTAGAACAATGTGATGTTCAGCATGCGCTCCATTTCTTCGCGGGAAACGAAGCCGGAACGACATTGCATGACGGCATCTCTTATCCAGAATGCCGGGTACTTATCATCGCCCCCCGGAACATATACCGTTGCTTCATGATCGTATAAGCCGGGAACTGACGTAACCGTACGTCTGCATTTTTTGATGATCTTTTGGGAATGGCTTTCAAACCACCGGAGAAGTTCTCTACTAAGTTGCATCGTCAACGCCCTTCCTTTTATGAATGGCATCGCGGGTATCATTGGTATTGACATTACTTACTTTACTCATATAAATCTCCTGAAACCGAAACCGGCAACATGATTTTGTCTTACCCGCCTGCGCCAAATAAATCTTTCAACAAATCTATATAATACGTATAATTTTCAAGCGATATATCAGAAGACACAGAATGATCTATGCATGGGAAATACCCGCCTTCTTTTATAAGGACAGGGACTTTTTTGAAAACCTCATTTTTTATGGCTTTTTTATCTTTGGCAAGTTCTCGCTTATCTATACCGCCTATCATCGCCAGATGTTTTCCATATCTTTTCCTTAATTCCACCGGGTCCATGCCGGCGGCGCATTCAACCGGAAATATCAGGTTTATACCCGCCTCCATTAAATGTGGAAGCATCTCGTTTATATTCCCATCGCTGTCAAAAAAGAATATTTCAATATTTTTGTTTCTCGCAAAATTAATAACATGCTTGTATTTAGGCAGCAGTAATTCCCTGAACATTGCCGGCGATATAAGCGACGATTTATTATAGGCCAAATCCTCGCCAAACCATAAATAATCAACTTTCACCTTGCTTAAAACCTCCTCAAGAACAACCATAATAACCGCATGATAGGCATCGAGATATCTTTTTATCGTTTCCGGGGAATCATATATCATAAGACTGATCGCTTCCATCCCCATCAGATTTCGAAGAATACCGTAATATGAACCGCCGCTCGCCTGAACTATCCAGTCTCTATTTTCGGCATTCAATCCTTGCTTGTCCCAATCCTGTGGAATCCTGCCGTCCAGGTTTGGCTTTAACCTGTCAATAACCTCTTCAAGATCGGATGCTGTTTTAACTCTGTATTCGAGCCATTCCGGCATGGATGTCTTATTCTTGAAATTTTTGATCTTAGCCCCGAAACAATTGGTACTTATAATTATATCTTCATCCTCATGCAGCACTTTTTGTTCAAATTCCGGTATAACCCACGTATCTATGGCAGTGCTTTTATGTTTTAACCTATCTATTCCAAAATAATCCTCTAACTCAACGTGCTGCGGATAACCTTCCTTATGCCACCTGGCCAATGTGTCTTTCCACACGCTCACATTATAAAACGGAGGGTGATCGACCTTCTCATAACGCATTGTATTAAGAAACCGTTCACGATTGTTCATGATTCACTGTCCTCCCGTAAGGTTGACTTTCAGTAAAAAAATAACGCAATATCAGGTGGATCCTGGTAATTTCTTTTTGACATAGGCGGTGTAAAAAATGATTCATTTTTTTACCGTTTATATCATCGCCCATCCGGTCGTTCTTAGCGAGCCGAACGACCCGCCCGGAAGTGCCTTCCTATCTCACCCGCAGGCAGCGCAACATTGTAACAGGCTACTTCGTCCATCAGCTGCAAAATGCAGAAATCATTCTTAATAACTTGCGTTGATTATTTTCCTGACATATCCTCCACTTCCGGCAAGATACTCATGCCATAGGCGGATTCCGCCTAAGGACGAACAAACTCGCCGGTGGCGGAAAAGATATTTGGCTAGAACTCAAGCTCTTCGAGCTGTGTTCTGTACTTCTCTCCGTTTCCCTTTAACTCGGCTATCACTTCAGCATTTGGTCTGCGTTTCTTGCAGGAAAAATCCCACAGTATCAACCGGATACTGTTATCGACCGGACATAGGTCAAGCGTAGTCTCAATTCCGTAATCTGTTACCTTTACGTGCCCGGACTTAAGCTCTTCCGGCAAAAATAACAGGCCGCAACCTGCTCCAGCGTGCTTCTTCTTAAGCGCCGGGTCCAGAAGCTTATCATAATAGTAAATCCACCAATCTTTTTTCGGGTTTAACTCATAGACAGCGCCTTGCTTGCCTGCTAATCCCGGTGTCTTTATCCACCTCTCACCTTCAATTTTATAGGGCGTGGTAAAGGTAACCGGGTAGGCTGTCAGGCGCATCACCACCGAACTAATGCCTGCCTGGGGATCCAAGTCAATCTTGAAAAAGAGCTTATCGTCATTGGGTAAGGCCATGAAGCGTAGTTTTATCTTACAGGGCTTACTATAATCAAAATCAATGATTCCTCTTTTTTTCTGTTTTATGACCTTCACCTCCGCTGGGTAGCGGCTAATAAAATCTTCATTGTCGATCTTAAGAGAAAAGAAGCCGCCATAGTACCAGTTTGCCATGCTTGGTTTGCGCATACCGATACTACCCGAACAAAATCCTGACGCGTGTGTCTCGTCCACACACCCCGAGTACCCCAGTTCGTACTGGGCCTTGCCTGTATCCATGAGTAAGCTTCTATCCATCCACTTGTGCGCTTTATGTCCCTGCCGACTGGACTTAGTAAACTCTGCACCCGGGTCCTTTATTACTACTTCAGGACCTCGTACCAACCGTTTTAGAACTCCTGTCATTGCGATCATCTCATTGTAATAAGGCGCCTGCACCACGGTGAGATATTTCGTAAGCACGTATGGATTTAGAGCAGTTATCGCCTTTTCCATACATTCAACGAGTTCCTCATCAAATTTTGATGATAGCTTGCGAAAATTCTTTAACGCTGATTCATATTCCGCCCGCCTTTTTGAAAAGGCTGCATCTAACTTTACAACATCCATATTCTCGATAAGCGCGCCTGTGCCGTAGAGTTTTTCTTCCTCCTGCACAATCAAGTCGAGGGCCGGATCGGACAGGGCGATAGCCACATCGTCGATATCGAGGGTCCCTGCACGAACCTGAATATACGGATGAAAAGAACACAGTTCCGGTGTCTTAACCAGAAGATGCCGATAACGGACCCAGGCTCTCGTGTCAACCTTGATGATTGTTCCACGTGCTGCGCCCCAGCTTATTTGCCTCGGTTTGCCGGATTCGTCTTTTCCATACGATGTGCCGCTTAGAACCGCAGTGCCTTGCCCCCGTACCCAGACAGTGAGGATAAAATTACGCAGGAGTTTCAGATTATTATAGCCGACTAGAAGGCAGTTCCCGCCCAGGCGGGCGTATCCGTCACCGTTCCTGCCGCTCGTCGGCGGAAATTCGACAACCTGACCCTTGCTCACACAGCTCGGATAGCACCCCCACCAGTCGGGCCATTCTTTTGCGTCCGGACAGGTTAACCCCTTTGCCCGGAACTTACTGACTGTCTCAGCCTTCATTCTCTTGCCCCTTTGAGCAAAATTGCCGTTAAGCACACCTCCGCTTTCGGCCGGCGGACTTACAAAACAGAAAATTATTGCTGAAATACACACGACCTTTAAACTCATTCTTGAATGTTTACGCATTATCTTTCTCCAAGATTATTCGTTCGGGTTGCCGCTGAGAGCTTCGTCTTCACCCGGAAAACAACCATCATGTGGTAGCGGAAGTCCGGGAGAGCAACCGTTGCTTTGCCATCCTCTGCGTTAACTTCGAGGACCTTCTGCACGGGCTGCTGTTCTTCTTCGAAATAGTACGGTCGCATTGACTGAACATCGTAAATTTTTCCGGAACCGGCATTCACAGTGATCTTTACACCTTCAAGAGGCACAGGCTCATCGGCCCAGTTTATGTCCCATTTTTCCGTAGGCGGGATGCGTACAAGATGTACGATTAGATCGTAGCCATCCGTCGTTTTGCGTTTGTACACAAACCGTTTCCACCATATTTTTTCGGGACTCCTGACGTCCATGATTTTCTCGACCTCCGCGGGGACTACCGTTTTGATGTCGCGTGCCCAGATGAATCTTGAATGCCGGGTATTGAACTGCGCAAACGGTCTATGACTGGGCATTGAGCCGAAGATTATGTTATGATACTGAGTGGCCGTAAAAATCGACTTCAAATAGTTTATCGTAGGCCAGGCCCACTTTGAAGGGCCGGGGTTTTTTTGATCCCACGGCACAGAAATGAACCCAATAACAGTATTGGCATCATATTTTTGAGTGATATAATCACGGTTGTCTATAAGCGTCTGCAGCAACTTATCCGGAAACTTCGAAAAACCATCACCGGGACAATACAGGCTTGGACCGGCGAATTCATACAGGCACATTACGTTTTTCCATCCAGTCAATGCCCTGATCCACTCGTCGCTTACGTCATCCCCCACACCGCAGCCGAGAAGTCCTTCTACACGGCCTCTGTGTCTCCGATACTCTATGCCATGACGGGAAAAATTAAACCATGTTCCAAAATACGGGTCTTCTTCCCTCACGATTTTCTGGTAGATATGCTGCATGCGCCCGTTTATGCTTGCGATTTTTTCCCTATCGTCTGGAATATTAGGTTTGCCATGCACATCATACCCTTTCTGAACAGTAGGAACACCGTCAAAGTAGACGCCGTCGATGTTGTTTTCTTCCGCGTATTTCTTAATACACTTCGCTACGTATGTCATCGCATCTTCATTGGCAACGTTTAAAAGACCAAACTGTCTGGGGTTGTAGATCCTGTCAAGATAGGCCTTTTTTACTTTACGCTTGGGGCCAATCTCAATTGGGGAAGCAATTTCAATAGGATTGGGATAGGCGACATATATTGGGTCCAGGGCATACTGTCCATTTTCACCGTACAGCACAAAATCCGGATGTTTTCTGACTACCTCCCAGCCCATTTGTCCGTTAAAAACGTTGTTTTGATAGAAGTTAAAGTTTATCCCACGCTTGTGGAGGTGCGCAATTCTCTTTGCACGTGCAATTCGGTTCACTCTATAAGCTGTTTGACTGCTGATATATATTTCTGCATCAGTAGAATGCACACCCAGACTGGTAGGCTCACCTGAGTGAAAATGAGAGTAATTACCGTATGCCCATAGCGGCCCCATCATGAACACTCGAAAGTATTCGCGGGCCACGTGATAGAACTCCTGCCAGCTGTCGACTATTCTTCCAGCTTCATCTACAAAGCGTATCTCAATTCCACGGCCGAATGTTTCCGGCCCTACGTTATAGGCGAAACCCCAGGTTTTCTTCTTGCCTTTGGGGAGGATTACCTCTTTTCGGCCTATTTCCCGGGTCGTATCGAGATCAAGGTGCATTATGGCAATAAGCGTTCCCTTTTGTGCTGCGGGGGTGTTATTCACAAGCGTTGCTTTTATGCTCGCAGGCTCATTTTCCTTATAGAGTATGCGGTTAGGTTTTATCTCAGTAATGGTAACGGCTCCGGGGCGGGCGGCCCGGAAACCGGGCTTATAGCCTGTGACGCTCTTGGCAGCCTTTACGGGCGGGGCTTTTTCTGAATTTGCACTGGCCGGGTCCTTACCTGCGAGCCGGTTGAGGAGCCCTGTAGCCACAATCATCTCGTTATAGTAGGGAACCTGTAGTGTCTTCAGCCCCTGCGTGAGTACGTACGGGTGAAGCTTGGCTATTTCGTGTTCGAGAGACGCAACGAGCTTTTCATCAAGCCCCGTTGTCCGGGCACGGAACTCTTTTATCGCCGCCTGATATTTATCCCGCCATCTCGCAAAAGATTCGTCGGCCTGGACAAAATCCATGTTCTCGATAAGTGCTCCAGTCCCGTAGAGCTTTTCCTCTTCGAGGACTACCTGTTGGCGGCCTATTTCTGCCGGTAGCAGACTGACTTCGTCAAAATCAATCGTGCCTTCCAATACCCCGGCAGTTACGTGTACGCTGGATAGTTCCGGGGTTTTTTGCAGTATGTGCTGATAGCGGACCCATTTTTCACTGTCCACGCTTACTGTAAACGCCTTGGGAGGCTTGGTACCTCGTGGCCTTCCCAGGCGATCCCGCGTGTATCCCCAGAAGCCAACTCTAGCTTTCCCTTTGCCGCGCACCCAAAAACAAAGCA
>CAYQNY010000073.1:0-13948 GCA_964418925.1 uncultured Verrucomicrobiota bacterium
GCGGAACTTTGCTGAGATTCAGGCAGTGGGCGGCCCGTTCCACAAGAGCCATGGTGTTTTTGCTTCTTGTGCCGGATTCCATGGAGGACGCATAGGCCCAGTTCATGGCTTTTACGAAGGCGTTGAGAGTTGTCATGGGGCTTTTCAGGCTGATGCCGGCCAGTGGGTGTTCTTTCATAGCAAGAGGATTGAAAGGTACGGTTTTTGAAGTGTTACTGTATACTCGGGTTGCCGATTCAGAGTCTTCCGTACCGAGGCAGACGCCCATATTCCAGAAGAAGGCCATAAAGAGCAGCAGGGTCAAGGATAGATTTTTTGTGTATACCATTTTCATGAAGCGCTTTTTCTCCTGATTCCATTTTCTAATCCTACCTCTTTTACCCCAATAATTATTTTCTGTCTTCTGTTTTTGGGAAGTTTTGTTCAATTTACTTCTGAGTGCTGCAATTTTTCAAAATGCATCTGCCAGTTCTGATTCTTCAAACTTCATTTTTGTACAGAAGCGATTCCTTTCAAAGCATGTTCAGGCTACGGAAAGTTCTGTATACCTGGACATGCTGAAAAGGACAGTTTTATAAAACACTGGTTGTAAATTAAATGAATCAAGTGACTTGTCTGGGTCGTTACGGAAAAGTTTTCGATTTCTTTACCGGCCACCTGAATTTTCCGATGAACAAGTTCACTCCCGTAGAAGGCTGCGACAGGCCCGAACGCGATCAATGCTCTCTTCCGCAGTGCGGTACGATCGGCATCTTCTCCAGAAAAGCAACTTTTTTCACCATTATCGAATGTGACCCATCCGTGAACCTTTGATTTCCCGCTTTTGACGGGTGTCAGGGTTGCCCATAGTTTAAAGTTTTCCGTATCAATACTGAAAATTTCAGAAACACCTTTCACACCGTTTTGCCAAACCATTTGTCGACTCCCAAGAATCAAAGTGGATTGTAGGTTATCCACATAACCGGAGCGTTTTGTTTTTCATTTGAAGAGCGCCTGCCGCGTTGATTTCTCCAACCATACAGATGATGCGCTGCATGCCTTTGACGGTAAGAGCCCACCAGGCTTCCGAAATATCAAAATGTCCTGCATTTTTTGCCACCACCTCCACCCGCTCCGTTTCCGGCTCAAGTTTTTTTATTTCCGTTTCAATGTCAGTGGTTTCCCGCATGGGATTTTCACCTACGATGTAAAGGATGACTCCCGTCTTCATAACAATTACCCCCTTTAAAAAATAATTAAAGTGTGGCAAAAATCTGCCGCCCATAAAAAAAGCCCTTCAAGTCTAATGACTTGAAGGGCTGCACCCAGTTTCTTGGCCCTTTTTATATTGTGCCGGAACTCCGTAACACCGCAGAGTTCAAACATGTTTCAGGCAGGTCTTCTGGCTCTCGGATCATTCCGGGCGGCTGCCTTCCCATGCCGATACGCCAACCGCGCTCGATATAGTGGCTGGATTGCTCCACGCCTGTCCCGGTCCCCGATTACAGCGGCGGGACCGCTACGGTATCACACCGTATTCCGGGATGCTGAATCCCCAATCAACTATCGCACAAGAACAATACTACAAGCATCAGAACTTGAAAAGGAGTTTTATTCAAGATACAATTTAAATCAATGATCGGCGTCGGCCATCCCGGGTAAATAGAATTTGATAAGAAGCCTAACCTTAATTACTCGCCACAAAGACACCAAGGCACAAAGAAGTAATCAAAACGGAAAACAAGTAAAATTATGTCTTTAATACTTATCAGATAATACTTTGTGTCTTCGTGCCTTAGTGGCAGATGAATAGATCAGCCTAATTATATCCACAGCGTAGCGGGTCGTAACAGTATGGTAAAACGCAGTCCCACATTGTCTAATCCCAAGCTGGAACAGCGATTCGCGCGCGAGCTTCCGGTGATTGATTCCATGGGCCAGTTAATTTTTGACCCCGTCTTCGCGCGGAAAAATCACACGACGCCCTGCTGTGAAATGTTTCATATCATCAAAGGCCGGATGCGGCTCGTTATGGGCAACAGCCGGGTCGAGGCCGGGGCCGGTGACACGCTCCTGATTCCGGCCGAACGCCGGCACCGCGATGAATTTGATCCCGAGCATAGGCTGGAAGTGTTCATGGTGTTTTTCTCGTGGAGCGCGGAGCGGAATTATTTTTCATATGTCAATAACGCCCGACTGCGACGGTTATCGTCGAGCGCGAAATTGGAAGCGGGACGGATGTTCGATCATTTGCGGATGGATCGCCAGGCGGATGATGATATTCATCGTCTGCTGGTTCGGTCGCGGGTCTTGACCCTGCTGCTGTTTCTTCTGCAGGAATGCATGCGGGGGCGGGCCGGCCGCGGACGGCATCAGCGTCAGTTGTCCGGTCTTCAGCGCCGGCAGTCGCTCATGCTCCGGGCCAAGGCTTTTCTGGAAGCCCATTTTCACGAACCCCTGACGCTGAATGATATTGCCCGCGTGTTGAAAGTCAGTCCGTTTTATCTGTCGCACGTGTTCAGTCAGGAGAACGATTTTTCGCTGTTTGCCTACCTGACGGCGCTCCGCATGAATCGCGCCCGGGAATTGCTGGCCCAGGGCGTCTTGAACGTGGCGGAGGTGGCGGATGCCCTGGGCTACGACAACAGCCGTTATTTTTCCAAGATCTTCCGTCAGCATTTTGGTCATACGCCCATCAGCACGGTGAACACGGCGTTGGACCCCTTTACCCGCCGCGCAAAGGAATATCCAAAATAGCAATTTTGTTCACTTGTGTCTGGCTCCCGCCGGCGCCATGATGGCATTTATTGATAAGGCAATTCCAGTTTGGTGAGTTTGGCGCCTCTTGGTGGCTATTATAAAAATATTCTCTAATGAAAGGATTAATTTATGCAAGCAGGCCTGGCCAGAGTTGATATTACGCCCTCCGGGCCGGTATGGATGGAAGGCATGCTCCGCGCCCATCAGTCCACCGGCGTGCATGATCCGATTTTCGCCAAGGCCCTGGTGCTTTCCAGTGGATCGCAAATATCCGACGCTATTGTGATTGTTTCCATGGACCTCTGTACCTCGTCGCTGTCGCTGTGCCAAGAGATCAGGGACTTGGCGGCAACCCAGACCGGCATCCCCTCTGACCGCATCATCCTGGCGGTAACCCATACTCATTCCGGCCCGGCGGCTGTCGGCAAATTAAATCCCCGGGCGGACGCGTATGTAAAGGATCTGCCGGCCAAGATAGTGGCGGTGATTAAAAAGGCGCTGGCGGCCATGGCGCCGGCGGCTGTGGGCTGCGGCTCAGGCCGGGAAGAGACCATCAGTCATTATCGGCGTCTGCTGGCCGACGATGGGCATGTGGTCATGAACTGGGAGACCTGGCCGGCGGAGCGCATTGTCCGTACGCTGGGCGTCATTGACCCGGAAGTGGGCGTCATGAAAATCGTCTCTGCCGATGCGTCGGCCAAGCCCCTGGGACTTTTGTTCAACCACGCGGGGCATCCGAATGTGATGTCGGGCGATAATTACCTGATTGCGCCCGATTATCCCGGCCGGGCTGAAGCCCTGCTGGAACGTGAGTATGGCGGCACGGCCATGTTTGTCAACGGCGCGCAGGGCACGATGGATATTGACGGCTTGAAAGATCGCGATTGGGCGGGAGTGGAACGGATCGGCCGTGCCCTGGCGGATGCCGTGATAGACACAGCCAAAACCATCGTCCCGCGATCGGAATCTGTCCTGCGCGTTGATACGTGTCGTTATGCCATCCCGTCCCGCAAAATTTCAGCGCAGGAAAAAACCTGGGCGGAAGCTATTATCCAGCAAACCGGCGGCGTTATTAAGCCGGTGGCTGACGGGGTGGGGGATGATTACAAGGCCGGTCTCTTTCTGCGCTTAGCCAAGGTTCAGCATCAGGATATTCCCATGGAGCAAACATGTCTGGCCCTGGATGATTACGCCTGCCTTAGTTTTCCCGGCGAACTTTTCACGGAAATCGGTATGCGCATCAAAGCCGAAAGTCCGTTCCGTCATACCTATATCCTGGGCCTGGCCAATGACTGCATTGGCTATGTGCCGACCCGGCAGGCGATTCGCGAGGGCGGCTATGCGGTTACAACTAGAACAGCGGATGAGAGCGCGGAGGATATTGTTGTGGAGCAAAGCCTGGCGCTGTTGCGCCGTGTGCATGGCTGCTTGTGATGCATAGGAATTTTCCGCCTGAGGCGGATCTATCCTTGGACCCGTCCTTGGACCCGTCCTTGGACCCGGAAGGTCCTCCGGACCTGAGGGGAAGGTCCTCCGGACCTGAGGGGAAGGTCCTCCGGACCTGAGGGGAGGGTCCTATGGACCCGAGGGCCTAAGGTACGACCCGCCAGAGGCGGGTCCACCTATGGCTGACAATGTTGCTATGAATTCGCCTCGGCGAATATTTGTAGGAGCGTCATCCTGCTGACGCGATTCGTTTCTGTCGCCTCGACGGAGCGAGGCTCCTACATGACTTCAGGGCCTGATTCAAAATCGAAAATCGGTAACCCCGCGCCGCGCGGGGCAAGTCCAAAACTTGTCCCGCCAAAGGCGGGATCAAAAATTATAAAGAGGAGGTATACCATGACTAAGTTGGCTATTGCGGGCGGCAAGCCGGAAGTAAGCCGGAGCGATTACAAAAACTGGCCTGTCATCACGGCGGATGATCGCCGGTTTGTCGGTGAAGTGCTGGATACGGGCATCGTGTGCGGCGCCACGGCGCCGCAGTGCAAGGCGCTGGAGGATGAGTGGGCGCGGTATGTGGGCGTCAAGCACTGCCTGACCACCTGCAGCGGCACGGCCGCCCTGCATATGGCCCTGGCCGCCGCGGGCGTTGGACCGGGCGATGAAGTCATCACCGCGGCCTTTACGTTCCTGGCTTCCGGCTCCTGTGCCCTGCACCAGAACGCCATTCCGGTATTTGTGGATATTGATCCCAAAACCTATAACATGGATCCGAATAAACTGGAAGCCGCCATCACCGAGCGCACGAAGGTGATTATCCCGGTGCATATCCAGGGGTTGTCGGCGGATATGGACCCCATCCTGGAGATTGCCCGGAAACACAAACTGTTTGTGCTGGAAGACGCCGCCCAGGCGCATGGCGCCACTTACAAGGGCCGGAAGGTCGGGACCATGGGCGCTGCCGCTGAATTCAGCCTGAATGCCCTGAAGAACCTGTGCGGCGGGGAAGGCGGCCTGCTGGTGACCAATGATGAGTCGGTCCTGAAAAAGGCCTCGCTGGTCCGCTGTTTCGGCGATGAGGTGGATGAAGTCAGCCGTCGCCGGCAATACAACGCCTCGATCCTGGGCTATATGTATCGCAATCAGGAACTGCCGGCGGCGCTGGCCCGCGGCCAGTTGAAACACCTGGACGAGAATAATGCCGTGCGCATAGCCAACGCGGACTTTTTGACCCGCGAATTGGGCCAAATTCCAGGAATTATCCCGCCTTATTGTCCGCCGGACTGTAAACATGTGTACTTCATGTATAATATCCGGTTCGATCCAAAGGCCGCGGGTGTCAACTGCGAGCCGCGCCGTTTCCGCGTGGCCGTGGAAAAGGCGCTCTATAAGGAAGGTCTGCAGGTCGGGCAGTGGCAGACCATGCCGGTGCCGGCTCAGGACCTGTTCCAGAGTAAACTGGGCTATGGCGCGACCGGATATCCCTGGTCCGTCAACGAGGCCAAGGGCATCAAGTATGATTACAATCTGGATCAGTATCCGGTAGCCAATATGCTCTGCGATACCTATACAGTTGTCCATGGTATTCATCCTCCGAACGGGCGCGAGATGATGGGTAAAATCGTCGGTGTGTTTCAGAAGGTGTTTCAGAACCTGGACCAGGCGCTGGCCCACGCGGATGACACGGTGTATCCGGGATGCGACAGCAAGCTGTACGGCGCCGCGTAGAAGCAGTTATCAGTAAGCGGCCTGTCCTGAGCGTAGTCGAAGGGTGAGCGGTGAGCAGGAAGATGGAGCAAGGTGAATGCTGGTCGTCATCGACTGACAGCTGATGGCTGATAACTCAGAAAGGGAGGCATGTTATGCAAAGTAAAGGTCTGTTTGGAAAAAAAGGTCTCGATATCCAGGAACGGGTGCAGGATATTCAGGCGCCTGACGAGGATCACGTGATTGTCAAGATAATGGCTTGTGGAGTCTGCGGGACTGATATCAACTTCGTGCGCGACTGGCCGGATGATCACATGCCGCTGGGGCATGAAATGGCCGCCGAGGTCGTTGAAGTCGGGAAAAACGTGACTACAGTGAAACCAGGTGACCGGGTCATCGTGGAAGATTGTTCCATGTGCGGTGTCTGTGATGCCTGCAAGAGCGGGCAGGCCGAGTTCTGCCGGAATATGTTCACCATGGAAGATCAGCCGGGAATGGGGCAATACATATCGGTCCGTTATAATTCACTCAATAAGTTTGACGGGATGGATTTTACGGCCGCCTGCCTGACCGAACCCCTGGCCGTATCATTGACATCCGTCCTCCACGCGGATATTCCGCTGGGCGGCAGCGTGGCTGTGCTGGGCAACGGACCGCTGGGCCTGATGGCGGTGCGACTGGCCAAACTGCGCGGCGCCGGATTTGTGGCGCTCACTGGACTGGGCGACGATAAGCCGGTCAGCCAGGCCCGTTTCTCCCTGGCGCAGGAGTTCGGGTGTGATGTGGTCATGCAAGTCGGCCGGCAGAGCGTGGAGGATGAGATCAAGAAGACGTTTCCGAACGGCGTGGACCGGGTTATCGTCAGTTCCCCGCCCGCGAGCATGGCGGATGCCTTTAAAATCATTCGCTTCGGCGGGGTCATTGTCTTTTTCGGTCTGCATTTTGGCGGGAAAAACAAAATTGAGGTGGATATCAATGATTTAATTTTCAGGAAAATAACACTGCGTCCGACTTTCGCCGAACCGGCGATCAATTTCCCGGTCTCCAACCGCCTGCTTAAAGACGGCCTGGTGGACGCCGGCAAACTAGTCACGCATACCTTTGGCTTCGATCAGGCCAGGTCCATCATGGGCGCGATCGTTGACGGCAGTCAGCCGATTATCAAGGCGGTCATGCTGCCCCATGGATGAGCGGATGTCGAGCGCGTGGCGGAGGAACAACGATATGACCTGAATATTGCGCGATATTCGCACAATATTCAGGTGAAAATTTATTTTCCGCCGGCTGGATTCTTAATTGGTTCGGCGGCCTGAATTTCAGCGGCTTTAAAGGTCTTGAAGATGCCCGGCTCGATTTCCAGCTTGATATCGCCATTGTCGTATTTTTCCCGGATGATACCCTTGAACATGTGCTCGGCCCCGGAACCGGTCCGGATGATGATTGTTGGAATAAAGGGCACGGGCCGCACCTTCAATTTTTCGTGAAGAGTGATGGTCTGGTTAGGGGTCATGTTCACGTTGATGGTCAGATCGTAATAGCCGGGCTTGGTCAGTTGGAGCTTGCGCGAACCTTTGGGTACCTTATCAATAGTCAGCTGTTCGGAAAACGGTTCGTTACCGTGCGGTTGCGTGATTCCCCGATTCTCGCCGTCCAGATACACGGTGACGTCCGGTGGCTCGGTGGATAATAAAAGCATACCGCTGTTCTTAATCAACTGGAATTCAACGACGCATTCTTTGCCGCCGCTGACTGTGTTGGTGCGAACCTGGGTGGCATAGCCCGGCAGTTCGACGCGCAATACGTATTTACCCGCCGGTATGACGTTGGTCATACAAGGCGTTTCCGCCTTGTACTGGTCGTTGAGGTAGAGACGCGCCTTGGGCGGCATCGAGATAACTGAAAGTATGCCTGGCAGGGCCGTCAAATTAACGGATACAGTGCGTTCCTCGCCCGCTTGAGTGGTCAGCTCATCCTGGTATGTCGTATGGCCCTTCAGCGTGATGGCAACGCGATGCTTGCCGGCCGAGATTCGGGATGCCTTGCAAGGCGTGTTGCCGATGACGGTTCCGTTAATCGTTACGTGGGCGCCGGCCGGCTTGGAGATGAAAGTCAACCGGGCGGAGTCCGACAACAGCTTGACGTTCACCAGCTGCGGGGTTCGATCAGTTACCGACACCTCCACGGTTTTGGGCAGGTGCTCAGGGGCGCTGAGCTTGATCCGGTGCTGGCCCAGCGGAAAGTCCGGGATCAGGAGCGGTGTTTTGCCGTAATGCGCGTCATCAACTTCTATATTCGCGCCCGGCGGCTGGGAATGAACCAGTACCAGCCCATAAAGCGGCTCCAGCTTCAGATCCATAGTCAGACGTTCTCCGGATTGGATGGTAACGGTGGCTCGACTTTCCATGTACCCGGTTTTACGGGCGACAATCAGGTGGTCGCCATCTTTCAGCCCCATCAGCGTGGTCGGCGTGGGCTGGGGCGCCGCACGGCCGTCGCAGACAATGGCGGCGCCTGACGGGTCGGTGCTGATATAGAGTTGACAGCCGGGTACGGACAGGGGGCGGCCCGGTTCACAGGATATCAGCGCGCCGAGCGTGGCCAGGAGAACCAATGTACGCATCAAATGATGGCAAGAGCGCATAGCTCGTCAGCTCCGTTTTTTATTTTTCTAATTTCCAGTTTCCAATTTCCCGCCACGGCGGGTTCGTCTGCGGCACGATAAGCCGTGAACGACTACGTTGATTTCTTTTTCAAATGGCGTTCCACATCAATTAGTTTCTTGCGCGCGCTTGTGTGCCGTTCATCGGACCGGTCGGGTATTTTGTCGCAGATCAGGCGGAGTTGAATGGCGGCTTCTGACCAGTCCCGGAGTCGGATCGCGCGCTCCGCGAGAAACAAGTGGTTTTTATAGATATCCTGCAGTTCGCGTTCGCTGTCGCCGCGGAGCGCTACGGCGTCGGCGTAGAAATCGGGCTTGGGCTCGATGGTTTCAAGATACCATTCGGCTTCTTTCAGGGACCGGATGGCCAGAGCCAGGTTGTCGTTCTTGATGTTCCGCTGGTCATACAGGCTCCGTCCGAGCAGGGCCGCTTCGCGTGCCATGGCCAGCAATTTATCGGGCGACAGTGCCAGCGCTGTCAGTCCCATCTCATTCTGGCCGAATTCCTCAATGGTTTCGCGGGTCGTCTTGAAGGCTTCGGGCTCCAGTGTGTTCAGAATCTTCACCCGTTTGGTTTTTCTGCCGAGCGTAATTGTCAGGTCCAAAAGGTCCCAGACGTCGGTTTGTAATCCTTTATATTCGGGCTTAAGGTCGTAAAAACCGGTATGCCGGAGAGTATCTGCCAGGCTTTGAACAAGGTTGACCTCCACTGGTTTTATCTGGTTTCCGACCACATGCCGCCGGTTTTTCAGGTCGTCAATCTGAATGGACAATTTGTTTTTCTTCAGCGTCATTTGGTAACGGAAAATATTATTGGAATTTGCCTGGACTTTCTCGTACATAATCTCCAGTGCTTCCTGCCGGGGGGCCGTTGCCATGTCTGGTCCGGCCGGACACCGGGTCAATTGGGGCGCCCACATCACGATAATGGCGCCGGCGATTATAATCAGCAGTCCCAGCAACAGGATTACGATGCCGCGGGTATGAAAAAGCCCCGGCTTGTTGGAGGACGAACGCAGGAGGTTCATGACCTGCTGTACGCCATTCATCGTGCCGGCGGCGGATATTTGGCTCTCCGGAGTGTCGAACAGGTTTTGAATCGGTGGTGGCGCGGATTCATCGCTAACGATCTTAAGCGTTGAATCACCCATCGTCAGACGATCGTCGGCATGAACACGCGATTCGGTCAGGGGGGCGTTGTTCAGCAAAGTCTGGTTGGCACTGCCCAGATCTTCCGCCCACAGGCCTTCGCCGGGCTTAAAGAAGAATCGGCAGTGAAACCGCGACATGGCCGGATCTTGCAACACAATATCATTGTTGGATGATCGTCCAACGCGGGCGCCCCCGGCAGGAATGGTGATTTCGCGCCCCAGGTCGGGGCCTTTTTCGACGATCAGGTGTATGATTTGCTTGGCCATGAAACGTTCGGATGACAAGAACACTTGCGAATATAAATTATGATAGACGAATGCGGCCCGTTAAATCAATCAAAAAACGTAATGTCTCAGTATGGCGGGCCGGCCGTACTCCTTTTTTTATCGCCGGAAACCATGCTGACGGCGCCTCCGGCGCCAGTATGACTTGTGTGCTGCTTATGTCAGTCTCTATGCATACAGGGTCTGTCAGTCCGTGGGTAATGAACCTGACGCCGGGTCGCGTGGACGATAAACGCAGATGCCGCGGGATTCGCGGATGAACAAGACGGTTACAGCAGATAGTCCCGCCATGATCAGGCACAAAACCAGGATGGAACGATAAGCGCTTACAGGATAGATCAGCGCGGAAGCGGTGGAAACCGCCTGGTCGCGGAAGCGATCCATCAGGATACCGGCGCCATGAGCGGTCACGGCGATGGCCAGGTAACAGAAGCTGTTGCTGAAGCCGATGGACGTGCCCGCCGCGCGTTCGGGGTTCAATTCTTTCATCGTGCAGGAAAACATTACTGCCGGCGAGGAGGCCAGCCCCAACATCAGGTACCCGGCCGTCATCCAGCGTGCGTCAGGGGGGTTAATTACCAGGCTGAGGGTCATCAGGACCAGGGCGGTAAGCGTCAGAAAGACGCCGGCGATCATGATGGGCTTGCGGCGATTGCCCATGAGACGCGACAGGAAACCGGAGGCCGTGATAAAGCTCATGCTGATCAGCATCATGAAAAAGATCACCGATGCCGCTCCGGCGGAGGAAAGCCCGCAGATATCTGTCAGCATTTTCTTGCCGAATACCGCCTGCCAGATGAAATAAATGGAAAAATTGACGGCGCCCGCGAAAATCACCGGATATGAATTCCAGTTCAACAGGATATCCTTGAAATACAGTTCGGCTTTACGGGCAGGTTCGTCGGCGCGCAGTCTGCCGGTGTGTTTCAACAGGATTGCCGCGGCCAGGAAGGCGGCGGCACAGAGTCCGCCGGCAATCAACAATGCGGTTCTCCAGCCGAGTCGGGCGACCAGGCGTTCGAAAGGGAAAGTGCCGGCCAGGCCTCCGGAATACCCGATGAAAAGCGCCACGCACAGCACGGGGGCGAAATGGCGGACATCGAACAGGCTGTCGATTTCCTTGACGATGCTGATGAAAATGCCGCCGGCGCCCAGTCCGACCAGAATCCGACTGGCATACAATTCGGGGATCGAATGAGCGAGCGGGAACCACACAGCGCCGAGACTCATGAGCAGGCCGCTGATTAACAGTATCCGGGCGCCGCCCCAGCGGTCAGCCGCCAGGCCGATGCCAATCTGCATGCCGCCGTAAATATACAGGAAGATGGAGCTCAGTGCGGCAATGGTGCCGGCTGAAGTCGCGAATCCCCGTTGCAATTCGTCAAAAATCGTCCCCGGAATCGCCACCCGCTGGAAATATGAGAAGAAGTAAACGGAACACATCAACAGGAGCGCCAGCAGGGCCGTTTGCCGCTGATGAATAAATGTCCGTAACGCAACGAAATTCATGGCTGAAATTTTTTCTTTACGTAAGTGTTCTGGCTTGTAAATATGGTAATGTATTTTTTGGGTGGTTGCCCACGATGGAGATTCCTCACTTCGTTCGGAATGACAAAGCGTTTGTCATTCTGAGGAGCGAAGCGACGAAGAATCTCGTGCATCGTAACATATCATCGTATTTGCGAATACGTGTACTAATGCGAGTTATGCCCGCAACCCAATTTGCGTAGGAGCCTCGCCCCGCCGAGGCGATTTCTTCGCGCCAGCGGGGTGGCGCTCCTACAATTGCCGTTTTCATTTATTAAATTTCCTTGTTTTATATAGCGGTTCCAGATGGATAAGGCACTAAGCCGCCAAGGGCCTACGCCGTCGATTACTATACGATTCCTTCCGGTAAAGTCGAACACGATTTATCCAGCGCCGAAGAATCGGCGCGGGTCTGGCACCATAATGAGAATTGCTGATTTGAGAGCTTGCGATGCGACAAAAAAATGTCACAATCGCATTTTTCTCCCCCTGAACACCGAACACTGAACACTGCGCCGATTCTTCGGCGCGGGTGTATTGTTATTGCATTTTGCGGGTGTTTTTTTTATGGTTCTTGTCAACACGCCATTAGAATGTGTTTTATTATATCACCAGGACAGGAGGTGGTCGGATTTTGGTTTGGCCGGGTCCTCCATCCTTCTGGGGGAATAGATACTATGAAAGCTGTTATACTTGCTTATCACAATATGGGATGCGCCGGCATTGAAGCCTTGCTTCGACACGGCATTGAAATTGCCGCCGTATTCACCCACAAGGATGATCCCCGCGAAACGGTCTGGTTCCAGTCAGTGGCGGAACTGGCGGCTGCGCATGGTATTCCAGTCTATGCCCCGGACGATATTAATCATCCGCTCTGGCTGGATAAAATTCGCAAGCTCAAGCCGGATATCCTCTTTTCCTTCTATTACCGGCAGATGGTCAAGCCGGCGCTCCTGGATATTCCCGCCAGGGGATGCCTGAATCTTCACGGTTCGCTCCTGCCGAAATATCGTGGCCGGTGTCCTGTGAACTGGGTGCTGGTTAATGGTGAAAAAGAAACCGGCGTGACGCTCCATTATATGACCCCCCAACCGGATGACGGCGATATCGTGGCCCAGCGAAAAGTGCTGATTGCCGGTACCGATACGGCTTTGACGCTTTTCAATAAACTGACGGAGGCTGCATCCCGCCTGCTGGATGAGGCCCTGCCGCAGTTGATCGCCGGTAAGGCGTCACGAGTTCCCCAGGATCACAGTCAGGCCACCTATTTCGGCGGTCGCAAGCCGGCAGACGGCGAGATTGACTGGTCCCGCCGCGCCGCTGAAATTTATAATCTGGTTCGAGCCGTGACCCGTCCGTACCCGGGGGCCTTTACCCGGGTTGGAGACCGGCGGTTGATCATCTGGTCGGCTTCTGCCGAAGATCGCCGGGTGAAAGCGGCGCCTGGAATAGTGCTGACATCTCGCCCTTTGACGATAGCATGCGGCCAGGGGGCCTTGCGGGTGGAGCAGG
This sequence comes from uncultured Verrucomicrobiota bacterium, assembly GCA_964418925.1. GTDB lineage: Bacteria > Verrucomicrobiota > Kiritimatiellia > JAAZAB01 > JAAZAB01 > CAYQNY01. Next base: position 13,024 of record CAYQNY010000073.1, read on the forward strand.
CCCAGCCGGAGGAAGACGTGACTGTCAACGGCGAGCAGGCCGCGGAGGCCATGGGTATTGTCAAGGGAATGAAGCTGGGCGCGCGTGCGCGTCAGTCCGCCGTGCCGACGCGCAAGAAATCGGTGCTGATCCTGGGCGTCAACGGATTTATCGGCAACGCCTTGAGCGAACGGCTCCTGGACAGCGGCGCCTACACGGTTCATGGTATGGATTTGCAGTCCGATAAAATCACGCGCCTGCTGAGCCGGCCCGATTTCTTTTTTGACGAAGGGGATATTGCCATCCATCGCGAATGGATTGAATATCACGTGCGCAAGTGCGATATTATTCTACCGCTCGTGGCCATCGCCACGCCGATCGAGTACACCCGCAACCCCTTGCGGGTGTTTAACCTTGATTTTGAGGAAAATCTGCGCGTGGTCCGCTATTGCGCCAAGTACGGCAAGCGAGTCATTTTCCCTTCCACGTCCGAGGTGTACGGTATGTGTGATGATGGGGAATTTGACGAAGATAACTCCCGGCTAATCGTGGGGCCCATCCGGATGGAGCGCTGGATCTATTCCTGCTCTAAGCAGCTGCTCGACCGGGTGATCTGGGCATATGGTCGGCATGAGGGACTTGCCTTTTCCCTGTTCCGTCCGTTCAACTGGATCGGGCCGCGGCTGGACAGCCTGACCTCCGCCCGGATTGGCAGTTCCCGCGCGATCACCCAGTTGATTCTCAACCTGGTCGAGGGCAGTCCCATCCGGCTCATTGACGGCGGCGATCAAAAACGCTGTTTTACCGATGTCAAGGACGGGATTGAATGCCTGTTCCGCATTATTGAAAATTCCCAGGGCGTGTGTGACAGCGAAATCTTCAACATTGGCAATCCGACCAACGAAGCCAGCATCAAGGAACTCGCCCGGATTCTGCTCGATAAGTT
>CAYQNY010000074.1:0-13946 GCA_964418925.1 uncultured Verrucomicrobiota bacterium
CCGGGCATGGAACGCTTTCTTCTATATCTACGGCATTTTAAGTTACACTTCTCGGGATAAAGAGTTGACAATACAATTCCAATCCACGTAAGGTTAAGATCAATGACTAGTTTTTGGAACCATCTGAAGCGCCTGATTTGGGAGGATGACGAAGAGTTATCTGCGGAAGAATCAGAGGCGGTCATAACCTTGCGCCGCGCCGCCGAACAGGGCGATGCCGAATCACAACGTCGGTTGGGTGATATGTACTACAACGGCGAGGATGTGCCGCAGGATTATACCGCCGCCGCCGAATGGTATCGTCGTGCCGCTGAACAGGGCCAGGTCATTGCCCAGTTTCAGATCGGCAACATGTTTCGCGTGGGACTGGGTGTGCTTCAAAGCATGACTGAGGCCAAGCAGTGGCTGAACCGCGCCGCTAAACAGGGCGATGTCGCCGCCCAGGCGCTGCTGGCCAAGCTGGCTGACCGAGAGCCAGCCGTATCGCGGGATTTTCTGGAGGCCGTGCAACGTTTACACCGTGCCGCAGAACAGGGGCAAGTCGGCGCCCAATGCCTGCTGGGCAGCATGTATGCGACCGGTAATGGAGTAACCCGTGACCTGGCGGCGGCAGTGGCTTGGTATGAACGGGCCCTGAAACAGCTTGAGACCGGTCCCTTGCGTGAGGAAGGCCTGCGCCAACAGCATCAGTTGACAGCGGCGCTCGCTGCTGATGATCAGGCCCGCGCCTGCCGGCATACAGCAGAACGGCAGGCTGAAACGCACGCATGACCTTGAGGCATGGGGGTTAAAAGTATCTTTTCAATCATGCTCCCGATTGCTAAAGTTCTTGTATGTTCAGTGTGAGCAGTATTCCATCATGGCGGTTTCTAATCTGGTCTGTGATCTGTGGACTGGTTCTTAGTCTGGCCTCATGCCGCCGGCCGCCGGCAGCATTTCCGCGATCCATGCAGCCCGGTGCAACAGTCTATTTTGTTCCCACCACCGCCAAAATGATCGCTTTAACGTTTGATGACGGACCCAACGGCGCGGCAACGGAGCAGATTCTGGACAATCTTAAGCAGTTTCACGCGTTGGCCACGTTCTTTCTTGTCGGTACTAATGTCACTTGGTATCCTGAAATAACCCGGCGCATTGCGCGGGAAGGACACCTGATCGGGAATCATACCTTCTCGCATCCCCGGTTTGACCATATTTCTGTACATGATATAGAGCGGGAAATCAGCGCCGGGGCGGCCGCGATTGCCGATGTTACCGGCGTGGTCCCGGCATGGTTGCGCCCGCCGTTCGGTATCAATGGGGTGGGTCTGTCAAACGTTTGCCACGACCAGGGATTAACCATTGCCGGTTGGTCATGCCAGGCCGGCGACTGGAATCCCCATAGCGCCGTGGAAATTGCCGAGCACATCATCACGCAAGCCACCCCCGGCGACATTGTACTCCTGCACGACGGACGGGAAACCCTGCATGACATTAATCGCCAAAGCACTGTGGATGCTGTTTACCTGATCCTGGAACGGTTGACCCGCGAGGGATTTCAGTTCGTCACGATCTCTGAATTACTGCAACACGCGGGCCCGCCGCTGGCTGAGTTCGCCAACGGCGTCCGTTTATTGGGTCTCCATGTCCAGGACAAGCCGATCCATCCGGGCGGCGCCCTTTACATCCGGTATTTCTGGGATGTGCCGGCGGGATGGAATCCCAAATCCATTTCCGCCTTCATGCATTTTAAAAATGCGGACGGTTTCCAGTTTCAAGCCGATCACACCATTCCGGCTCGTGGTGATGTGCGGGACCTGGTGCCGGAGCGCGTTCTGGTGATTCCTGCCAACGCGTTGCCCGGCGTATATCAGGGCAGCATCGGTCTATTTGATCCCGCTCATCCCAGTATCCGGCACCGTGTGCCGGTGCAGGCCTCTATATTATCGCAGCGGAAGCGAGCCGTAGTCCTGCCTGACTTTTTGGAAATCCAGGCGCGGAGTCCAACCAACAACCATGTTCCATGAATGCTAACAGTCTAGCAGCCGGGCACAACGATAATATGGAGTGCGGGAGCATAGCTCCCGCTTTTCCGGCCGGAAGCACCGCTTCCGACATACAAAGCGCAAACATGGCTTGCGCACTCCCAAGATACATCACACCGCATTAAATTGTCTGCGAATAGCCGATTATGATATTGACCGATGTCAACACGCTGCTTGACCTGTCCGTGGCCGTGATCAATTTCAACGGCGCAACATCGCTCATCCCTGCGTTGAAATCGGTCTATGCCCTGGAAGGGGTCCGCCTGGCTACAGTTATGGTCGTTGACAACGCCTCGACCGATGATTCGGTTGCCGTTGTTAAACAGCATTTTCCGGAGGTGCAGGTGTGTTGTCTGCCGGAAAACCGCGGGCCTAATCCAGCCCGCAACACGGGCCTGCGCCGGGCGGCGACCGATCTGGTGCTTATCATGGATAACGATATTGTGCTGGCCGCCGATTATATTATGCGCCTGGCGGAAGTCTTTCGCAAACGTCCCGCGACCGGGGCCGCCAGCGGACAAATCCGGATTCATGACGAACCCGGCACAGTCCAGTATAACGGCATTGATATTCATTACGCTGGTGAGATTGCGGCCCGTCCGTTGGAGGCCCGCGATACGGTGCGGGTCAGTTGTGTGTCGGCCGGCGCCGCCCTATTCAACCGGTCGCATACGCTGGGGGCGGGCGGGTTTGATGAAGATTTCTTTATCGGGTGGGAGGATGGGGACCTGACGTTTCGTCTATCGCTCGCGGGGTATCCCTGTTATATGGTCTCCGGTGCCGTTGCCTATCACATGCGCCGTCAGCGGGGGATGAAATGGGTTCGGTATCAAACCCGGAACCGCTGGTGGTTCATGATGAAAAATTATGATCTGCGGACGTTCCTGCTCGCGTTACCGGCCATCGTTTTTTTTCAGTTTTGTGCCGGACTGTTCTTGTTGTTGAAAGGACAAGGGCGGGCTTTTCTCCAGGGCACGGTGGAAGCCTGGGCCGATCTGCCGGCAATTTGGCGCAAACGCCGAACTGTCCAGCGTTTAAAAAAAGTGCCTGATACGGCGCTCCTGCGGGGCGACCGGTTCGATCTGCCGGGCGGACTGTCGTCGAGTCAGGCCGGCCGGGTTATCAATGCTGTCCTGAACAAATTGTTCTTTGGATACTGGCTATGCATCCGATTACTGCTGCGGCGCCGGCCACGCGAAACGTGTGGTAAACTGGCCGCCCTGTCCCGCTCCAGGCGGGACAAGCCAATCTGACGCATTCTATTCCGCGGGGCTTCGCGGAGCCTACTTCGCTGAAGGCCTGCTCCTCCGTAGCAAGGCTACTGCGGAGGACAGGTAAAATGAATAGATTCTACGAAGTAGTCAAACATGAGCCCAAATGGCTCACACTGAAACCATGAAAATTAGACCCACCCCGGCTACGCCACCCCTCCTATGGAGGGGAACTCAACCCCCAAAATGATCGTATAACTGATCGTGTGGGGCTACGCCACCTCTCATCCTATGGAGGGGAACTCAACCTGATCCCCTCCTGGGAGGGGCGGGGGTGGGTTATTTTCAGACCAGCATCCATAGACGTTGCGCCCAATCATGACCCGGCCACAGCGGTTGGCATAAGTGTACGGGAAGCGATGCCTGGACGGATGGATTCACTGCCATGAGACAAGCTTATCTCTTGTGGCGCGGGGCCGACCCACTCGCTTGCCACGCCGTCAATTTGTATCTTGCCGCCCGGTTCCAATGTCACGATAGCATACAATGGGTCTCGGTAAGGTGCCGTATACTTGATTAGAGGAAAATGCTTATCTATTTCCTTGCTGTAACGCACACGAATGTAATCCTCACCCATCCAGAGGGTAGATATACTATTAATTCGGACGTACCAAATCCCGTTGATGTTAATTTCGCAGTCTATGTGAGAATGGCCATTGAAGCACGCCCGCACCTTTTGCCAGCCGGCCGCGGTGTTGGTCTTTTCCAGAAGTGTCCGGATCTGTTCACTATTGACAAGACCACGATCGAGCGACTGATGAATAAAGATAATAATGGGACATTCCGTTGCCTGCAAGTCGGCCTGCAGCCATATGAACTGATCGTCAGCGATGCTGTGTGGGTAGCCCTGCTCGGGTGGGTTAAGGGGATTGGTCACGGTGTGTGAATAGCCCTGTGCGGGCGGGTTAGTGGGATCATTCCCGTCCAGGACCACAAAATGCCGGCCTTTCATGTTGAACGAGTAATACCGGCCGGGCATTGACAGATAAGAGACAGTTTGCTCGCGTGTGTATCCGCCGTCCATATCATGATTGCCCAGAACGTGATAACCCGGGGCCGCAAGAGTATCCCAGATGTTGGAGAAACTTCGGTTCGTTTCCTTAGGGATACAGAAGTCACCTAGCTGGACGTTAAAATCGGTCTTAACTTTGGAAACGGCATCAACGAACACTTGCAGACGATGGGATGCATCATGCATTATATCCTGGTGCACGTCGGCGCAAATACCGAAGACAATCGGTTCCTTGCAGAGGCATGGATCCTTCATTATCTCATCTTCTTCAGATGATGAAATATTCCGCAGTCGAACGGCGAGCATGAATCAAGGCGATGACTATCGCCTGTTCTCTCAGCTTCCAACATAAGATGCCGCAATACTGTGCCCCGATCAGACTTTCAGGGGCCGAATGATTATTACCATATTGTTGCCAAACATGCGGGGCGACGATTCGGCAACGCCCGTGGATTCGCAATCCTTAATCAGGCGGTTGATCAGGTTATAGCCGAGATCGCGATGTTCGTTTTCGCGGCCGCGAAACAAGAGTGAGGCTTTGATGCGATGGCCCTTCTTCAGAAATTCATGAATATGCGCCAGCTTGGTGCGATAATCATGCTCCTCGACATTGGCATGGAATTTTATTTCCTTGATAACCGTTGAGCCCTGATGTTTTTTAGCCTGTTTGTCCTTACGGCTTTCTTCATACCGGTATTTACCGAAATCCATGATGCGGCAAACCGGCGGCTTGGCATTGGGAGACACTTCCACCAGATCCACTCCGTGGGCGCCTGCCAGCCGCAAGGCCTCCGATGTGGAAATAACTCCCAGTTGTTCTCCGGTATCCGAAATGCAGCGGACCTGGAGCACGCGAATCCGATGATTCACTCTGATTGATGTACGAATGGTATACCTCCTTGGTTATTGTTTTTTCGGCGACTGGCCGAAGTTTACGAGGCGTCGACCACGGCTTCCTCGTTGATTTTACGCGCAAAGTCCGCTACGGCGGATACCCCCAGGTCTCCGCCTGAACGACTGCGCACCGACACTTGACATTTTTCCGCTTCGCGGGGTCCGATGATCAGCATGTAGGGAATTTTGCCCAGCTGAGCGTTGCGGATTTTCGCTCCGATTTTTCCGGAGCTTTCATCCACGGTGACGCGGACATCGGATTTCCGCAGTGTCTCAGCTACCCCGCGCGCGTATTCCAACTGCTTATCGGTGATAGGGAGCGCGCGGACCTGTTCGGGTGCCAGCCAGAGTGGAAATGCTCCGCCGTAGTGTTCGATCAGGATGCCGAAAAAGCGTTCAAGGCTGCCCAGGAGCGCCCGGTGAACCATGAATGGACGGTGTTCCTGGCCGTCTTCGCCCACGTAGCTCACATTGAAGCGTTCCGGCATGTTAAAATCAAACTGGATTGTGCTCATCTGCCAATCGCGGCCGATGGCATCCTGGACCTTCAGGTCGATCTTGGGGCCGTAAAACGCGCCGCCGCCTTCTTCCATGCGATAGGAAATTGCTTCGGCCTTCAGCGCCTGCTCCAGCGAGCGGGTGGCCTGCGTCCAGTCGGCTTCGGCGCCGATAGCCTGGGCGGGCCGGGTGGAAAGATAAGCGGAGAAATTCTTGAATCCGAACGCGCGCAACATCGCCAGCGAAAAGCGCAGCGTCTGCTTGATCTCGGCTTCGATCTGTGCCGGCGTACAGAAGATATGGGCATCGTCCTGGGTGAATCCCCGCGCCCGCAGCAGGCCGTGAAGCACACCGGCTTTTTCGTAACGATAGACAGTGCCCAGTTCAGCCCAGCGGAGCGGTAATTCGCGATACGACCGTGTCTGCGACTTATATATCTGGATATGGAACGGGCAGTTCATGGGTTTGATATAGTACTGCGACTCGTCAATCTCCATGGCCGCGTACATGCTTTCCTTGTAGAACCCCAGGTGGCCTGATGTTTCCCATAACAATGAGCGCCCGATATGCGGTGTGTACAGGAGTTCATAGCCGTTGCGGAAATGTTCCTTCCGCCAGAAGTCCTCAATCAGACTGCGGATACGCGCGCCTTTTGGATGCCAGTGAATCAGACCCGGTCCGACTTCCTCATGCAGGCTGAACAGGTCCAGCTCGCGTCCGAGCTTGCGATGGTCCCGCTTGCGCGCTTCCTCCAGTCGGTGCAGATGCTGGGCCAATTCCTTTGGGGAAGATGCCGCCATACCGTAAATTCGTTGGAGCATCGGATTGGTCTCCCGGCCGCGGTAGTAGGAGCCGGCCACGGATAACAGCTTGAATGCCTTGATAGCGCCAGTGTGCTCGATATGCGGGCCCCGGCAAAGGTCGGAAAAATCGCCGCAACGGAAAAAGGTGATTGGTTCACCCGCGGGAATATCATTCAACCGTTCTATTTTGTAGGTCTGACCTTGGGCCTCCAGCAGGGCCCGGGCTTTATCGCGGGGTATTTCCAGCCGTTCAAACGGCGTATGGGCCGCAATGATCCGGGCCATTTCCTGTTCGATGGCGGGAAAATCTTCCGGGGTCAGCCGGTGAGGCAGGTCGAAATCGTAGTAAAATCCGTCGGCGGTAGCCGGCCCGATGTCACATTGAACATGATCAAAGAGCTTACAGACGGCTGCTGCCATAACATGCGCCGTACTATGGCGCATTTGTTCCAAATCCAATGTTCCCACTCCTTTGCTATAACCGGTTAGACTTCTGCGAAATGCGCCGCGTGAGGCTTGCCACGCATCCGGCGTGGTCACGCGGCCTACAAATTCCTTGTTTTTTGTAGGCCCACTCACCGAGTGGGCGCGATTTTAGACCATTTCGCAGAAGTCTAATAACCGGTGTTACTTTCGTTTGCAACCATGAACGGAGTTCATGAATTTAAGCATGTTACTCTATAATTCTTCCTTAACCCTGTCAATAGCAAACCCGTTGTAATTCTCCGGCCGCCGATGGCGTTAATCCGACGACAACAGCTTGGGCATTGCAGGATCAATATTGATATAATCGAGACGTGACTCAATCCAGACCATCGCCTATATTATGCAGATGCTTTCAAATACGATGCCGGGATATGGTCAAGGTTAACTTCCGCTACGCTTCGGTCACCGATTGCGGAATATCAAAGCATGAAGGCAAGAGTATTCGGCAACACTCATCCCGCTTTAACAAGAGACGATTAATGATGTTATCCTTTACGCGCATCAAGCCGATCATCAGGATGGTCATCAGCCTGCTGTTGCTGGCCTATACGATGCACCTGGTGGACTGGCGGCGCGGCCTGGCCTTGGTGCCCCGGGCTGACCTGTCCTTGATGATCCTGACGGTGATTTTACTGACATTGGAACGCGTGGTCAGCGTGTGCAAGTGGCTCCTGCTCCTGCGGGCCAGGGGATCCACAGTCTCCTTCTGGCGTCTGTTAATTATCAATTATGTTGGCGGTTTCTGGGGGCTGATCCTGCCCTCCAGTGTCAGCGCGGATATTATGCGCGGCTATTACCTGGCCCGGACGCCGGCTGGCCTTTCGCTCACGGTGACGTCCATGCTGGTGGACCGTATTATGGGAGGACTGGCGCTGGTGGCGCTGGCAGGCACCGGCGCCTGGCTGGTGGGTGACCGGTTCGGCTTTGTCCATCATCGCGCCATAATGGTCATTGGTATCGTCGTGTGTGTGCTGGCGGGGGTCCTGCTGTTACGGCCGTCATCCCTCCGCTGGATTAATCAACACATCGTTCAGCGTATTACCCGCTGGCTCGCCACGCGCCACGCGTGGAACCTGAACCAGCACATTCAGGCCGGTATTCAGTCCTGCCTGGAATACCGGCGCTATCCGGGGATACTGGTGCTGTCGTTTCTGCTTTCCCTCCTGATGCAGGGAATCCGTATCCTGGTTTTTTACACAGTGGCCGTGGGCTTCAACGTGTATGCGCCCGTGCTGTATTACTTTATGTTCATTCCGTTGATCATGGTGCTGATCATGCTGCCAATCTCCTTTAATGGGATCGGTATCCGGGAAGGCAGCTTCGTGGGTTTTTTTGCCCTGGTCGGCGTGAGTTCCGCCGACGCGTTTGTGGTCGCGTTTACCGTGTCTTTGCTGACTACGTTGACCACCGCCATGGGTGGTCTTATTTACATGGTTGATAATGGCCGGCCGAAGTCAAAACCTGTTATTAACACGGAAAGCGAGAAGCAATCATGAGTAAGGACTCCAGGCTGAAGTTATCATGTCCACTGACGGAGCAAGGCCGTTTTGTTATTGGCTCTAACTACTGGGTCTCGCACGCGGGAACTGCCATGTGGTCGGACTGGCGTCCTGACGTTATTGACCGTGACCTGAAAAAAATAGCCGCCGCCGGCTGGTGATCATGATCAATTATGCCCCGGAGCCGGTGGCTATGCCGCTGACGATGCAGCCGCCCTGGAAAATCGGCAAGCTGTGGTACGGCCATCCATTGCAACGGACCGGAGCGTCCTGGACCAGCCGTCTGCAGGCTAATGATGCGGTCGTATTCGAAGTCAGACGATAAATGGGGGGAATCGCCCGCTGGCAGATTGCCGATTGGATTCGACCCAAGATTTTATTGCATTTGTGCGGAATATTTTTTTTGACGGGATCACAGGATCAATAGGATTTTGGTTCATTCAATGCTCATATCCTGATCATCCTGTAAATCCTGTCTAAGTTCATGTATAGGAATTTTAAAGATGCCATGAGCATCATGTATTTGTAGGAGCCGACCCCCGGTTCGGCGATACGCAGACCGGAATCGCCGCATAGGGATGCGGCTCCTACATGACAGATAAGATAAAGTTGCCCCGTCAGGCGGGGCCTAATTAATTATTTTCCGTTTCAGCCAGCCGTGATCACAGTACCAGCGAGTGGTTGCGATCAGGCCGGCTTCATTGGAATACCGCATCTGGTATCCTAAGCGTTCACTTAGTTTACGGGTGTCAAACGAGCGGTCCTTGGTGAAGAAGGCCAAACGCCGCCGATGAATAGGCGGCTCAATACCCAGTTTGCGGCAGCCCCACTCGCATAGGTCGGCGGCCAGAAAGAATGGCGCGGCCGGCAGACGCATCACGGTGAAATGCCGGCCCAATTCGCCGGCTACGATCCGGGCCATCTGTTCCAGTGAAATGCATTCCGGATTGCCGCAGATAAACACATCATTCAGCGCCGCCGGATGCGTGGCCGCCAGTATAAAAACGTTGGTGAGATCTTCCACGTGCACCAGGTGATAGAGACATTGTCCATGGCCCAGCAGGACCAGCCAGCGCCGCGCAGCCATCCGGAAAAATTTCAGCAGACGCGTGTCGCCGGGCCCGTAAATGGCGGCCGGCCGGATGACGGTAAACGGTAATCCCTGTTGCGGGCCGAACTCGCGTAACCACAATTCCGCCTCCGCCTTGGTGGCTTGATAAATATCACCCGGTTGCATGGGGGCGGTTTCATCGGCCGGTGGGTGTTCGATGTGGCCCATGACACCGACCGTGGACACGTGCACAAAGCGCTTGAATCCCGGATTTCTAAGCGCCGCCCGGGCCAACAGTTGCGTGCTAACCACGTGTACGCGGTGGTATATATCATCGGCATGTTTGGCCTCCCGGTAGGCCGCCGCGACGTGAAACACGTAAGCCACCCCTGCCATGGCCGCCGCGACAGTGGCGGGATCATAGACATTACCGCGGAACCAGCGGATATTCAGGTCCTGAAGGGGCTCCAAGTTGGATGAAGTCCGCGCAATGGCATGCACCCGCAGGCCGGCATTCGCCAGCTTGCGGACCAGCAGTGAGCCGGTAAAACCGGTCGCGCCGGTCACCAGCACCGGCGTACCCTTGGGAATGTCACATCGTGTCTGATTCATGGGTTCTTGTTTGGAGTGTGGGAGCTAGGCTCCCGCTTTTCACGGCCGGAAGCATGGCTTCCGGCACCCAAAGCGCAAGCTGTGCTCGCGCACTCCAAGGATGTTGCGCATCATATTTGGATTCAATTAATACAATCTTTGGCTTCCCGGAGCATTTCCACGATGACCGGCGAACCCCAGCGCCGGGACAGGCCCGCCCGCCGGCACGCGGATTCCAGCGCCGCCGACAGCGGCCGGCATTTCAACATCCGGTGCAGAACCATCGGCAGAAAAAACTGACCGACCCGGCGGGCGGTGCGAAACCCGTGCCGGTTGAATTCACGCTCCAACTCATCATGCCGGAAAAGCCGGAACATGCGGGTGTTCCCTTCCAGCTTTTTCTTGGCTCCGAATAATTGTGGCGCCAGCCGGTTCAAACTCTGGCTGGTGGGATAGTCGAAAATGACCGCTTGCCGCGCCACCCGACAAAGCTCCCGAATCAGCTGGGGCCATCGTTCACAATGTGTCACCAGCCGGAAACAAAGCACAACGTCAAATGAACGGTCTGAGAACGGGAGTTGGATCAGGTCGCCGACCTTGAATTGGCATTGCCCGCTGTCCGCCCCGGCAACGAGGCGCTGGCGGCAGGACTCCGCGCTGGCGACGACGGTCACCTTAAATTTCGCGCGGCACAAAGGCCCGGCCAGCTGGCCGTGTCCGCCGCCGACATCCAGAACGGTCACGGCCTGCAGGGACTTCAGCAGGTCCAGGACGATGGTTTCCTGAACGTGGAGCATCCAGGCGCCGGTCGGACCGGCAAACCGGGCTGCATAAGCCTCCGATGAAGTTTCAATATCCGCCGTTTCCGGGAACATAAGCTAAACTGAATAATGTGTTACTAAGGTTTCAAGGTACCGGGAAGCTATAGACACAAGGTATATAAATGGCTGGCTTATTATTAAAAAATACTGTTGCCCCTGCCTTGCCGGGTGCGCTTGACGCAGTCTTGGCGGCGGATGCATGAGTCAGGCTATTGGATGACATCGTAAAACGTGGCGGCCATCACATCATGGCCTGCCGCATTCGGATGCAGGCCGTCCGTCTGCAGATAGGCCGGATCCCAATTCATGGCTTCATCCAAGTCTGCTACCTGAACATTTTCCTCGTCCGCCATCTGCCGGATACTGGCGTTAAGACGTTCGATGCCGCTGACCAGTCCGATATAGCCGCCGGTAACCGGCGTCAGGGTAGCAATGATAGGCACCGTTTTATTGTCCTTGGCCGCCTGGATCATTGTCCGCAGGTTATTGAGTGCCGCCGTCTCGTCATATCCCATGATCAGGTCATTCACGCCGTAAAGAATCAGCAGAAACCCGGGCCGGTAATCATCCAGCACCGGGTGTACAAGATCCACGCCCACGCTGGTTTCCGAGCCCGGAATGGCCTTATTGATTATGGTTTTCTGGGCCATGCCGGCCAGCTTGGGTACGTAACATTCGGCGTAATTATCCAGACCATTGCCGGCCGTGATACTGTTGCCGAGCGCCACGCAGACATTGCGATCGTTGGCTCCAAAATCGTGATCATCCCACGAATTTCCGCCGCCGCCCCCTTCACAACCAACCAGTGCAAGAGTTAATACCGCCAGCGCGGTCACAGGTAACCATTGTTCGATCCAGCGTGCGATTTGATATTTTATCATAGTTTTTTTACCTCACCAGTGAACCCATAAAAAAACATATCAATATTAACAGATTCCGATAATTCTGTCAAATGACGGACTCGGGAGAGCAGAAATTCTCATTATAGTGCCAGACCCCCGCCACCACGCTTCTGGCGTGGTGGCGGGGGTCCCAACAATCTCTCGCTCCGGCCGGACAAGCCGCCCGGCGGCGCGTCCATAATTAGAATTACCGGCAAGAGCGCGTTACGACAGCCGGTCAGCCAGCAGGGCTTTCAGCTCGGCCTCCACCGGCCGTTCACGCAGCCGTTGCATCCGCTCGTCTTGGGAACGCATGACATCATTCCGTAAGGCGGGATTGACCATGACGCGATGCATCAATTCCGCCAGTTCCACGGGTTGCAGATCATCGTACAGGATGCCGGCGCCGTCCATGGTATCGGGCATTGCGCCGGCCCGGCGCGCGATTACCGGCAGGTTCATGTACATGGCCTCCAATAGCGGCAGACAATAGCCCTCATGGACGCTGGGACATACATATAGATCGGCGATCCGGTAATAAGCCGCCAAGCCGGCGGGTGAAGCAAAACCTTCGAAACACACATTGGGCAAATCCAGATCGCCGGCCAGCATTCTCAACATCGTATAGTAACGCGGCGCGCTCCGATGGGAGCCTACAAGAATCAGACGGCTGTAAGGATTGATGGCAATATTATACCAGCCGAAGGCCAGGATTAAATCCTCGATCCGCTTGTTGGGGACAATCCGGCCGACAAACAGGATGCTTTTCAGCGCCCCGGTAAATTTCTTCATGATCAGCGGTTCCGGCGTTCGCTCGAGTGTGGCCGGCGGAAACAGGAGCGGGAATACCTTGATGTTGTCAATACCGACAGCTTGCAGTTCAGCCGCGTTGAATGGCGAGGCCGCCCATACTTCGTCTGCCTGCTGGGCTATTTCGCGCAGACCGGCACGAGCTTCGCGTAACTGCGTGGCGAGCCCGTCATCGAAGCCGGTAAAATAAGCGGCTGGCGTGATATTCTGATACACCATGATTTTCCAGGCCGGCGAGGCCAGAAATACCTCGGTAGCCGGTGAGGTGATGCCGTAATGGTGAAAGCAGATGTCATCGGACTTGGCGGCATAATCGGACAATGAGCGGCAAGCCGTTCTCAGGTTGGGTGAAACGTGGGCCAGATCAGCATAAATGTCGGAGGTATAACCCCAGCTCCGGAAAATATCCCGGAGCCAGACCGCTTCGTTGGAAATGGCATCGCCGTCGGCATATCCAGCCATGATTTGGTGAATAGCGCGTCCAGCGCCATCAGTATTCATGACGGCTTCTCCGGCGGAAGCCGCGATTCCAGGCGCTGCAAACGCTGATCCAGGTCGGCCACGGCTTTCCGGCGGCAGGCGATTTCAAATTCCAGGGCGCTGGTGCATAACCCGTTAATGAGGTTCTGGCGGAACGCGATGCGGTTATGCTGATACCGCAACAGTTTCCAAAGAAACGATTTGAGCCGACTCAGGATCAGGCCACTCATGCCGGGTTGCCGGGGAATGGCGAAGTCATGGGTATCCACCGCATCCCGGTAACGGATCAGCCGGATCAGGTTATTCAGGTAATCGGCTTCTGACTTTGGCCGGGCCAGCGACAAAGCGCTGATATCCGGTGCAATCTGCGCCGGCACTTCCCGTTCCCCGCCCCGCATCCGGACTTGAGCCGACTTTTGAATATCAGCGCCCAGATCGTCAGTCCGATCCTTGTTGGCGACGAGAATTTTCATACAGGCAACTATTGAATCAGGTTACTGTGGCCATTGTCCAGCCCAATTTCGCATTATCCCCAAGGAAATGCAGGACCGCGTCATTCTCGGTCAAGGATTGTTGGCGCTAAAGGAATACCTCCCAATCCCAAGGATAGTGCAGTGGTTGTATTTACAAAATGTGTTACAGGACAGCACCTGCCGGCGTGCCTGCCAGCGATGCCGTCGTTTCGGGCCGGCAGTACTATGCATAGCAGACGGGTTTATCCGGCGTGCAAATAAATTGACCTGTATCAAAGGGGGCGGTAATCTAAATTCGTAACCATTAAGCCACCCGAAGTATTTTCCGCTTGGGTTTGAACAGAAGCGGATA
>CAYQNY010000075.1:0-13810 GCA_964418925.1 uncultured Verrucomicrobiota bacterium
TTTTGAATATCTTAATACCGGATGATGGCCGTGCAATTTATGTCCGTCTAGACATAATACCATCAGAATTATCCATAGAGACCGTGCAGGTAAAATCAGGTTGCTATCCCGGAGGTTTTGGCCCGGGCCACAAACTGCCTTCCCATCGCTGGATAGTTACCGCCAACGGTGAGTGGGGTGTCCCCCGGGATTTTAAACCCAGCCCTGAAAATCCATATCCGGAGACGCCGTTTGGAAAAGGTGAGGAGTGGATATTCTATGCGGATAAGTTGCAAAGCAAAGGTTCTCTGGCTCTGCTGGTGGACCGCGATGAGAAACCCTCCGGCAAGGTTCGGATGAGTAATTATGGACAGAGCACAGAGCTTAACTATCCGGCAGATACCCGGCAGATACACCTTGCTTTTTATGCCTTTGAAACTGAAAACGGGTATGCGCTCAAGACATTTATGTCTTCATTGGAGAGAGAACGTGCTGTGTTGAAAAGTCTGCCTTTCTGGATGGAGTAAGAGCTCCAATGATTTCGGCAGCGGCTTATGGGAAACGGACAAATTAAAACAGACGAAAAATTTCAAAGAAACAGGAGGTAAAGATGAAGAGCAAGGTTATTAAGGTGGCAAGAATGTTGTTGTTGGGCGGTATCGGGCCGGCAGTTCTGATGGGTAGTATTCTGGGCGGCGGTATTAAAAGCTTGGGTGCTGAAAACAATACCGGGCAGGCGGAG
Source organism: uncultured Verrucomicrobiota bacterium (assembly GCA_964418925.1). GTDB lineage: Bacteria > Verrucomicrobiota > Kiritimatiellia > JAAZAB01 > JAAZAB01 > CAYQNY01. The sequence goes on from CAYQNY010000075.1 coordinate 722, forward strand.
TCCAAACCGTATATACCGGATGTTATCATGTCAACCGTCAAAAGTTATGTTGATCGCGATATGGGGAGCAACCATCCGTTCGGCTTGCATGAAAACCATCCCTACCGCCCATTGACCGGCGCTTACGAAACTCCGCATGTCAAGTGGGCCAAACCGTATGCCGGCGGAGAAATCCGGGCGCTGGTAATGGCGCCGATGTGGAGTCAGCGCGAGACAGTGGAACTTGCCCAGCGGCTTTCGCTTGATTATACCGCCTGGATGACCGAGGCTTTCAGCCGGGTGCTAGATCCGTTAGGGAAATGGCCTACGGCCTCATTTTTCAAGCCGCCGCCGGCGCTGATAGATCGGTTGCTGAGAGAGTATATCCTGAAGGAATATGATGTTATCGTGGTAGGTAAACTGGACTGGTCGGCGTTGCCGGCGAAACAACGGTTTGAATTATTACAGAAGGTGTCGGAAGGCACCGGGCTGGTATATATCAACCCGCCGGAAGACAATGAGGAACTTAAACTGGTCTTTTCGCGCAAACCAGCGCCGGAAGGCGCGGATTTTATCAGGGCCGGGGTGCCGTTTTCATTTCTTCCCCGCCTGCGCGAAAAGCCGGCCGAGAAGATTGTCCGGACCGGATTATTCGGCAAGGGCCGGGTGGTAGCTTTGGATTACGGAGAAAAAGCGCCTGATGAGAGTCGCCGACCAGCGGCGGCCTGGCCGGCGCTGACGCCGCAGTGGGACTTATCGGATTCAAAGGAAGGTTATATGCCTCCGGATAAATGTCCGGAGATAGAGCTTGTCCCTTATGAGTATTACCAGTCGCTGGTGGCGCGGGCGGTGCTCTGGGCAAGCGGGAAGGGGTCGAAAGCCCTTTTGGGTAAAATATCATTGCCGGCGATAGTTGATTATCCCGCTTCTGCCCGTAATGTTGAGGTTGCAACCGTATCAGCGCCTTCCAATGCGCTTTTACAGGCAAGTGTGCGCAGTCGTTATGACTACGCACGGGTTTATGCTATTCCGCCCCGGCCGGCTGATAACAGTCAAATCCCTCTGCCTGATATTCCTGCCGGCGAGTATTTTCTTGATGTCTGGCTGGTTGCTTCCGACGGCAAGGTTTTTGACTGGACGAGCAGAGGTTTTACCGTCCAAGCGGATATGGAGATAAAAGAGATATCGCTTGCGGGTAGAGGTTATAACCCGGGTGATGCGATAAAAGGAGAGGTCAGGTTATCCCGGGCAATATCGGCCGAGGAGGTTGTGACAGCGGAACTATGGGACAATTACGGACGCAAGATATCTGAACAACGGCTTGAAGGCGAAGGGGACAAATATGTCTTTTCATTCAGGGTCACACAGCCGTTGACGATAATGCACAGCATAGTTGCCAGGGTAGTCAGGCAGGAAAAGGATGTATGTGTCAGCAAGTTAAATTTCCCCGTACGCGCGCGTCTGAAATGGGACGATTTTAACGAGATTATATGGTGTGGCGCGGGAAACCAATTTCTTACCCACCTGATGTTAAAAAAGCTGTCCATGTATGACCAGGCAGACGCAATAGATATAGGCTGGGTGGGTGCAACCCCCGCGCGTAATATTGCCGCGGCTGACCTCGCCGCCTTGCCATATACCGAATGTTACGGGCGTTTTGGCCGTAAAATTGTGCCGGCGGGGAAAGGAGTACGGCACGGTCCCCGCCGAGGTTGTATGAGCAACCCGGAAACATTAAAAGGTGTTGACCGATGGGGAAAAGTACAGAGTGATATTTACGGTCCTTACGGGCCGCTGGCATGGACGCATGGAGATGAGAGCTTATATTCTTATAATCCTGACACTTGCTGGTCAGACACCTGTTTAGATGCCTTGCGCAAGTATTTGCAAGAGGTCTATCCTGACTTATCAGCATTGAACAGGGAATGGGGGCGGGAATATAAAACATGGGCAGAGGTAATGCCTCTTACCTGCAAAGAGGCGCACAAGACAGGTAACTACGCGCCGTGGATAGAACACCGGCTGGCCGCCGAGCTGGTCTTTGCGCGTTTCTATGGCCATGCGGGGCAGGCGTTGTCCGTCAATGACCCTGGCGCGCGGGCCGGGTTTGACGGTACTGGGACAGGCCGTTTAATGTGTCCTAACGGCGGCATCAACATGTGGCTCCTGAAGGATTATGTCGGCATTATGCAGGACTATCGGAACAATTCAGAAGGCCCGGAAATTACACGTTCATTTCTTTCCCGCAAGCATCTTTCAGGTATGTGGTACGGCACTTTTGGCAATGAGCAGGCCCGTCCAAGCACAGTTCCATATCACAACTCTTTCCCGTGGTACTGCCTGTTGCACGGATTCAACAGCACCTGGTTCTGGAACATGGGTTCTCCAGGACCTTGCGCAGGCTATGCGCTTGACTTTACCAGCCTGCCTTTTATGCAGGCCAGCCGGGACTCGTTGCGTGAGATAAGAACGGGTACAGGTAAGCTTTTGCTTTCAGGCAATCTTCAGGATGACAATATTGCCATCCACTACTCCGATGTTTCCCGTATAGCCGACAGCCTTTATATGGAGACTGCGGTGAAATCGCCGAGGAGCCGCAAATGGGCGCACAGTCTGGCGGATTTCAACCGGGCAATTGAAAACAGCGGCTTACAGTACCGGTATCTTTCTTATGCGGAAGTAGAAGAAGACGCTTTAATAAGCCGCGGTTACAAAGTCTTTATAATGCCGCACAGCCGCGCCGTATCAGAGGCGGAAGCAAAAGCCATTCGCCGGTTTGTGCAGGCAGGGGGCCTGCTGATAGCCGATATCATGCCCGGTGTTTTGAATGGACACGGCACGCCGCAGAAAGAAAGCCTGCTGGCGGATTTATTCCCTGCAACAGAGCCGGGTACTGTGAACCGGATCGGCAAGGGCAGGACCGTGCTTCTGGGCGATAAGCTTGCCGGCTACGGATATGCGTCTTATAAAAATAAAGCTGGCTGGAAAAAATTTGAAGGCCGTTACCGTATCCTCGCGCAATTACTGGAAAAAGAAGCCGGTATAAAGCCGCAGATTGTGGTTACTCATCAAGGTGAGGGTGAGATGCCGCCAACTGAGATATTCCGCATAAAAGCGGGCGAAATTGAATACGTCGGATTGTTGCGGGAATATATTATGTATGATAATGACCCATACCCGGTCAGTATCAGGTTTTCGCGTAAGAGCCACTTATACGATGTGCGGGCCGGCAAATATCTCGGGTTCACCGATAAGGTGGATACAGTGATATCTTACGAGGCGCATCTTTACGCAATGCTTCCCTACGAAGTCGCGTCGGTAGATATTTCCGCGCCGGACAGGGTTGCGCGCGGCGGTAGTACTGCCTTGAAACTGAATGTTAGCCCTGCCAAACGCATAAAGCCGGCCTTGCATATGCTGAGGTTGGAGGTAATCGGACCCTCCGGCGAACAACTGCCGTGGTATGCCCGGAATATAACGGCCGAGAACGGCCAGGCCGAACATGAGATACAATGGGCGTTAAACGAAAAGCCCGGAAAATATACCTTGCAGGCAAGAGATATTGCCAGCGGCGTTGTCGGAAAAAAGACAATTGTGTTAAATCTAAATTGAACGATGCTTGTCTTAATTGTAGTGCCGCACGGTGTGCGGCAACCGCGCCACACCGTGGCGCGCTACAGTTTTGGACATAATGGTTTGCATAACCGATTATTAAAGAATCGCCTAACTTGGGTAAAACGAAGAGGAGAAAGTCCAGATGAAAAAAATATTAGTGTATGCATTGTTTATACCGTTCCTTTTTGTGCTGAACGTTTTGGGCGATGAATTCCCGATTTACAGCGCGTCCCGTGTGAGTGAGCCGCCGCGTATAGACGGGGCGCTGGATGACGCGTGCTGGACCACTGCCGAGAAAACCGCTCCTTTGGTCGCCATAGGCGGCCAGGCAGTTGATATCAGCACGACCGGGATGCTCTGCTGGGATGACAAAATGCTTTATATTGCCTTTGTTTGCAACGAACCTTTAATGAATGTTCTGGAGGAACGTATCCGGCCGGGGCAGGTGCAAGACTTTGATGAATCCATAGAGGTGTTTCTGGATGCCGACTATGACCGGTATTCCTATGTGCAGTTAAGAGTGGGAGTCAAAGGTGAACGGGACAGCCGTTATGGAACACAACTTGATCCTGAGATACACAAACGTTGGTCGGCAGGCGTCCGGCGCGGTAAAGACCGCTGGACAGTAGAGATGGCAGTTCCATTTGAACTGTTAAGTGATAGCCGTCTGCAACCTGATACTATCTGGGGTTTGAACCTGAACCGGCAGAGGTTGGTGGATGCTGGACGTGAGAAATGGACCTGCTGGTCGGATACTAAAGGCGGGTTCCACTCACCGGCGCGTTTTGGCCGGTTGTTTTTTGCGGATTACCCACTCTGGCTCCGATGCCATTACGCCGTTCTTAAAGGCAGTCTGATGGATGCAATAGAGGATCTGATGATGCGTTATCCCGATGCAGGCAGACCTTTAATGCCGGAACTCAACCGGCTTGATGAGGCGTGGCTGGCTTTTTTACAAACTATTGCTAAAGCTGCTCCTGATACAGGCGGTAAATGCAAGGAATTGTTGCCCAGAGGGACAGAGGCGGTCAACAGATATAAAGATTTCCTTGCCCGCCTGCGGTTATCCGTTATCAAGGAAGCCTTTCATTAATATGTCTGGAAATGTCAGGGCAAAAATAAGGTGGATGTTATAACACGGCGGGGGCAGAATATTCTTTCTTCATAAGGCATTTTTTGTTAAGCTTTCATTCTGACAATGGAATCCATAGTTATTTACCTGTAAATAGTGATGAGAAATAAAAAAGCTGAATTAGTTTTCGGCAGTTTGGCATGTTCTCAATAGATGATGAAGGGGCTCTAAACAAATGAAAACCAGATGTTTTTTTCATCGGTTACCATCCCTAATCGTTATGCGTATTCTTGTAACTTTGGTTGGATTGTTCTGGTCCGGCGCCATTATGATTCGCGCCGATACGCATTATGTGTCGCCGGACGGTACGAATGATGTCGCTAATGGCTATATCACCTGGGCCGGGGCGGCCACCCAGATTCAATGGGCGGTGAATGCGGCCACGAACGGGGAAACAGTGCTCGTTACGAATGGAACGTATGATACCGGCAGCGTGAGGGTGGGAACAAATCTGGTGTGGAATCGGGTCGCCGTAACCAACGCCATCACCTTGCGCAGTGTCAATGGGTCGACGGTGACGCTCATCAAAGGAGCGGCTGACGGCGTCACGGGCGCATGCGGAGACGACGCAGTTCGCTGTGTGTATCTGGCTTACACCAACGTCACCCTGATCGGATTTACCCTGACTAACGGGCATACCCGGACAAATGGTCAGTCGACTTATGATACAGGCGCCGGAGGCGTTTTGCTCTGTACCAACACCGTTGTCAGTAATTGCGTGATTACGGGGAATAGGTCGCATGGTTGGGGGGCTGGCGCGAGTTTGCAGGGTGGAACGATGGCCAACTGCGTGATTTCCGGGAATACTAACGCCTCTGCAGGGGGTGGCGTGGATACATGGATAGGGGCGAAACTTAACAACTGTACCATTACCGGTAATTCGGCAGGCTATGATGCGTCAGGTCAACTAGGTGGTGGTGTTGCTTTATACTTAAGCACTATGAACAACTGTACGGTGACGGGGAATTCATCCGGGTACGGCGGCGGCGTGCGGATGGCCAACTGGTCGTCTATGTACAATTGTGTCGTGGCAGGAAATACGGCCGGTAGAACCTATGGCGGCGGTGTAAGCGGTGACGCTAAATCATTTCTGTACAACTGCACGGTGGCAAGTAATACGGCATGCACGGTTGGTGGTGGTGTGTATTTTTTAAACCCAACCGACAAGTTACAACTGGTAAATTGCATCATCTGGGGGAACGCCCCGGATAATGTCGTGACAAATGGAGGGACCTCAACCTATATCTATAACTGTTCCGATCCGATACTGGTGGGGGACGGAAATATTGACTTAAATCCAACGTTTGTTGATACGAATGCGGCGAACTACCGCCTGAGCGGCAGTTCGCCCTGCATCAACAGTGGCACTAATTATTCATGGATGACCAATGCCATAGACGTGCGCAGCGTGGATTTGGACGGTAATCGGCGCATTCGGTACGGCACTGTGGACATGGGCGCGTATGAGCTTCTCCACAGCGGCACAATCTGTAGTTTCCATTGAATTTATGTATAGGAATTTTCACTGGTCCCGCCTATAGGCGGGACCGGCGCCCACCCACATTGGCTGCTTAAGTGGCCACCACGCCTAATTCAAAGGAGATATCAACATGTTAAAATTGGATTTATCCGGCGTTTCGTCAGGCGGTTTGCCTGCGGGCTGGAAAGTGAGTGCTCCGCGCCCGTCCCTTGAGCCGGTGTTCAAGGTGGTGCGGCAGAAAAACGGACAACGGGAATTATTGGCGGCTGGTAACGGCAGGGATGATTGCGCCGGCTATATAAGCCGGCCGGTTAAGTTAAACACCGGGCGTACTTACAGTTTACAGGTCAGGTTCCGGATGTCCGCGGGGATAAATCCAAATAGAAATTTACTCTTTGTTATTTGGTCCGAAAGACCCGGCGGACAATGGTTTTTACATAATGGTATATTTGAATTCAGAAAAGTCTCCCAAAATCAGGTTGAAGGCGAGGGGAAATTTGAAGTGCCGTCTGAAGGAGTAACCTGGCAGACAAAAGGAAAGATAGCCGCAGAGGTGCGCATAATCTTTAAATGGAGCCGGCAGGGAAAGGTATGGATAGAAGCGCTGGTGTTAAAGGAGACCGAACCGGTCGCTCCGCGATTGGTAACGGTTGCCTGTGTGTCAGGCCGGTCAAAGAATGGGCTTGCAGAATGGAGTGCTATTCTGGAAGCGGCGGGAAAAGAGCACGCGGATATAATTCTATTGCCGGAACACTTCAGCGGAAAAAAAGAAGAACTTGACGGGCCGTCCGCCGAACTGATGCGGCAAAAATCGGTAAAATACAACATGTACGTTGCCGGTGGAATAACATGGTATGACCGGGCCAAAGACCGTCTTTATAATACATCCCAACTGTTTGACCGCCGCGGCAACAGGGTGGGGATATACCGGAAAATACATCCATTTACCGCGGAATCATTTCAAAAAGGGATTTTTCCCGGTAAGAGCGCGCCGGTTTTTAAGACTGACTTCGGAACGGTGGGCATGATGATTTGTTATGACAGTTGGTTTAATGATGTGGCGGAACTGTTGGCGCTCAAGGGGGCTGAGCTGATATTATTTTCAAGCGCCGGTTATTACCGCAGCATAATGCCCGCCCGCGCCGCTGATAACGGCTTGCGCATAGTAGCGAGCAGTTCCGGCACTCCGGGCGGCATCTGGGATGTAAGCGGCCGGGAGGTGACAGAAAAGGAAGATCCGACCTGTATGTGTCGGTCTGAGCCATGGCTGGCGGCCAGACCGTCCTTTAAAAATGTGCGCGTAAAAACAGTTGCTGGAAAACGGCTGCTCATCGCCAGCCTGGATTTATCCATCAAACTCTCACCGCATAACTGGGGTGGCCCGATTCTTTCAGCGCCTGGCGGCCGCCGAAACCGCCGCGAACAGCTGAGATTGTTATATTCCCAGATCAATAAAGAAGCCGAAAGATGGTGGCAGTGAAGTTGTATTAACCCCGCAACACAGGAATCCGGCATGAATATCTCACCCCAGGATAAATCCATTCTCTGCCAGTTGGCGGAAAAACAGGCTGCCATCGCGGCCCGGCCCATTCATAAAGTGAAAGCGAAGGAATGGGCGCGTCTAAACGGACTGCGACCCGGGCGACCACTGGTGTACATTTATCAGGTTCCCTGGTGGGAATTCGACAACCGGGATGAATTGAAACTGGAATGCAGGGATGAGTCCTGCCGTAAAATCGAACGGAACTTCCGCTATTTGATCTATCAATGGGAGCATTTTCCCGCCGACATGGTGGTGGAGCCTATTTTTTACTCCCACCCCGTTATCCATGATACCGGATTCGGCATTCAGGAAAAATCCGAATCCATATTAAGCAACGAATACTACACCTCCCGCCACTATATTCCCCAAATCACCTGCGAGGCGGATATTGAGAAGATCAAAATGCCTCAAATCACCTATGACGCCAAGGCCACCGAACAATATTTCCATGAATTTTCAGGTGGATGTCGGACAAGGAGCCGCGAATGTTGGCGACCGCTATGTATTCTCATACAAGCCGAATCCGGCCTGGCTGGCTACAGACCAATGGAATCCGGAAGGAGTTCGGCAGGAATTAAAGCAGGTTCTGGAAATCACACGTGGTTGTGTGGTGGAAATCATTCTCAAAGATATCAGCACGGTCAAAAATGATCCGCAACGATTAGGGGAATGGGAAAAACTGGTTATGGAACTTACGGAATTATTTGCTTAATTGGAGTGTGGTTTTGCTTTCAAAAAAGATACGCTCATGCTTTAATGGATTGAGGAGGATATGGGAACACCTGTTGTCAGCGTTATTACTCCCGCTTATAATCATGAGCAGTATGTCGGACCGGCAATCGAAAGCGTGCTGGCCCAGACAGCGGGGGATTTTGAACTCATCGTGATTGATGACGGATCCACCGACCGGACCTGGGAGGTTATCCAGGGGTTCCGCGATCTTCGCCTGGTTCGGCATCGCCAGGAAAACCAGGACGCGTATAACACGCTGAACCGCGGTCTGCATCTTGCCCGGGGCCGCTTTATCGCGCTCCTGAATTCCGATGACATCTATCCGCCTAACCGTCTCCAGCGCCTGTTGGCCGAACAACAGGCAACCGGCGCGGCCTGCCTGTTTACCGATGTCCAGCCCATTGACGCCGGCGGCCGTGAGCTTGCCGATCCCGGCCATCCGTGGAATTGCTGGCATCAGAAGAACCGCCGCTATTTCTTTGCATGCGGCCATATGATCCAGGCGTTTCTCAAAGGTAATTTCATGGTGACGAGTTCCAACCTGTTTCTTACGGCAAAGGCCATGCGACAGGTGGGTGATTTCTGTGCCCTGCGGTTCCTGCACGATTATGATTATATATTCCGGGTCCTGCTGGCTTTCCCCGGACAGGTGCGCTATCTCGGCGACGAAAAACTGCTGTATTACCGTCTGCATGGCGGTAATACGCTGGGCCAGGGAGCGATCATGGCCCGGGAACAGGATCAGCAGGTGATCCTTAAATACCTTCTCGCCTCCGTGCCGGCGGCATCCCGTGCTCTGGTACAGGCCGGCCTGGAACGATTGATCGAACTGGAACAGGAATTGGTTATTGAGCGGAACCGGCCGGCTGCGACTGCCCGGCTTTACCGGTTGAAAATCCGGATGCTGAGCCGGCTCCAGGGCATACGGGCCTTGGCCACAAAGCTAAAAGGTATTACCTGAATATTGCGCGATATTCGCGCAATATTCACTTTTCGCCAATACCGGTAAGGCATTGGCGAAAAGACGTCGCGTTGGGCGAATAACCCGTTGGGTTATCCGCCCACGCAAGTGGTTAACCCCTTGTCACCCCGCATTTGCGGGGTGACGACGGCCCTACGGGCGAATTTTGTGCGCACAACGTGCAAAATTCGGGTATTAAGTTTTAGGTGTGAGGTTTTTCTAAGGCGGGCTGTGCCCGCAACCCAAGTTCGCCGCACCACGCCTCTGGCGTGGCAAGCGCCGTTTACCCCGCTTAGAGCGGGGTGCGGCGCTACAGTTGTAGTGCGTCACGGTGTGACGCATTTTTTCTTGTTGTTCCCGCCAGAGGCGGGTCTGCCGATGGCGTGATATCGCAGTTCCGAACGTTTTAGGTACTAATAGCCTACAGCCTGAGCATCCTGGGGAATGCTACTGGAAGTAATGTATGAGTGTCCGCACTTTTTATACCGTAAGTTCCCTGGTGCACGCGGCGGATGCTCTCGCCGGTTCCGTGGATATTCTGACGATTGATCTTTTTGACACGCTGGTTATCCGGCGCCTGGCCGATCCGGATCAGGTAAAAATCCCCGTGGCCCGTTATATTGCCGCGCGGGCCGGGCAGGCCGGCCTGGCTTGTTCCTGGCAGACTTGTCTCCAATGGCGCGCTGAAATCGAGCAGGCCCATCGCCGGAAGAATGGAGCCCTCTATCCCGATCATGAAGCGTGTTACCCGGAGTTCATGGGTGAACTGCTGACCCGTATTTTCGGCAACCGCCTGCCGGTATCTTTACTGCAAGACGTGACTGACTGGGAACTGAAGCTGGAACAAGCTGTTATTGTACCGCGCGCCGGACTGGTGGACTTGATCCGCCGCTGGCACGCGGCGGGTAAACGGATATGGGTGATGACGGATATCTACCTGCCGTCATCGCACATTCGCCCGCTGGTCGAACACGTCGGATTCTTGCCGTATCTCACGGGTGTGGTTTCGTCGGCGGATGCCTGCATGGCCAAGGCTTCGGGCGCCGGTTTCCGGCGCCTGCAGGAACAACAGCATCTGGATACGGCCCGCTGGACGCACATCGGGGATAGTCCGTTTTCCGATGGCGTGCGCCCGGCGGCGCTGGGTATCCGGGCCTTGGTCCTGCGGGATGCTTCCGAGGCGCATCGGAAGGCGTTATATCGCCGCTATGAGCGCGCGGCGGCTAAGCGCCCGTTCTGGAAAGGCCGTCTGGTTCAGCAACTGATGCTTCCGCTGGAAGGTGAAAATGGCGCCATGGATCCCCGCTACGCGTTTGGCTACCATTTTTTCGGTCTGCTGGCCGGCGGTTTTATCCAGCATCTGGCCGAACGCGCGCGGACATTGGGGCTCCAGAGATTATACTTTTTTTCGCGGGAAGGCCGGACGCTGATGCAGGCGTGGGAGCAGGCCGTGCCATGGCTGTTTCCTGACGGCGCGGCGCCGGAAGCGCGTTACCTTTATGTCAGTCGCGTGGCCCTGGCCGGCGCCGCCTGCGCCCGGCGGGGATTGACCCATGCTGATGCCCCGCTCGCCCTGCTCCCGGCCAAAAACCGGGATATGAAAGATATCTGCCGCGTGTTCGGACTGGACTTGAAGGGATTGACGCCATTCCTGGCCCGGCATGGTCTGACAGCCAGCGCGCCGCTGAACCCCATTTACGCCGGGTGGACCCAGGACCGGTGGCATCGGTTCGACCTGCTGTTGAAAGACACTGATTTCCAGGCGACAGTCAAACAGCAAACCCGGGAACGGGGACTGCGGGTGGAGCGTTACCTGGAGCAGGAAGGTTTGTTCGAACTGCCCGCAGTGGGCGTGGTGGATATTGGCTGGCTGGGCACGATCCAGCGCTTCCTTTACGAAGCCATTGAGCATCGGCCGGACAAGCCGAAACTGCGCGGGCTGGTGTTCGGCGCCACCCGTGGAATTCCGTATCCAACCAGCGATGGTAATACCCTGGAGGGGTTTATTTATGACCGCGACCGGTCGGCGATAACGGGCAATGCCGTGACTTATGCCCTCAACATTTTTGAGGAGGCTTTCCGCGCGCCGCACGCGGGGGTTACGGGCTATGAAGAAAAAAACGGACGTGTTCATGGCGCTCAGAGCGTTATTCAGCCCGTATTCCAGCCGGAAAATCATCCGGAGCGGATCATGGAGCGAGAGCAGGACACGCAATACGCGCCGCTTCAGCGGGCAATTCCGCAGGCCGTGGAACGCTACGCGGCGGCCGCAACACTCCTCAACTTATCCGTGGCCGACGTCAAGCCCTGGCTGACCCATACGCTCACCATGCGCCTGGCATTCCCCCGCAGTGACGAAGTAAAACACCTGCAGTGGAAACATCACGTGGATCAATATAACGGCGCGCACGATCCGCCGCTGCGTATCAAACTGTATCTCCTGAGGCTCTGGGATTTGTATCCCTGGATGATGCGAATTCCCGGCCTGCGCCTGGGATTCTACGGATGGACGACGCTGGGATTGCCCCTCCTGCGGAGGGCGATTAACCTGTGGCATGGTGTCAGACAGCGCCTGGGCAAGATAGTGAGGGGTAAGCAGTGAACAGTGAGCAGTAAGCGGTAAGAAAGAACTGGTTAAAGATTGGCCTGAAATATCCGGGGAATCCTGTTATTCTGTCAACAAATGCGTATTTTTTGTAGCCGCGGCAAGCTGAATATGATGCCATACGTTTCTATGTATAAATTAGGCCGCCAGGGGCGGCAACTTGGTCTGATCTCTCATGTAGGAGTAGCATCCCAATGCGGCGATTTCTGTCTGCGTATCGCCGAACCGGGGTTCGGCTCCTACAAATATTCGCCGGGGCGAACTCATGGCAATTTTGTCCGCCGAAGGCGGATCCGCCTCTGGCGGGAAATTCCTGTATATAAACTTAAAATAGCTTCAGCCGGTTATTTATGAAACTGACGAACGATCAATTTGATATCAAGGGTAGTGAGATCGGAAGAACATGGCGGCAGGCCATGGTCTATGGTTTGGTTCCCGTGGGCCGGGCGGACCGGGGTGGGGGACCGGGGTGGTGGTTGTGTGCCTGGCTGTGGCTCTGGCATCGGTGCGGGGGGGCGTTATGCCGTCTGTTGATGCGCTTTGAAAAGCAGGCCATAAGCGTCTATGCCTTGGTTGCCAAGCTCCGGAATCGAACCAGGCCAAAATAAATTCCTGCGGTTGGCGCGATGAGTGTCAAGCAAACGCATTAGATTGACACGCGAGGAGATACGGAACATATCACAATCTGTGATATGTTCATCCACCATCAAGCATGCCAGGAATGCTTATGCCTTTACGGAGCAAGGAGTTGCGATGCTTTCTGCTGTGCTCCATAGTGAACGGGCTATCCGCGTAAACATCGCCAGCATGCGTGCTTTCGTCCAACTGCGGGCACTCATGGCTACCCATGCTGACCTCGCCCGGAAACTGGAAGAACTGGAGAAGAAATATGACGCCCAATTCCGGGTGGTCTTTGACGCGCTTCGGCAAATCATGACTCCATCCGAGCCGCATCGCAAACGGATAGGCTTTCAGGTCCGGGAAAAGCGGGTGAAATATGGGAAATGATGATGGCGGGGGTGAATTGCCCCGTCGCCGCCTT
>CAYQNY010000076.1:0-13804 GCA_964418925.1 uncultured Verrucomicrobiota bacterium
CTGGTTAGTCATGGAATGATAATGCTCCATGATTATGGATACGTGCTTACGCCAGGGGTAAAGCAAGCGGTAGTGGATTTCGGTGGATTCCCGTTGTGTACGGAATTATTTGACCATCAATTATTGATAGTCAAACCGTAGTGACAAAGAAAGTCAGGTGGGCGGGGCATCATCACGGCGGAGAGTTCACGATAGTTTTTAGGATTGAGCTATTAAGTCACACTCGGCATACTTTTTGCCGGGGGTGATTTCCTGTACCCTTTATTTCCAGTTTATTCTGCTATTCTACACCAAGCTTTTTTATTGTTCCACAGCCTTTAATTCCCGGGCGTGACTGCCGCTCAGTTCCAGCCGCCCGAATCCCTTTTCCGGCAACTGTAGGGTAAATACAGGCGTTAGATCAAGACAGGCCTGGCCTTTAATCAGGCGGCAGTCAAGTACATGGCCGCCGCGTTGGCGGTCTGCCGTGACGGTAATGCCGGCGAGACCGCAGAGCAACAGCCAGTGACCCCAGCGTGTTTTCATTGTGTTAACCTTTTGATAAGTTCAATATGTTGTGGGTATTGTGACAGCAATTGGTGTCGGTCGGCCAGTTCGAAATCGGCAAAGTCGAATCCGGGGGCGACGGTGCATCCGACCAGAGCATAAGATCGAGGATCATTGACGGTGGCGCCGAACCAGCATCCGGACCGAATGCGAGCCTGGAATTCATGACCCTGTACCGGATCCGCCCCCAGCCGGAGAGCGGTATAATGGCCGGCGGGATTGAGGACATGCACGGTCAGCGCAGAGCCCGTGTAGAAATGCCACAGTTCGTCGGATTTGATGCGGTGGAAGCGCGATACCTCGCGGCCTTGAAGGAGAAAATAAATGGCGGTGGCAAAAGACCGGGCCCCCTTGAAACGCTGGGGCAGGGTGTTGGCGGGCATGCTTTCTTCCGCCCGGTACGTTTCACGAAAGAACCCGCCTTCGGGATGCTTTTGCAGGCGTAAGCGGTTGACCCAGTATTGGGCATCTTTGATCATAGGACAGTGTCCTTAAACCATGGCATATTCGCTTTATATTCTTTTTCCCGGCAAGAATCAAGCCGTTCAATACAGGAGCAAAGAATCATTTACCTGCCTCTCGAAATTTTATAGAATACAATTGGTAAATTATTGAGGGAGATATGAGCATGAATATCACATCGGAAAAATTGGCTAATGGGATTGTGCTGCGCCTGCGCGGACAGTTGGATGCGGCTTCCGCCGCGTTGGTGGATGCGGCGTTGTGTGAGGCTTTGGAGGCGGTTGTGCCCCGGGTGATCGTGGATATGGCTAAGGTGGATTATATCAGCAGTGCCGGCGTGAGGTCGTTGTTGTCTGCGTTTAAACGAGTCCAGTCTGAAGATCGATTCTTGGAACTGATCCGCGCCCAGGTGCCGGTGCGCAAGGTGCTGACCGTTGTGGGGCTGGGGGATCTTTTGCCGATGGGCGAAGGAACCATGCAGATCCTGGATGTACTGAAACGGCAAAATCCCGTGAACGAGCAGGCCTTGCGTAATGCCCGCCAGTTTCTCCTGGACCTGTTCCGTGTGTTGGGTATTGAGTCCGATCCGGCGCTCCGGGCTGTGGACTCCATCTTTGATACCTGCCGTACTTATGCCACGATTAATGAAATTGAAAATGAACTTAAGAATCTGCTCTTGACCCTGGATCTTGGCCAGCGGATTAATGCCAACCTGAAACAACGATCGCATCAAATCTATCAGCAGGTCTCGCCGTTCGTCGGTTCCGGTAGTATTCTGGATGTCGGGTGCGGGGATGGCATGATCGCCCAGGCCTTGGCCGGAGACCAGCGCAAAATCCAACTCACGGATGTCGTCAACTATAACCAGACCCAACTGCCGTTTGCCCTGTACGACGGACTCAGCCTGCCGTTCCCCTCCAAGTCGTTCGACTATTGTTTTCTCATCACGGTTCTGCATCATTGCGACGATCCGCTATGCGTCCTGCGCGAAGCTATCCGTGTCACCCGCAAGCGCATCATCGTCAACGAGTCGGTATACCTGAATGAAGTTAACCGGCGTTTCAATATGTTCTTCGACTGGTTCTACAACTGTGTCCTGCATGATAACGTCAATGTGCCGTTCAATTTCAATTCGCCGGAGGGTTGGGAATATTTGTTCCGGAATGAAGGCTTGAGCGTTGCGGCCAGTCAGGACATCGGTCTGGATCAGGTGGCGGTGCCGGAATATCACTGGATGTATGTGCTGGATATTCCGCAAACATAGGTACGGGCCTGGCATTGGATGGCGTATTGCCTGGCAGAGCCAACGCATCGCCAATAAAAACTGGTATGCGCGCTCTTGTCAAACCCCTGGGATATGGTCGGTAAAGCCGGCAATTTTGAACACAGTTTTAACGGCTGGCTGAAGGTTGATGATTGAAAGATGATCCGGTCCCGCTTCTTTGAACACCATCAGGTAGATGCGTAAAAATGCGGAGGCAATGAAATCAACCTTCTGCATATCGAACACGACGGGAAGTTTCGCTTCGCGGATTCGGGTTAGGAGTTCCTTTTCCAGCTCCAGGCATGTTATCGTGTTCAGCGAGCCTTCAAAAGCGCAGTTTAATTTTCCATCTTGTGGCGTTATTCGGACCATGGCGTTTCCCCCTCGGTATTGTTTCAGTCGCTGTTATAACGTCGATTTTTTTTGGATTGTTATACCAAGTTGATTTTTATCTGACGGGATATTCGGCATAGGCTTATTGTCTTGCGTATTTCCGGCGGATTATTTGTTCGCCAGCAGTGCCATAGCCTGCTTGAAATCAGGGACGATGGGAATCAGCGCAGTGATCCCGGTCATGCCCAGGGCGTTCTTGACCAACGGCTGGGGATGGATCAGAATTATCTTCATTCCGGCATGCTGCAGCGATTGGGCGCAACTGATTAGCATGCGGATGCCCATGGACGCGATAAATGTGACTTCCGATATATCTACGAGAGCAGGCTTGCCGCGCGCCGCCGTGTGCGCCAGAAATGACTTCTCCAGCGCCTCGACGCCGGGCGCATCCAGTCGGCCCGTCAGGGCAACGTGACTTAACGTCTCGGTTTCCTGTACTAGAGTTAATCCCACGATGTTCCTCGCTTGGTTTGGGCTTGATGGTTGCAAGGAGACACTAGCGCAAATCATGCCGTGCGTCGAGAAAAAATCAGTTCAAGAAAAAGAGTTGGAATTTCCCACCCCGGCGAGTAATATATCCTGACTAGTTTTAATTATTGAAAGGAATACTGTCATGGAAATTACTTCGACGAAAAAAGGTGAGGCGGTGCTGGTGAGTCTCAAAGGTCGTATGGATGTGGCGACCTCGTTGGGTTTTGATCAGGCGTGTGATAAAATCATTCAGGCGGGAGACAAATCTCTGGTGGTTGACATGGGCGGGCTGGATTATATCAGCAGTGCGGGTCTCCGCAGTATTCTCGGTGTGGATAAGAAAATCAAGGCGCAGGGGGGCAAACTGGCGTTGTGCAATCTACAGGGTATGGTCAAGGAAGTTTTTCATATATCCGGGTTTGCCGCGATGTTTCCTACTTTCGATACGGTGGAGGCGGCGCTTGAAACCACCCCATGACAATGTTCCAACCCGCTTAAAGCTTCCTGCCGTATTGGAATCGCTCGATCCATTTCAGGATTTCGTCCGGGGAAAAATCCGGGATTGCGGATGTCCCCATGAGACGCAATTCAAAATCCAGTTGGCGCTGGAAGAAGCGCTCGTGAATATTATCCATTATGCCTATCCTCCGGAGGGCGCTGGATGGATTGAGATCGCCTGTCTTCTGGAAAAGGGTGGGACGTGCTTGCAGGTGGAAATCCGCGATGGCGGGTGTCTGTTTAATCCCTTTGAACGCGCTAAACCGGATATGTCTGTGTCCCTTGAAAAACGTGAGATCGGCGGTCTCGGCATTTTTCTCATCCGGCAGATGACTGAGCAGGCGGATTACCGGCGGGAAAATGATGTCAATGTGCTGACCATGATATTCCGGCTCAGCGACTCTGGGAAGCCTGTCATGAAGGATTAAAAGTAATTACTCAGGTATTCAGAATTCAGGAGTCAGAATTCAGAATACTCTGAGAATACGCCTCCCATTGCTGAACGTAACGGTGTTTCGGCGCATCGGTGTGTCGGTGTTTATTTTTTCCGGCTCCGATACGTCCATACTCCGGTACTCCGACACTCCACTATGTCCTTGCCGGCGCCCTCATTCTGACTCCTGAATTCTGAATTCTGACTCCTGAGTAGTTACGATTAAAATAGCTGAAATAGACTATTGCCTTGTGCCCGGCAATGTATTATAGTTTTTCTGTATTCTATTGGGGTCAAGACCCTATGATGGATAAATAAGATGGTGTTCGGGCGGTAGATTAATTATTAATCAAGGAGGGGTAGTCATGGACGAGCAGAAGATTGAAGTTAAATTCAGTCAGTGGATTCAGCAGGGGTTTGATTTGTTCAAGGAGAACGCCTTGGTGCTGATTATTGCCACCTTGCTGGCGGTTGTGATTGGCGGAGCCACCGGGGGCATTCTTACCGGACCGATGTTGGCCGGTGTATTGTTAATTGCCCTCAACCTTCTGGATAAGAAAGAACCCAAGCCGGATATCGGCGCAGTGTTCAAGGGTTTTGATTATTTTCTGAATACCTTTCTCTTCTGGCTGGTGTGGAGTGTCCTGGCTTTTGTGGCGGTTGGTTTGTTGAGTATGATTGTGTGTGTGGGCCAAGTGCTGTCGGTGCTTTTAATCATTGGTCTGAAAACACTGCTTATGTTTGCCCTGTTCCTGATCGTGGATCGCCGGATGGAGTTCTGGCCGGCTTCGATGGAAAGTATCCGCCGCGTCAAAGGTAGTTTCTTTCCCTTACTCGGGTTCGTGGTGGTCGTTATGGTAATCGGCATGGTCGGTGCGATCGCCTGTGGTATTGGCGTGGTCGTCACATTGCCGATTGCCATTTGTTGTCTGACCGTGGCCTATCGGGATGTGTTCGGTCCGGCGCCGACGCCCACATCCGTATGATTTATGAGTAACGGTGGATGGGGATTATTCCGGGTGACGCGTCCGCGGGGGTATGGGCAGGTGGCGCTTCGCCACCTGCCATGGGTGGTGTTGTCGGGAATGGTCCTGCTGGCATCGTTTTTTCTTCCGCTCGATAAATTCTCTGTCCGTACCTGTGCCTTTCTGTGGCTGACGGGGTATCCGTGTCCAAGTTGCGGTTGGACGCGGGGGGTTGTTGCCATGGCCAATGGGCATTGGATGACGGTCCTTCATGATTGTCCCCTGGTCGTTGTGTTATATGGGCTGACGGCCTTGATTTTTGCCTGGAATGCGGCCGCCTTGATTCTGGGTGTGAACGTGGAACGGGGGCGCTGGCTGAGTATGAGCGGGAAACAGGGCGGATGGCTTTTTGGCGTGGCCGGCCTGATGGTTCTGGCTAACTGGATATATCGCCTGGCCATGGGTTTTAAATAAGGTTATAACTAATCAGGAGTCAGAAGTCAGAAGTCAGAATTCAGGAGACAGAATGAGGGATCCGGTAAGGACATTTTACTGGAGGCGTATTCTCGAAGTATTCTGAATTCTGACTCCTTGAATTGTTACGTTTTATCTCTCATGACCCCGATTGATCAGATGCTTACTGAATGGCTGCGGGCTGAGTTTAATCAGGCTTTCCCTGGCATAGCAGGGGAAGAAACGTCCATTCAGGTCGTGCCGACCGGTTCGGCGGACTACGGTGATTACCAGTGTAATGCGGCCATGGCCCTTGCCCGGACGTTGCAACAAAAGCCCCGCGATATTGCGCAAAGTCTTGTGGATCGCGCGCAACGACATGCCAGCGTGGAACGGATGGATGTCGCCGGCCCCGGATTTATCAATATCCGCCTGAAGACGGCCTGGCTGGCAGATCATGTGTCGGAAATTCTGAAGGACGAACGGCTGGGAGTGCCAACTCCTGGCACTGGCCGGACGGTGGTCATTGATTATTCCAGCCCGAATGTGGCCAAGCCGATGCATATTGGCCATATCCGCTCGACGGTGATTGGTAATGCCCTGGACCGTATCTATCGTTTCCTGGGCTATCGGGTCATTGCCGATAATCATATCGGGGACTGGGGCACGCAGTTCGGTATTCTGATCATGGGCTACCGGCATTTTGTAGATCAGCAGGCCCTGGACCGTGCACCCGTGGAGGAGTTGGAACGGGTATATGTGAAGAGTTACGAGCAATCACGCGCCAGCGACGAATGGCTCCAGCAATGCCGCCAGGAACTGGTCAAGCTTCAGACGGGCGATCAGGATAATCAAACTCTCTGGCGCCGATTTGTCGAATTATCCCTTGAGGAGTTTGCGCGCCTCTACCGGCGTTTGGGGGTGTCCTTTGACTTGACCCGCGGGGAAAGTCATTACAACGAGCGTCTGCCGGGCGTGGCGGAGATGCTTCAACAGAAGGGATTGGCCCGTGAAAGCGAGGGCGCGCTCGTGGTTTTTCTGGAGGACGAAAAACTGCCGGTCTGCATCGTCCGTAAGAGCGATGGCGCCTTCAACTATGCCACTACCGATCTGGCTACCCTGATCAGCCGCCAGGAAGAATTCAATCCGGAATCCATTATTTATATCACGGATGAGCGCCAGCAGTTGCATTTTAAGCAGATTTTCACGATTGGAAAAAAAATCGGAATCCATGCCCATCTGCAGCATGTGTGGTTCGGACTCATGCGCCTGCCGGAAGGTACGTTTTCGACCCGGCAGGGTAATGTGATCAAGTTGGAGCGTCTGCTGGATGAAGCCGAAACTCGCGCCCTGGCCGTGGTCCGTAACGTCAGCCCGGATATGCCGCCCGATCAGCAAAAAGACGTGGCGCGGGCCGTGGGCATCGGTGCCGTCAAATATGCTGATTTGAGTCAGAACCCGCAAAGCCTGGTTACCTTCAGCTGGGATAAGGCCCTGTCGCTGGATGGTAATTCCGCCCCTTACCTCCAGTATGCCTATGCCCGCATCCGGAGCGTGCAGGATAAGTACCGGGATCTCTATCCCGGCCGGGATCCGGCAATGTTTCCCATTTGTCTCGACGACCCGGTGGAGCGGACACTTGCGCTCCATGTCGTGCGCTTTGCGGAGGCCGTCAGGGTGTCGGCCCGGATATTCAAACCCAGCATGTTGGCTGATTATCTGTTCGCTCTGGCTGGAATATATAACACGTTTTACCAGAATGTGCCGTTCCTGAAGGCGCCGGACGGCATCCGCGAAAGCCGTGTCCGCCTGTGCGATGTTGTAGCCCGGATTCTGCGCCAGGGACTTGGCTTGTTGGGTATCGAGACGCCGGAACGGATATGATCCGGATATACTGGTGTCACCCGTTAAGTGGCTGTTGAAAAAGGACACGGACGCGACCACGCGAAACGCGTGCTAAACAGAGCTTGTCCCGCGTTGGGCGGGACGCGTCCCTCCATGATCAAAAAGGCTCTTTTTTTCCTGTATGGAGGGCCACGCCGTTTCGACTTCGCTCAAGGCCCTGAGCCCCTCGACCGTGCTCGGGACCCTGAGCTTGTCGAACGGGCCTGTCGAAGGGCTTCGTCGTGGCCGTTCTTTGAGATGTTTTTCAACAGCCACTTTGATGGGTCGTTGCCGTGGCACGCTGAAATGCCGGCGGGCCAGCCCGGCCGTCATCAGCGAGCGCTTCGAGCCTGTTGCACCAGGCCGGCGCAGACCTGGATCAATTCTTCGCCCACGCCGGCTTGACCGCCTATCCATCCCTGACATCCATTGACTTCATACGTGGGATGCTTGAATGCCCGGCGTGTCGGGAGGTATCCCAATCCGTCGTTGGCCACGCCGACCAGCAATGATTTTACACCCACGGCTTTTTCAAACGGCTTGGTGAGTTCAAAAAACATTTCGCCGCCAATCACGCCCAGGCCCACGTCATTCAGTCCAATCCCCTGGATGGGTGTAACCAGGTGTTTCCGGGTCGTCAATCGAATCTTGTGCAGCTTGGTGCACAAGGCCATCTTCATTAAAGGCCGGGACTTGACGTGCCGGCTCCGGTCCAGAAAATGGTAGGCCAATGTTTGGCCCGCCTTGACTGCCAGTTCATAGCGGGTACAAAACTTGTGCGGCATCTGATCCCCCAGCGTGCCCTGGAGAAACCCGATCACACAGCCCGCGCCGGCTTCCCGTTCCGCCGTCTGCGCGAAAAGACCGGCATAATCCCCCGTGACCTTCCGTAAATGAATGGGGGTAAAAATCGGGTGGCAGGAATAATGACCGAGCCCGCCGACCAAGCGTCCGTTCGGATCATAAAAAAAGATCATGCCGAAGACCCTGGCCGCCGGGCCGTTCGGCTTCAAATGCTGCGCGGCACCTAAAAATTTATAACTCCCGTCCGGCATCCGCACGCGGCGGTTGATGCCGCCGATATCAACCCGTTGTTTCTCAAAGCCCATGGTCACCGGGATGGCTTCCTGGGCCGCCGTGTAAACCGCGCCGGCAATTTTAACAGCCAGCGTTTCCATGTAGGCCTGATCGCGGAGATCGTCTTTCTTCCAGATATGTTTGCCGCCGGTGGCGGGTCCATAGTGGGTATGGGAACTGCATATCGCGATATGCTCGGGCGCAATATGGGCGCGCCGGCTGATGCGCGTCTTGATCATGTCCGTCATATCCCGGGTTATATGCAGCAGGTCGGTTGTTACGATGACCCATTTCCGCCAGCCTTGGCGGAATAAAAGGACGCGGGCATACAGATCATCCAGCACGCCTTCGCACAAGACGCCGGGTCCCATGCCGTGGTTGGTCCAGGTATCCACCCCCGGGGTGATGCATACCCTGGCCCGGCCCAGCCGCACCCAGTCCCAGCGGGTTCCGCCGTTGCGTTTCCAGGCTGCCAACTCATTCTGGTTCGTCCGGCAACTGTCACACTTGGAATTATCGCACAGGAACAAGTCCGGATGCCGATCCAGTTCTGCCATGGACAGATCCACCAGATCCCGGGCATACATCCAATGGACCGGCGCCTGGCCGACGGCGCCGGAATGCAGTTTGCGATGTTGCCGCATCAGCCGGGCGTATTTGCATTTCAGCGAAGGCTCGCCGCCGATGTAAAAATCGCGATGCCCCACCGGCATCCGCTGATACAAACGTCCCTGCCGGTCCGGGTCCGTCCGGCAGTAACAGGTGGTAACACCGTGCACGGTATAGGGCAGTTCCGCCCAGTCCTCGATGGCATGAATGGTGGAATTTGGCGCCAGCCCGCATCCCAGCATGACGATTTTGAAATTCAGATCGTAAAGTTTGCCGAACGGTCCCGGTCGTGCATAGGGCGGGATATCGCCATGCCCGCTCACAAGATAGGCCGCATCCTGCCCCCAGAACGCGACCGAATGCGAGGGCGAATAGCTCCGCACCACACCCGGCGTCTTCCGGAATGTATCCGTGATGACCCCGGTCTTGCTTGGGGATGTGGCCGGGTCGAAGGGAGTCTCCGGCGAAAAGCAAAAGGGGAACACCGGCATGCCCAGCGACCCTTGCGGGCCCACGGCTTCTTGCAAAGCCGCCACCACTACCTTGGGGCCGCCCCTGGCGAGACCGATTTTTTTAAATGACGCATGCACAAAAATACGATCACCCTTCTTGATGCCCAGCCGCCGCAAATCACCGACCAACCGGCGCTGATTTATGGTTGAACCTTGCATGCGTTCGCTCCTTTCATTTAAAAATCCTGTGGCCATTTTATTGTGCCGGCCTGGCCGGGAACCGCAGACTGTCATATAAACGCCAAATAATATAGATCGGCGGCATAAAGGCGATAATAAAAATATTGTGTAAGGCCTAGCCTGAATTAGTCAGGAAAGCATGGCTTTCCTGACTAATTCAGGCTAAGATAATAATTACGAGAACATTTTGATTGAACTGTTTTTGCGCCGGGAAAAGATTTATTCATAATTATACAAGAAAGGCACACGCATGCGTTACCCGAAGAGATTTGGCATGGCCCTGCATTTAGCAATGGTTAACAAGCACCCTGAAATTTTTAAGGCCCGCAAAGACAAAATCCGCATTGCTGATTACCAGGCTGACAGCACTTCTTTAATTGAACCGCCCCTGAAATACAACCCGGACGCGGTTGCCGATATTGTCATTAAAAACGCCGTTTTGTTTAACGATCAGCCAAGCCGGCCGCAGGATATTGCCATCGCCAACAATGTGATCACCAAAGTCGGCAATACCGGCATGATTAAAATTAAAACCGATGCTCACACCAGAATCGTGGATGCCAAAGGCAACTCGGTTTTACCCGGGTTCACCGATTCACACCTGCATCTTTCGGTCGGCATGCAGAGGCTTCAGGGTTGTGACATGGAAGCGGTGAAAACGGCTGATGAGTTCAAACAAAAACTGATTGAATTTTCCAGGGCCAACACGGAGAACCAGGTCCTATATGTCTTTGGATTGCATTATTTTGATACCCCGCTTATTCCCCCGGAAACCTGCCGGCATTTTCTTGATGATATCGTCAAGGACAAACCCGTTCTGGTTTACGCTCATGACCTGCATACCGCCTGGGCCAACACCAAAACCATTGCGGCGGCCGGTCTGTTGCATCCCATGCCGCCTTATCCTGCCCTGATTGAGGAGCTTGGTTTAGACGATAAAATCGTGCTTGGTGCGGACAATATGCCGAGCGGCGAATTCCACGAACCGGAAGTGTATTTCCTGGTGGGTGGTCCTCTGCAAGCCCGTTTTCCCAGACCAATTGCAAAACAACTGGCCGACCTGAAAACAGTGTGCGATCAAATGGCCAGCCTGGGCATTACGGGTGTCCACCGGATGGCGCTCGCCCAGCCGGAGGAAGATATTTCATTTCTGCTTCTGGTTCTTGAACTTGAACAACGCGGCGAGCTTCCTATCCGGATCAGCACTTCTTTTTCATCTATCGCGGATAACAATATGCTCCCGGACGTTTACCGGGCTTATCTGGTCCGTAACACGCTGGCCAAAGCTCGCAGGAATGAGATTTGCGCGGCTGATTTACATGATTTTCTGGTTGCAATGCTCCATGAGACCGGTGGCGCAAGGCACAATCATCTTGAAGAATCGGCCGCTCAAGACAACGCCGTCGGGAATCATCCGCTGATCCAAGATTTTCTGGAATTATCCCGGCATATTAAAAACACCATCCATAAAATATATGTTCAGCCGCACCTGGAAAGGAATAATCCGCATCGCGCCGGCAATATGCCTGCACACCTTAACGCTCTCACCAAGATACGCTGTGACACAGTCAAGATATTCATCGATGGAGTGATAGAAAAAAATACCGCCTACCGGCTGGATCAGAAACCTACCGCCGGCATCCCGGAGTTTAACCAGGAAGAGCTTGACGCGGTGGTGGAACTTGCCGATAAACTCGGCCTGCAGGTTGCCGCCCATTCCATCGGCAACGGTTCGGTCAAGTCAATGCTGGACGCCATTGCCAGGGCCCGCGCCAGGCATAAAGACATAGACCAGGCGCGCGGCCATCAAATCCCGCACCGGATTGAGCATATTGAAATGTGCCGCGAGGAAGATGCCCGGCGTTTCGGTCAAGAACATGTGGTGACTTCAATGCAGCCCCATGAGAGCCCGCCGGTTACGATCTGGCATGAACTGGTGCCCCAAAAAGAATGGAATACCGCTTTTGCCTGGAAAGGTGCCTTGGCCAACGGCGCCGTATTAGTGTTTGGCAGCGACTGGCCGATTGTGCCTTGCGACATCCGGACGGGCATTCACCACACGGTCAACCGTCAACCGTGGTTTCAGGGCGCCAGGGAACAAAAAATCACCCTGCCGGAAGCCTTGAATGCCTACACTGTGAATACTAATATTACTGAATACAGCTCTGAAATTAAGGGAAAAATTGCTCCGGGCATGCTGGCCGATATTGTGATACTGGCCGGCGATGTGCGCGCTCTTCAGCAGGAAATAAAACCCTCCCTGGATATCCGGATGACTATCTGTAACGGTAAAATCATTTATGATAATCCGGCTGACAAGGGGACCAATCCCAAATTTTGAAACGTGCAACAAAAACTTGAGCAGGCATGATAAATTACCCGACATTCAAACAGCTGGTGCAAAAAAACCGGACCTTTCGGCGGTTTGTCCAAAAGGTCCGGATCAGCCGATCCACTCTGCGCGCGCTGGTGGATCTGGCGCGCCTCTCGGCATCCGGGGGGAACGTTCAGCCGTTAAAGTATCTGCTGTCCGGTGATCCGCGGCAAAACGCCCTGATTTTTCCCTGCCTGGCCTGGGCCGGGTATCTTAAGCCCTGGCCGGGCCCCGCGGCAGGCGAACGGCCGTCAGCATATATCATCATCCTGGGCGACACCATTCTCAGCCGGGATTTTGCCTGCGATCAGGGCATTGCGGCCCAGAGCATCATGCTGGGCGCCGCCGCCAGGGGGCTGGGAGGATGCATGATCGGTTCGATCCGGCGCGCCCGCCTGCGGCAGGTCCTGAAGATTCCCCAACGTTATACAATTCTGCTGGTGCTGGCATTGGGTAAGCCGGCGGAAAAAGTAGTTCTGGAAAAAGTGCAGAACGAAAATATCAAATACTGGCGGGACCGAAAGAATGTGCATCATGTTCCCAAGCGATCGCTGAAGGACATCATTCTGGGGTAAAAATTTCTCCGCCCCGGGCGATCCGCCTGTCAATGATCGTGATATTACCGGAATTCGGCCCATTCCGGGTCATTGCTGAAAATCCAGCGGTAATAGTCCGTGCCCTGGAGCTGGTCGGCGGCGGCTTCATCCACGATGATGGTGCAGTGCGGGTGAAGCTGGAGCGCCGACGCCGAAATCATGGCGGTGATAGGGCCTTCAACGGCTTGGGCGATGATCCTGGCCTTGCTTTTCCCCACTGCCAGCAGGACACAGTGCTTACTTTCCAGAATAGTGCCGACGCCCATGGTCAAAGCGCGCCGCGGCATTCTGGCCGGATCCCCAAACAACGGACCGTTCTGGGCAACTGTTGCCGGCGACAGTGCTTTTTCCCGTGTCCGGGAAAGCAGGGCGGAGAGCGGCTCGTTAAAGCCGATATGCCCGTCCTGGCCGATGCCCAGTAATTGGAAGTCAATGCCGCTGGCCCGGGCAATCGCCCGTTCATAACGCCGGCATTCAGCGGCCAGGTCCTGGGCCATGCCATTGGGAAGCCGGGTGTTTTTCAGCTTGATATTGACCTGATTAAACAGGTGAAAATTCATGTAATGCCGATAGGAATGTTTATCATCCGGCGGCAGGCCGACATATTCATCAAGGTTGAAAGTCCGACAGCGGGAGAAATCGAGCTTTTCCTGCTGATGCATCGCCACCAGGTATGCGTACACTGATTCCATGGTGCGGCCGGTGGCCAGTCCCAGCACCAGGCGCGGGTTTATCCGCAGTTCCCTGGCAATCAGGCGCGCTGTCAGCTGCGCCGCCGCCGTATCCGGTTGAATAATTACTTTCATAACCGCTACTCCTTCCTCTCGTAGAGATTGATACGCGGGCGAATGAATCCCGCCGGTGTTATATTTTAACAACCGCGAATAGTTAGTCAGCAAAAAATATACCTCTGTTTATCCGGTTTCAAGCAGAATATTGCGCGTCCGAATATTTTTTTGCTGGTAATTTTGGCTTGTGCGTGTATATTCCTCGGTTGTGATTGGGATGGCCCATGTTTGATGGTAAGTAATTTTCCGCCAGCCTGCCCGCCATAGCCTTGGCGACGGCGGGAGACGGATCTGCCTTC
>CAYQNY010000077.1:0-13775 GCA_964418925.1 uncultured Verrucomicrobiota bacterium
TAATAACCGCTTTTCTAGAAGAGTAGAAGACTAAAGGGATGTTGTCAAATAAAAACTGTAAATAATTCTAACCCGGCGGATGGCATAGGATATGACCTGATTTGCAGTCTGGCAGTAAATCAGGTTCATCGAACGTGCATAGACCGATGTCGTTCGGGATTATGAGTCCTGGTGTCATGTCAACGCAATAACTTAGGCTCAAACCACTGGCACCGTCCCGGCTGCCGTTGGACTATTGGTCAGGAATAGCCCGGCAACATCAGACTATACAAGGGGTCAGTTTTTCAATCAGTATTGGCAAGGCCTGTCCCAATTCAATTGATTTGATTGCATGCCGCGCAAGGTACATTGAAACATAACCCGCCATCTCATCACATGGCGATGGTTTATCATTGAGAACGGCATCCACAAAGCTGTTCAGCATTTTCTCATGCCCCTTATCCATTGCCAGAGTCCCATGCCCGGTCTTGGCGTTTGCATTCAGCGCTTTGCCTCGAGCCATGGATTTCTGCATATACCCGCAGAAACCACCTTCCGTTCCCACATCAGGCAAACAATCGTGTTGCAGGCCAAATGTTTCGTGATTCAGTCCGGGAATACCAAAGTACTCATTCTCGACAAAGCAACGATTCCTCAAAAGCGCGCCGTTATGCGTAACTTCATAAAGCTCCTTGGGATAGTCAAAACTACCGCCGCAGTTGAAAATAATTGTAGCCGTATCGCCCGCGGAGAATATCAGATTGATGCCATGGCTGAAACGCGTTGATCCCCAGGCGTTAATTTCCACCGGAACCTGGGGAGCAAAGAACCAGCAGACCAGATCCAGCCAATGCACGGATTCGCCTATGATCAGGCCGCCGCCGCGCAACGGGTCAAGATGGACTAATCGATACGATGTTGATTCATCCTGAATGCGCACCAGAAACTGGGTCTGCGTTTCTTCCGGAAACTGCTTCCGTTCAACTTCGATATAGCGCCAGGGCTGATGCTTCGGATTATGCTTATGTTCAAGCCAGCGATCACGCAGTGCCTGCATTGCCGGCGCCATTCTGCGATTCAGATCAACACATAGCTTTACGCCACCCTTGCGTACGGCACGGACGATTTGGAAGGCTTCATCTTCTTCCATTGCCATAGGCTTCTCGCAGAAGATATGTTTGCCCGCAGCGGCGGCGGCCTGGACAATTGGCAAGTGTACTTCATGGGAAGTGGAAATTTTGATCAGATCAACTTCCGGATCGTTTATTACGGCCATATAATCGCTGGTGACCTTTGGAACTGCAAACATGGCCGCCATTTTCCGCGCGCAATCTAGCGATAAATCACAGCACCATTTGATTTCCGTATGCGGATTCTTCACTAAATTGGGAAAATCCTGGGCTTCAGCAAACGCGCCGCATCCCACTTGTCCAACTATGAGCTTGCCATTTTTCATTTACCTAAATCTCCTATATTATCACTTCGACTAGACTTCTGCGAAATACGCCGCGTGGGGCTTGCCACGCATCCGGCGTGGTCACGCGGCCTACAAATTCCTTGTTTTTTGTAGGCCCACTCACCGAGTGGGCGCGATTTTAGACCATTTCGCAGAAGTCTAATCACTTCTACAATCACTATATTAACGGGATATGACAACGGTACGCCAACTGTCAATCAAGGCCCACACAGGATTTTTCAATGATCATTTTCTATGCTTGGCCCCAAATCCACATTATTCCCAAATTCCTCTGCAGATTATCCTCCCCCACTCCGACAGGTCAACTTATTTTCACACCTTGTCGCAGGCTCATTTGCGGGAGCGATGAGCAGGGCTATGTTTTACATCCGATCGATACAAGGCAACCCATTTTAAAAGAGATTTGACACTCAAATGCCCTTGGCATGGTGTCAGCAATATGATATTTTTTCTACCATGAATTTTAATTCATCAAAATGGCAGCCTGTTTCTTCCACTGCTTTTGGAGCTAATGCCGTATATATACCTGAATACGGCCAGGCCAGGACTCTGGAGTTTATCCTGGTCATGATTCAGAATTACCCTGAATTTAAAACTCATCCGGCCCTGGATGTTTTTCACGGGTATGTTAAGGGGGCTGAGCGGTTTGAGGAAAATCACGAAATGCGGGTGCTCGGATGGAATATTGACCTCGAAAAACGTCAGTGGAGTTTTATTTATCTTCCGACGATGCGGAATGATATTCGGGCGCGGGTGAATTTTTCCGCCAGCGCGGCCGGCAGCCTGCGCATGGAAATAAATATGGAAAACCCTTCCGCTGAAGACCGGGAGTGGGAATTTCATCTTTACTGCTGTCCCTGCGAAGGGCTTGATTTACCGCAATATGCGGTGCAAACGATTTCCGGAGATAAATGCGTTTTCAGTTTAAACGGCATTAACATGGCGATGCATTCACGCGGAACGGTTTTCAAAAGCATGGTTGAAACGGATTCAAATTTCTGGATCAATTTTCCTCTCAACGCCGAATCCTCGGTGGATCCCTGTAATCCTGCCGATCGTTCCAAAAAACGCCTGAAAATAAGCACCCAATGGATCATTCTGCCGGCCGGGGATTCCAAGCAGGCGATAATAGATTTCTTCCCGGATGAAAATATGGCGCAACCTGTACCGGCCCCGGCATTCAGCCTTAAAGATCCGGATGCCGCCGCGCTTCCGTATTATCATGCTATATGGGAGGCTCGCCACAACTGCCAGTACACACGTTCCTTGCCCAATCCCGACACAATGTGTTCGCGGCCGATTCCGGCCCGGCAATGGGGAAAGTTTTTTATATGGGATTGCGGTATGACTGCCGCAGGCTTGGCTGACTGCAACCCGGGATTGGCGGAAGAAATTGTGGCCCAAATGCCGGATCCTGAAATCAACGGCCATGAAACATTCAACCACGGCAGTTATATAGTTACTGCCGTTTACGCGCTCTGGGAAATTTACCGCGTCACGGGAAACAAAGATTTGCCGGCCAAATATTATGACAAGCTCAAGCGGCTGGCATTAAGGGCATTTGATACCCTGCCGGGCGAAGATTACTCCGGCATGGCGGGAACATTCCGTGGTTCAGGCGCCGATGATAATCCGTCATTGTTCTATGCGAAAGGAGAGATTTTCGCATGGGATTACAAAAAAACACTGCCAGTTAATCCGGATCATTCCCGCAAAACCCTGATATCAGTCGGGCTTACTTGCCACGCCATACGCCAGCTTAAAATCCTCAGGATTTTTGCGTATATCCTAGGATTGAATGACGATGTCACCGGGTTAAGCGCAAAAATCAATACTGTCGAAAAAGAGCTTAATGAAAATTACTGGAGCAGGAAATACGCGTGCTATCTTGAAAGAATTATTGACGAGCATAATCTTCTTGAGATTCCCTGGATATTCAACTATCTGCCGCTTTTTTCCGGTTCGGCTCCGGATGACAGGCAAAGAATACTATTTGAAAAACTGTTCCGTAAGGGCGGATATTTCACCACCAACGGTTTCATGATTGTCAAACCGGATAGCCCCTATTACCGCCGCGACGGCTACCCCAACGGTTCAGCCTGGCCGCCGCTGCAGTATTTTTTCTGGAAAGCGTGCTATGGCATGGGCGCCATGGAGGCGGCCAGAGAGATTTGCGACCGTTATCTTGATTTGTTTGAACGCAATCACAAAGAGACACTCTGTGTATGGGAACAGTTCAGGGCGGAATCCGGCCAAGGCGCCGGGAATATGCGTTTTTCCGGCTTTGTAACACCGGTTGTCGCCATGTGGAAAGCCCGCCGCATATCCGGTTCCGTCCAGACAGGATACGATGTGATTGTCAGAGCAGTAAAGATTTCATCCGGCAACGCTGAACTGCAGCTGGAATCGCCCTTTTATTCCGGGAATACCGGCATCAGCATAGTCCTGAGTCCGGATTGCGGATATACCGTCAGGCAGAACGACAAGATAATAGGCAACGTAAAATCAGATCGCTTCGGCTGGCTGGGAATTGCATTCAAAATTGACAGCGGGGTTGGTACAAGGCTTAATATCAAAGCTGATGCCCAGTGACTACCCAGGTTGTTTTCCTCCGTAGGCGGGTTGACAGGGGTCAGTATGAGAATCCTGATGTTATTTTCAGTTTTCTTGGCATAAGGATCTTCTACGCCTCATCCGCACTCATGTCAAAACGAGAATACCAAGATTCTTGGACTGCCCCCTTTCCCCTTTCCGTTGTTTGGGTTTGCTTGGAAACGGAGTGCTACAGATGGCGACGAGCGAACTCACGACCTGAGCCTGACTTGAGGTAGCGCTCAAAAGCCAGCGCTTTCTCGCGGTTGCTGAACGTTATGCACGTTTCGAGCCGCCAAGGACGGTGCTTTGCCGTGTGAACGTCGGCGCCGCTGTTGTGATGAGGAATGCGCGATTCGATGTCTTCCGTGAAGCCGGTGTAGTGACGGTCCGGGTGCGGAATGCTGCGCAGAATGTAGACGTAAAAGTACTTCGGGGCTTTACTTAGTGCCATATCCATCCTCGATCTGCTCACTTCGCCGCAGTCTCTCTGGCGTGACAAGGCTGGCGCGCCAAGCCGGAGTCGATGGGCCGTGGGATAAGGGTCCTCCTTCGCATCCTTCACTTCGTTCAGTATGACTACGGCGTGACAGCCTCCGCGATCCCCGGCTCATCGCGTAGGCTGGTGGGCGATAGAGGGCTCGAACCTCCGACCCCTACCATGTCAAGGTAGTGCTCTAACCAACTGAGCTAATCGCCCGAGGAAGAAAGAATTGAATAATACAATCTTCTTTCATTATGTCAAATCGTTTGTTTTCATTAAGAAAAACCATTGTTTTCAGTATTATTTGAACAGGTTTTTCTCTCCTTCCCTGATAATTTTTGCCCATTTTTTGATTTGGGCAGATTATTCAGGATTGCTCAATTCTGCTCAAAAAAGCCATTCTTGCTCAAAAATGTTGAGCCCTGCGAAACCCGCCATAGCCATTCGGCGGCGAAGGATGGGTGAAGCTCCTTGCGGAACCCTCCGACTTGTCCACCGAAGCTATCCGAGCGAAGGGGGAAGCCATTCGGCGGCGAAGGATGGGTGACCTACCCGCAGTCGCTACCTGCCCACAGCGTTACACGCAGTGTTGCGGGCGGGCGCGACAGCGTTGCGGGCGGGTCGTGTGGTGATTGAAGATTTCCGGTGTCAATATAATCACTATCGGCCGCATAGTAAGCTGGGCTATCTTAGTCCAAGCCGTTTTGCAGCGCAATGGGCTCCATCCCCGACTGTGGTCGGGCTACGCCCTCCCTTCGTCGGGGATGGACAGATCCGCACTCATGATCTATTATCAACAACAGATTCAGACTAACTCTCTACCTGGCTCGGAAAGTGTGGCCGGTCAGGTTATAATTTATTACGATCTTTCTCTTGACACGAGACGCAAAACGGCTTAAACTAGGCCTATAAAATTGAGGAGAAGTGTCTCTTGGTCTTGGAAAAGAGGCGATGGATCGTGGAATTTTTTTAACAAAAAAGTCGTCTTCCTCCTTCGTCAAGACTACGGCGGACAGGTCGGATGGCTAAATAGATACATGCGGAGAACTAGATGGCATAACTAAATAACTGGCAGGCACACAGGATTCGTATTCAACCCAAACAAACCAAGGAAACACTAATATGAAAACTGGAAAACGATTAGCCGTATCAATGGTCGTGGCAATGATTTTATTGGTTCCTTGTTTAATGGCTGAACAGAATGCCCCCGAAAGCGTTCGGCAAGCGGCCGTTGAGGGACTTCAACCGTATTTAAATAAAATCCCCGTGGAGTCGTTGGAAGAATTTGGGTTTGTCCGCGGCGATGCCGTGAACATGGCTTCTCTGGGAACGCCTTTTCTGCTGTATACGATTACCCCCGCCGCTTTGGAACAATATCGGACCGGGATGACAGTGGCGTCCATCGTTACCCCGACCACGGTGTGGTATTTCCCCGTTCTGATCGCGGGGCAGCCCCGGGTCATTTTGGTTGTCGATCGGCTCGATAACCAGTGGAAAGCGGTGTCCCTGGGATATGCCGGATTAGCGAGAGAATTGGGAGCGCTCATCCGTCAATGGAAGGCATCGCAAGGCTATCAGCCGATGCTGATCGTGGTTTTCCAGGCTAAGCAGTATTTGTTTACCATTCCGGAAAAGGACGCGTACAACCTCACCCGGCTGACCGCGAACAAAGCCCCGGCAACAGACCCATTGCAAGCAATAGCGGCCCCTGCTAATGATTATGCAACCCTGGGGACGGTCGCCGACGTGATTGACCAGTTGAAACCCGTTGTTCGGAACGCTCTCAAGGCACCCAATCGATAATCCAAGAGGAGGGAGATTCACCATGAACATTCGTCATTGTCTTCCGAAGTGTATTGCGATCACCGCGGTTGTCGTACTGGCGGCCACCAGTTCTTGCTTTGGTGGATCCGTCCTGAGCGTCCCGCAGTATAATCAGGAGAAGGATCAATGGTGCTGGAACGCCAGCTCCCAGATGATTCTCGCATTCTGCGGATATTCATACTCGCAAACGGAAATTGCGAATTGGGCGGTTGGCGGACAAAATATACCTAACTATCTTTTCAATTCGTCGGATCCCAACATGCACGGTTGCGATGAGATTCTCTCGCATTTCGGGAGCATTTCCAGCTCGGGGTTAGATTACGCCATGTCGTTGAGCACGCTTGCGAATGAAATGGACAACTCGCGCCCCGTCATGATCGCCTGGGCATGGGATAGCGGCGGCGGGCATGCCGTCGTCCTCTGTGGAACCCACGACGATACCGTGCATGTGAACGATCCCTGGCCTGATCATGGGCAGAGCGTTAATACCTACGATTGGGTGTGCCGGCCCTATGGCGAGGGTACGTGGACTCAGACCCTTAAACTTAATGACAGCAGCGACAATACTTACTATCAATACCTATATTATTACGGTCTTTTCCAGCAATCTTATTCCCAATATCAAGCCACGGGCAGCTATTACGACCTGGCTTCTGCTTATTACTATTACGCCTATGCCGCGTATTATTATTACACGTATTATGGCGACAGCAGTTCAGCCAAT
The DNA here is from genome assembly GCA_964418925.1 of uncultured Verrucomicrobiota bacterium. Taxonomy (GTDB): domain Bacteria; phylum Verrucomicrobiota; class Kiritimatiellia; order JAAZAB01; family JAAZAB01; genus CAYQNY01. The sequence continues at coordinate 7,081 of CAYQNY010000077.1, forward strand.
GCTTATTACAATTACTACAAAAATTACGCCCAATATTATTATGAGTTATATCAGAACCAGCAGGCCTACTATCAATCTTACCTGACCTATTATAGTTATGCCTCGTATTATTACTCATATTATCAGCAAACCGGTAGTTATCTCGCTCTGGCTTATACCTATTACTATTACGCTTATGCAATGTATTATTATTACACGTATTATGGCGACAGCAGTTCAGCTAATGATTATTACGATTACTACATGTATTTGGCGTATGACGTCTATGATAACTATTGCTGATTAATTGCTGGCAATATGGTTGACAAAAAAAGCTCCGTGAACAGCGGGGCCTTTTTTGTTTAGCATGGGTTAAGTCGGTATGACCGGGACACACTTTCCGAGCCAGGTAGCGTTGCAGGCGGGCTGAAATAATTGCCCTCGCGGAGAAAAAAAACGTACTACAACCTTCCCCTGCACGGGTCAATTCGTTTCGTTTTATTAAGAAATTCCCTTGTTTTTAGGCATTATATGAGCAGGTATTTTTCTATCTTTTGACAATATTTTATAATTTTTTGGTTTGGGCAGGGTAGCAATGAGTGCTCAGTTTTACTCACGGTTGCTCACGAGTGCTCAAAATTGTGATCGTGAAGTGATCGTGTGGAAATATTGCTCAGCTATTAGTAAAAAAAATATATTCTTGTAATCCCCAAAGGATTTGTTTTTTAAAATTTAAACATAAGAAGACACGAAACAGTTAATCGCAAAGCACGTGGTAAGAGTTGAATTTGATTGACGAGAAGACAAAAAAACATTATTTTGATCAAAGGTTAGGCAAATTGTTTTATTATGATAGTGTTCTCCCGACAATGGAACAAAAAAAGAGGCATCCGATGGTTAAAAAAAGAATTATTGGCGCGTGGAATGAATGGGGGAAATTGAGAGAATGCGTTATCGGCCAGGCGGACGATAGCGTTGACCCGGAGTATATCCCTGCGCTTGTGTGGCTGTCGAAAGAAGGAAAAAGAGGATTAAGAGAAAAAGCAGGCAAATTAACAAAAATAGCATTCCCGGACATATATAAACGGATAAAACGCGATTTAGATTCATTGGCAAAGACATTAAGAGACAACGGTGTAAGGGTTTATAGGACAATTCCTATAAAAAATAAGGAAGAGCAAGAATACCTGGGCAATGTGCAGACAGGAAATATGCCTTTTGACGGCGCGGATTTCTTTCGAGTGGTCGGCACAAAAGTCATCCTGCTCAATTCATTTCGCATGCCGATGCGGCGCAAACGCGTCTGGCCTGTCCGCCGCGTATTAGAGCCTTTAGTTATGGGCAGTAACGCTGAATACATATCCACTCCTCCTCCTTCCCCGCATTATACTAAAGATGAATTATACATAGAAAACGGCGATATCATGATAGACGGACATAATGTTTATGTGGGCATGTCCGGTAACGGCTCAAGCGCGGCCGGAATCGCCTGGCTTAAACAACTTCTAGGGAAAGAATACAGAGTCTATGTGGTCCGTATGAAACCGAATCTTTTTCATATGGATTGGGTTTTAAGTCTGAATAGACCCGGATTGCTGACTTATTGTCCCGAAGCATTGATAGATGCATTGCCTGAACCGCTGAAAAAATGGGATAAAATAAAAATTAAATCAAGCGAAGTTGCGGGCGCAAATAATCTTAGCATAGATGAAAACACAATTGTATGTTCCAAACATCAAACCCGTATAGCAAAGGAATATAGAAAGAAAGGGATGAAGGTTTTAACAGTGCCGATGGAAGATACAATAGGATACGGGTCCGGGCCTAGATGCCTTGTTGCTGTTTTACGCCGCGACCCCTAGATACCAGAGCGACCATGAACCAAACGGGGGGGGGCATTAAACTTATCACTATTGTAATTAAGAAATCCCCATATTTTTCAGCATTATTTTAGCCCCTATCATAAGGCTGCTGTCGCATTAGCAGGAAAGCAATTAAATGGTTTTGTGAAGGTAGCGGAAGCAATGGTGACCACTAAAAATGATCGTGTAGATGATCGTGTGGCAGTTATTCAAGAAAAGACCAAAGACAATGCTTCTGTAACTACAGCATTATCAATATCTTGCAAGGCTTAAAAAGATTGGCTATTTGCTTGCCTGATGCATGTCAAGGTAGTGCTCTAGCCAACTGAGCTAATCGCCCGAAGAAAACAAATGAATCATATAATCTTTTCCCTTTATGTCAAATTGTTTCATTTTATTGATGAAATCAGGCTTTCAGTCTATTTACCGGATCTTAGCCAATTTTGATTAATTGATTAATGATAGCTACCGACGCTCAAAATTATGGTTTGAGGTGTCAAGCCCCATAATTCCTCAAAAAATCACATATTGGACGGGGGGGGGGTTGTATTTGAGGTTACCAAATGCTATCTAAGACAGGATGGCAAGTGCCAAAGCCTTAAAAAAGGCCTCCTGCAGTTTTTAACTCTTTTTTTATCACCAATACGCCAAGTAATGATTCTCAATTTCTATTTTTTGCTTTAATAATTATCTTGACACAAATGGCATGAATTGGTATCATGTAAAAATAAAAATTACACAAATGTGGTTAAGCCCCATTTGGTCGTACCGGGCCATAATCATCTAGATCCCTTCACGTGACTAAGTTGTCATCGGGTACATGACTCGCATGGCGGGAGAAATTCGGGTAATAATAAACACCAGCAACCTTTCTTCAACAAGGAGAAAAAGAAATGAAAAAAGCATTGCTATTAACTGCGGGATTGTTGCTCATCACGGCGTCTAATATCTGGGCGTTGTCAATTGACAATATTACCGTTACGGGAGCCACAAATACCAGCGGTACCGTTACGGTCAGTGCTGATATTAGCGGAGCTGTTGGTACGGCTATGGCAACCTATCAGATTAATTCTTCAGATGGTCTCAGTCGGCGTTATTTCATGCCCGGTCAGGTTACCGCGGGCACATGGAGCGATACTAATTGGTTTCCTTATTTTACAGGTGAATTTATTATTGATATTACCGCCTGGGAGTATGCCGGCGGACCATCATTTGTCTCGGCTTCAACCACAGTGACCGTAACACGCGCAACTTCTGGAATGATTAACAGCATTAAATATTCCTCGGCGCCTTACGATGCCGATGGTACATGGAGTAATGTTGATGTAACCAAGGTTAAACTGCATGATATTGGCTTGAATATGAACGCCGGGGGGATGGGGAGCGTTGGCTGTAATTTGCTTAACGCCACAGTCACCAACGAACATAACATGACTGAAGAAGAGAGGGATATTGCCTATTCTGATACAGCCGAATACAAACCGGCTGGTACACCTTATCGTTTTAATGTGAGTCTTCATGCCCGGCCACGCGGTTTTATGGGTATGGGCGAAATTAAACGCTGGATCTGGGTACCCACTGACACAAATGTTCCGGGAGACGCAGGAACGCTGACTGTTGATATTACCAGTTGCAGTCCATGGCGCAGTTCCTATTCAAACGCGCTTCAGTCTCACGTCGGTATGTCGCCGCTGTTTGCCTCTGGCACCGGCACCTTCTGCAAAATCATGTGCACCAGCGCCCATTATATGGACGTGGGACCAACTAATAGCGGTTCGCAAACTAAAACCCGCAATGGTCTGCTGATTAACGGTCATACCGGTACCAACAGCTATTTGAAAATGTTCCTTTCGGATATTTTTCTGCAACAGCAGTTCCAGTTAACAAATGTCTATGATACCACGAATATACTGGCGGGATTTGTCCAGCATTTTGACACCAACGGAGCTGCCATTGATTCTTCGACTGAAGTTTCCGCCGGTTTTTCACGTATTGCAGGCGGTTCAAATCTGGTATATGACTATAACAATGATGGCGTTGGCGATTCCGGGTATGAATTGCGTTTTAATTTTGAATTCCATAGTGCTGTCGCCGCTATGATGGGTAAAGGGGACGCCAATCAAATCGCTTCCTATTCGATGCTGGCGGCCGATTTTGACGGCGATCAATTGGCCGATCCGGCCGTGTATAACACGAACGGCACGTGGAGGATAAAACTTTCCGGCGCCAATTATACGCTCATCACTCTGACCAATTTTCTGGGTGGGAGCGATTGCACCGCCCTGGCGGCCGACTTTGACGGCGACGGTCTGGCTGACCCGATGATCTATCATGCCGCCGATGAATTATGGGCGGCAAAACTTTCCTCGCTCAATTACCAGACGCCGACCCTTCTGACTTCATTCGGCGGGAGCGGTTGGGCGGCATTGGGCGGAGATTTTGACGGGGACGGTTTGGCCGACCCGGCGTTATATAATACGAACGGTACGTGGAAGGCCAAACTCTCAGCCAATAATTATATGGCGATAACCAGCACGGGATTGCTGGGAAGGTCGGGCTGGACGGCGATATCCGCCGATTTTGACGGCGATGGCAAAGCTGATCCGGCGATCTATCAGGCTTCCAGCGGTTCATGGATTGTCCTGTTGTCAAAAAATAATTACGCGGAAATATTGCTTGATCCGGGATTTCTTGGTGAAACGGGATACGTCGCGATGGCGGCCGACTTTGACGGTGATGGTTATGCCGATCCAACGGTTGCGCAGGCTGCAACCGGCAACTGGAAAATAAAACTTTCCAACAGTAATTATAGTTTGCTTGAATTGAACAGCTTTTTGGGCGGTGAATAACCTACCTCAATCTGTACGAAAAAAGGCGGGCGTACTACGCCCGCCTTTTTTTTAACGATAGGCATAAAACTCATTGCCCAGGAAACTTTCCAATATCTTCAGAAACTCTTGAAATATTACAAAGACAACCGAAAATACATCCTGTTTTTACTTATGTATCTCTGACAACCGCATTAATCTGTCATCAGTCTGCCCGCCAGCTGACTGCCGGGATCATCCTGGATCATGGTATCCTGGGCCTGGGCCGCCTTATTTGGATAATCCAGCGTGTATTGCAGGCCGCGGCTTTCATGACGCAGCAGGGCCGAGCGGATGATTAATTCTCCCACGGTGGCGATATTGCGGAGTTCCAGGATATCGCTGGTGACCAGGTAATCGAAATAATATTGCTGGATTTCCCGGCGCAGATTACGAATGCGCCGCCAGGCGCGGTCCAGGCGTTTATTTGTCCGCACAATGCCGACGTAATCCCACATACACGTTCGGACTTCGTTCCAATTGTGTTCAATAACAACGGTTTCATCGCTGGGGACGGCGGCGCCGGATTTCCACGGCGGAATAGTCACTGCCGGCATGGTCCGGGGCAAGGATACCATGTTCTGAGCCATGGCATGGGCACAGACCAGCGCTTCCAGAAGTGAATTACTGGCCAGGCGGTTGGCGCCATGCAGACCGGTGCAGGCCGATTCGCCGCAGGCAAAAAGCCCCGGTAACGCCGTCTTGCCGTCAATGCCCGCTGCCACCCCACCGCAAAAATAGTGCGCGGCCGGTACGACGGGAATCAGATCCCGGGCCATATCAATCCCGAATTGCCGGCAGGTCTGATAAATATTCGGAAAACGACGCTGGAGAAAATCCGGCGGCTGATGGCGGATATCCAGATAAACGCAGGGTGATCCGCTGATTTTCATTTCGTGATCAATGGCGCGCGCCACAATATCCCGCGGCGCGAGCGAACCACGGGCATCATAACGCTCCATGAACGATACACCCTGCTTGTTAACCAATACCGCGCCTTCTCCGCGTACCGCTTCGCTGATCAGAAACGACTTGGCTTGTGGATGATACAAGCACGTTGGATGGAATTGAATAAACTCCAGATTCTTGATCGGCGCCCCCGCACGCCAGGCGAGCGCCACCCCGTCGCCGGTGGCAATATCCGGATTGCTGGTGTAGAGATAGACTTTACCGCCGCCACCAGTCGCCATGATCGTGAACGGAGCGCGCACAGCCCCAATATCGCCGGTGGTCTGATTAAGGAAATAACAGCCAACGCACCGATTGGGCGCGTCCATCCTGAGCCAGTTGGTCGTCACCAGGTCAATGACCATGCAATGTTCCATGATGGTGACATTGGGATGGGTCCGCACCTGGTTAAGCAGTATCCGTTCCACCTCCCGCCCCGTAATATCACCGGCATGCAGAACCCGCCGTTGGGAGTGCCCGCCTTCCCGGCCCAGGTCATATCCGGATCCCGACGGCTGATCCAGTTCGGCAAATTTCAGGCCAAACTGTTCCAACTCGGCAATGCGCGCCGGGCCGGCGCTGACAATCGCGCGCACGACGTTTTCATCGCATAATCCGGCACCGGCAGTCAGGGTATCTTTGACATGCGCCTCAAAATTATCATCCGACGTCACCACGCAGGCGATGCCGCCCTGGGCATAATTAGTGTTGCTTTCGGCGCTGTCCTTCTTGGTAAGAATACACACCCGGCCATGGGCGCTGAGATGAATCGCGGACATAAGCCCGGCGATACCGCTGCCAATGACTAGATAATCCGTTGCGATGATGTGCATGGCATTAATTCTCCCTGGATGGCATAACCGCTGTCAAAGGTAAACGCTGTTGGGCCCATTGGCGGCATTGCCGGTAGTAAGCCGCCGCAGTATCCAGTAGACTGGCCAGATACACCGCCAGCGATAGTCCCAACCAGAGCAGAATATGTCCCACCCGGAAGTTCACCAGAGCTGCATCCGAATTATTGGCGGCAATATCAATACTC
>CAYQNY010000078.1:0-13724 GCA_964418925.1 uncultured Verrucomicrobiota bacterium
ATATGTTTCGATACGACGTCACCACAATCGTAACATATGCTCTTCGTCGTTTCTTATCGGAGCCATATGCCATCGCCATTTCCAAGGCGATGATATGGTCATATATCTTTCCCATAGTTTGCCTTGTTACAGTGATATTCGTGAAGAATGTGAGAAGGTGTCTGGTAGCGAAGAAGTTGCTGCGTGAGTCGAAAGAGGAGTTATGTGCAGACAAAAAGCAGATTTCAGAAACAGTAAGGGATATTGCGGCCTTTGCAGGCATACGTGTTCCGTTAATTGCGATTGATGATTCAAGCCAGGTACATGCTGAAGTCACTTGGGGCTTCATGCCTTTAAGAGTTATTCTTAAAACAACGGCAAGAGCGGTAAATGAGTTGCATCCACCAGAGATGGAAGCGCTTCTCGCTCATGAAATCGGGCATCTGAAAAGACGCGACCCCGCAAGAAGATTTTTTCTGAATCTAGTGTCTGATTGGACGTTTTCTGGGAATGGTTATCTTGCTGTCATGCAGAATTCTGTAAAAGGTGAATATGAGGCTGATGAGTTTGCAGTTGCATGGCTTGAAAAAAAGTCTGGGATGGGATATAACAAGAATGCTCTTATCAGTCTGTTAGAAAAATTGAAAAAGCAAGGCAGGGAGGCAACATTGAAAATGTTAAAATCCAGGCTGGGGAATGAGTTATCTGTTGCCAGATTAGAGTGGCTTCCGCACAGATTAAGAGCAGATGTATGGTCATATGCTGAAAAGCCCAGGATACAGAAAATCACAATAAATCTGAGGCTTTTTTATCACCTGTATTTTGGTGAGGCAGTTGTTTCGTACTTGCATCCTTCGTATGAAGAGAGAATAGACCGGATTAAATTTCTGTAAAGAAAGAAATAACATCAGGTAACAAATGGCGAGTCTTTTCAAAATAAGTCAAGAAGAAGCCAAAAGAATAGCACGGCAAGTGTTCCTTAAGCGATATTCTGGTGAAGGGGAATGGTTTGAGTCAGCTTGGGATATAGTGACAGAACATAAAGAAGAAACAGCTTCTGCTGAGTCATTTCCGTTGGCTGGTGCGTTTGGTATTGGGGCTGCGGTAAGCGATGAGTTGTTTTTCACAATGAGCAAATTTGTGCTTGGGTTGAATGCTGTTCTCGAGAAAGTTGTTGAAGGAATGAATCCATGTAAGATACCTGATGAATTTCAAAGCATCAGCAAGAGATATAATTTGAGAAGTGAGGACTTGAATAGGGTAATTGAATCTCTGGGTATTTGTGAGAGGATAACTGGTGGTGTTCCTGAATGGGAAGGAAAACATGCCGATATATACCCATCTCATTCTCCGCCGCCAAAGCCGCTAAGAAATGATGAAATTGAAGTTCTGGAAAAAAAATATAAGGCACTGGATTTTGATGCGAGCGGTAAAGAAAAAATATATGATTTTAGAAAATATCTCAAGACAACATGTCAAATCATGTTGACGTTTTTGCAAAGTGTAAAAAAAGCCGCCTTGATTGATATGGATGTATTGATACTTGGAGAACGTGGAACAGGCAAAGAACTAGCTGCGAAAACGATACATGAACACAGTAAAAGAAAGGACGCTCATTTTGAAGCCATAAATATACCAGACATACCCAAAAGTGGTAATACATTACAAGTCGAACTCTTCGGAGTTGTACCAAATTATTTTCATAAAGGAAGTCTGGCAAGAAATGGTATTTTCGAAAGATGCAACGGGGGCACTGTGTTTCTTGATGAAATAGGTGATGCGCCACCTGAAGTACAAGCAAGTCTTTTAAGAGTAATACAAGAGAAGACAATCACAAAAATAGGCACTAATAATCCAGTTAAGCTTAATTTCCGCCTAATAATGGCAACAAACAAGAATTTGAAAGAATTTGCTAAGAAGCATAATTTTCGTGAAGATCTTATTGATAGAATATGGTATCCTCAAATACATATTCCGCCATTACGAGAAAGAAAACACGACATACCATTATTAGTAAAGCATCTTCTTCATGAAATAGATTCAGTCAAGAATAAACGACTATCTCAGGATGCGATGGAAATGCTGATGACATACAATTGGTCTGGCAATGTTCGAGAATTGTACGGTGTTCTAAAACAAGCATGTTTTGACTATGAGGGTGATGTCATAACAAAGAATGATTTGCCGCCAGAAATATTGCCGCCATGTGATCAAAACAATAATTCTTCTGCTTGCGGTGCATCTAACAATGTATCGGAAATGTCAAAAAAAGAAATGGAATGGCAAACTCTTTTGCAGGTATTAAAGTCTATAAATAAAAACGCTGATGAAAGAGTGATAAAAGCTGCGAAAAAAGCAAAGATGTCAACTGCTAAGGCATATCGCATTCTTGATGAGCGGGGACTTACGCGTCATGATATTTAAAGCATCCTTGATTTCTACACAACAGCTGTTCTTTTGATAAATGTATTAGCTCTTTTTGATTGTTAGCTATTCGTCTTTCCCAGTCCTGCCAATCTGCTTTCTTGTAATACCAGTCTCCGATAACAAGGGAAAAACAATCGGGCGTTAGACTATGAGCGGCCCAATAGGCCCCATCCAATTCGAAGATAGATGGATTAGAAATCTTAAAAGTGTCTACAATAACCACCGTAGCAATATCTTGATATTGCCGTGCCCGCTTTAGTGCGTAACCAAGGGCCTCACCATGATAGCCGGTAAGATAGATTTTGTCTTTGATTCTTCCATATTTTTCACCACTTCTTGCCAAGTACGTTAGGCAACTGCCATGATATAGTATCCTTGGCGGATTCCTTGCTCTAGGCCGACCTTTTTCTGTTCCTTCACGAGTCTCTACTCCTTCCTTGTCAATAATATCATCGAGCATACATGGAGTGTGTTTTCATCCTTAATAAGCTTTTCGGTTTGTTGTCACTACCAGATGAAGAATGACGCCTTGCCTGAAATTCTCAGTGTGAGAAAAACCGGCGAGAATTGAGAATTTTCGCTCTTATCTTGAGAAAATACCCTTTTCTGCTTTCCTGCCGCTTGCTCTTGGTCGCGCCAAGCATTTTTTTAATAAGAATTTTGCCTTTATTTGCAGGCATTTCGGCTACATCTGCTCACCATCTTTGGAAAGTTGGCACACTTCTTGCAATATATATAAGACAAAAGCGGGAAAACGAAATAAGCCGGTGAAGTAATTACCAACAATGAAAAACGCACTCAGAATAAAGAGAAACATGAACCACATCAATAACATCCCTTATGGGTTTGAAGATTTCTTTCCGGAATGCCTGACTCCTGGATTTCATGTGGATTGTTTTTGCGGCTGTGAAACGCCCGGGTCAAACATTGGAGGCCGTGCCTGGGGAACCAGACATTGGCATTTCCAATGCGGGCAGATGCATTGCGTTTCCTTGCCGCGAGGACCGCAATGCAAAGGGAAAAGGGAGAGAGGAGGTGAGTGAAAATGGCAGATAAATGCGCACACTGCGGCGGTTCGGGCAGCAGCACAAAATTGTGTTGCAATAGGGCGATGGGGCACAAAGGCGGCATATCGACTACTTGCAATGTAAAGTGCTGCGCTTGTGACGGAAAAGGATATCACGAATCACCGTCGAGCTATAACGGCTGACGGTAAAACCAGGGGCTGGCAGTTGCGGCACTGCCAGCCTCATATCCACAAAATAACAAAATACGGTTAAACCATGAAACAGTCTGTCAAATCAATCCGGCTCTGGGACAGGGATTACAGTGTACTCAGTTTGATTAGCCAAGCTCCATACTCTGTAGCCCAGATTGCTGAGCTGGAATTTACAAGTGTTAAAAAGGCTTCCCAGCGGACAAAGAAGTATTTTGATGCAGGCATGGCTCATCGTTTAGCTGGGCCGTGTGACTGCCCTCAGGGAAAAGGTGAATTCATATACTGGGTCAGCAACAAAGGCCGCTCCATTGTCTCGGGCGGCAGCGCAAAAGCATTCTATGGGTCAGCGAATGTGCGGCAATGGAGCGCGGCCAGAATCAATCATCAACTCCAGATAAACCAATTTCATGTCAGCATGGAACTGTTTTGCAGGCAAGCCAAGAATCTTAAATGTGAATTCTTTCATTCGTGCCGGCATTCAGGCGGATTGCGCGAGATGGGCTTGATTCCAGATGCAATCCTGATACTGCGGAATGAACGGCTTAAAAAACGACTCCTGCATTTTGTGGAAGTTGATTTAGGCACAGAGCCGATTCAGGGAGATGACTCATCATCTATTGAAACAAAGCTCAATAAATATTTGGAATACTTTGATTCAGCAGGCTATGACAAGGATTTTCCAGGCATGCAAGGATTTCGCGTTCTTTTTGTTGTTGATGGCTCTAAAAGGGCAGGAAGCATTATGAAGCTTGCCGATGAGATGCAGACCTCTTTTGTTCTGGCAACAACTTTAGATGCTGTAAATTCAGAGAGTGTCTGCAGAGAGATTTGGCTTTCACCAACCTGCAACAGCAAGGTTCGATTGATAAAAAGCCTGGACTGAAAACATGGGGATTTGATTGGGGATTTGGTTGAGTTTTAGTCCCCGATTCCCGATTCCTAATGAACTAATAACGAACTGGTTAGGAGAATCAGCAATGTTGCGTATAAGTAAAGAACAAGCACGTGCTACAGAGTCAGCTATGGCGCAATATATCAAGGGAGCAACCTGCCACGGGCTTGGCATAGAAACAGCGCGTTTCTCCAGCCCTGTTATCCACAAATATCATGTTGAACTGGAGCCAAGGTTTCAGCCGTTTGACCCCAGTGCAGTTTTTGCCCGCACAGATGAATTGCAGCCATTAACTGGTATTCGAAAGCGCAAATCTAAACGCAGGGACATGGTAATTCTCAAGATACATTTTCCACTGGCTGACAAGCCATGCTGGCCTGAACTTGAACAAGGAATTCGCGGCCTTTCAGCAGCAAGCGATGAACTGTCCTTTGATGTTGTTGCTTCGCGTGGAAGAATAGGCATCTATTTGCATGGAGTCGAAAGCAGTTTGCAAAGCCTTATATCACGCTGGCAGCTGATACTTCCGGAACTTAAGCTGGAAACTGCATTGGTTGACCCTCTTGCTGAGATTTCTGAAGTTCCTTTTGAACTGCTGGAGTTTGCCGATGTCTATGCTCCGCCGCCGTATCATTTCATGCTTACACATGGACGCGACTTTGTAAATGCGCCAATGAACAGCCTGTTCATGAGCATGTCAGAGATACAATCTGATGAGATTTTGTTTTGCCATGTGATGTTTAGGTCTGTGCGAAACAACTGGCTTGGAAACATGCAGGCCATAATTCAAGCTGATTCAATGCTTGGCAAAAGAAGCCCGTTGCCGTCATGTCCTGCTGGTCAAACCAAGCTCTCTGCCGGCAAGCCATTATTCGTTGTCAAACTTTGTCTTGGCTGTGTTAGTCGCAGGATAGAGTTATTTGAAGCGCTCCTGGCCCACTTGGGATTGTATCAATGGAGCGGCCTTAATCTGAAGTACAGGACAAAGCAGGATTTTCTTCAAGTGCTTACAGAGGCGCAAATCAGGAAAATGTTCGCAAAACGGGAAAGCTACACCACTGGGATGCTCCTCAACAGCGAAGAACTGACAGCTTTTGTGCATGTTCCTGATTCTGGAATTACAGCCAGCAAGAAAGCCAAATATGACAGGATAGTTGGATTCCCTGTCCATGAGGATCTGAAGGATTCAGGCCTGCCGCTTGGAATAAACAGGTATGCTGGAGATGAATGTAATGTCTGCGTCCCGCTATCATCCCGAAATCCAAGCATTTACATAATCGGCAGCACCACGGCCGGCAAGAGCACTTCTATTGAAGAACAGATACTCTGGTATGCTTCGCGCGGCTATGCCGTCATAATCATTGATTTCCACGGAGACACTGCTGACAGCATTCTTGGAAAGGTCCCAGGGCAGATTATTGAAAAAACGAGGATATTTGATTTGTCTGACCCTGAGTATGTAGCATGTCTTAACCTTTTCGAGGCTGAGGACCAAGCAGACATTGGCAGGTTATCTGCTGACTATGTTGAGAGCATGAGAGGCATGTTTCCCGGCTCATGGGGGGCAAGGCTCAACCATCTGCTGGTGCATGGCGTGGCAGGTCTGTTCATTCTTGAGCGAAATCTTGCCGCTCTTCTTCCAATATATTCCCAGACGCGTCAAGGTGAACAATACCGGCAGGAGATTGTCCGGCGCTGCAAGAACCCTGAAATGAGAAGATTCTGGACCCAGGAATTCCGTTCCTATGCTGCTGAAGCTTTCACGCCAATAACAAATAAAATATCAACACTGCTGATGGATGAAAGGGCGCGAAGAATGTTCAGTGTCAGAAAAAACACTTTTCCGCTCAAGAAGATGATGGAAGGCGGATTAACAATTATAAAGCTGTCCATAGGGCTTCTTGGAGTTGATATCGCAGCCTGGATTGGCGATATGTTGTTGGCGCAGTTTCAGAAACTTGCGCTGCGCCGTGCCGCAATAGCGCCTTGTGAAAGAATTCCGTGCTTCCTTTTTATGGACGAGTTCCATCGGCTGAAGAACCTTTCGGTCTGCCACTCAATTATTAACGAATGCCGTAAATACAAGCTCTACCTGACTGCTTCTCATCAGGAAACAGGCCAATTATCACCAGAAGATTTCAAGGCATTCACATCCATGGGAAATATCATGGTTTTCAGGCTCAACCGCGACGATTCCAAGAAAATGGCAACCATATTTAATGGAATGGTGCAGCCCGAAGATATCATGGGCTTGAGCGTGGGTGAGGTGATTGCGCGGATAGAAAACCGTGTGGTAAATTTCACGACTTTTCCGCCGAAAGATGGCAGCCAAGCAGTAGCTCAGACGATTTATGACGATAGTCATAAGCTGTACTACAAGCCTTTGGCCGAGGTGCTGGCTGATGAGCAGATAGGAAATAAACAAAAACAAAGAGTGTTTGAAACATTCTAAGGAGGTGAATCATGGCAGATTTGCACAAAATCCTGAAGATGCTTCACGTAAGCGTCATCACCGAAAAGGTTGACCGGCCGATAAATATGATTCGTGAGAGATGGGTTTGTCCAAAATACCGGCCTGATGATTACGAGGATTGCTGCCGTATGCTGATATCATTCATGCAGTATTTCAATTCAGCATGGACACACACTTCCGCGAAAATGCCTGAAGATATCGCATTCAGCCGGGTTAAGAACATTCTCGAAAACAAGGGAGGCTTTGTGCAGGTGGTGAAAGACTCCCTGGCAGGCCGAGAGGGAGGAATCGTCGCAGTGCTGGATATGATAACCGAGAAGATGAAGGACGAGGCAACTGAAAGCTACATCACGTACATTCTGAACCGTTACGTCAATCCTCTGGAGTATGATTCAAAAGTCTCCCTGATGCAGGAGTATATCAATGAATTCGCCCATGTTCTGCCTGGCGAAAGACTGATGTCTGCATATGAAATGGCAAGCAATTTTGAAGGGTTGATTAACTTTCATCTGAAGTGGATTTATTCGTTCCGCAGAACTATTACGTGACTGCCGGTCGGCATTACAGCGCAGGAGTTTTGCCATGGTTGATGGAAAAACATTAAGGAATATTTTGATGGGCCTTGGCTTTGCCGAACCCAACATCAATACAGCCATGCCTGCGCTTCTCGGTGAGGTTTCACAGGGGAACAACGGCAAACTCCTAGATATGAGCGAAGCGCGTTCCTATTTGGGCGGCGTTTCCCGATGGACAGTGCAAAGGGCTGTGGATTCTGGAAAGCTTCCGAGTGTCCGAATTGGCACGCGTGTCATGTTTGATTTGGCTGACCTCGCCTCTTTTATAAGTTCGCATAAAGTCAAGGCTCGGAAGAAGACGTGCAGGTTCAGTTAGACTATTCTGGTTTTTCACGGCTGAAGGTTTATCTATCCGTTCGCTCGTCGCTCACGTCTTAGTAAACCTTTCCCTTTCGACTTTGTCCAAAGGTCGCCTAAACCAAGATGACGAAATTCCCCCTCAAAGCGTTCCTGCCCTCCATTGATTTCTTTTTTTGAACTGCGTGAAAAAAGAAATCTTCCCATCAGAGGAGGATTTCAGAGGTCTTAAAACGGATTTACTGAATAAAGAACGCCGAATCTGGCTTGAAAAATGTGAGATTATGGATGCTATTGAGAGCGTCCGAAACAGCGGCGTCAGAAGGCTGAGGACAGCCATGATTGCGCTTGATGAGCGCAATTGCTGGGTATGCGGCGGCAGAAATATCCTGTTCCCAAACACAAAATCCCTGATGCGTGATGATGCGGTTTGCCTGAATTGCGGCCATAATTGGCTGAGCTGGCAGCTGCAATAACCAGCCTGTTATCAGCGTGAGAAATCTTTCCCCCACTTTTTCCCCCATTGCTGGAGTGCTTTCTCTGTAGCTGGGCGGTGCAACGATGTTTTGGCTAACAAGGAATAATGTGCAAAAAGCCCTGAAAATACGGACTTTTCTGGAGATTTAGCATGGCTGCCGGACTAGGATTCGAACCTAGACAAGCAGATCCAGAGTCTGCTGTGCTACCATTACACCATCCGGCACCCCTGATCGGGCCTGAAGTTTGTCGCTCAAAAGGTACCGCCTCGTGGATCAAAGTCAAGCCCTATCCATTCATAATGAATTTTGCGCTTTCTCACGCAAAATTCAGGTGATACAATGACCTTATGAAATATGGGCTCAAGCCTGTGCATGCCTGCTATACCTGCCCGCTGAACCGGGGCGATCATTGCTGGAAATATGTCTGCCCGCACCGGCAGTGGAGCCGGAAACAATGCCCCGGATTTGACAACGCGATACTGGTCCGGCAGTTCCAGGAATGGCAGGAAGCGCCCCATGTGAAAACCCGGAAACAGCTCCGTCAGGAATCTTTTCGAACATCGAAAATGGAGCCCCATATTCACTTTCGGAAAGTGCGGGCCAAACGATTCCAATGAAACCATCCCCGCCAACGCATGGCGAACGCGCTTTGCTTATTCAGGCCGTTATCGGCCGTCAAAGCAAGACTGAAGCCAGCGATTCGCTCCTGGAACTCGAACGGCTGGCGGACACGGCCGGCGCCGTCGTGATGGGCAGTATCACCCAGTGCCGCGCGCGGCCGGATGCCGCGTTTTTTATCGGCCAGGGTAAACTCGCGGAAATTCAGCTGGCCTGCCGCGAGGCCAGGGCCAACCTGCTGATCTTTGACAATAACCTTTCGCCCATCCAGGTCAATAACCTCGATCTGGCCCTGGGCACCAAGGTTATTGACCGGACGGAACTGATCCTGCAGATTTTCGCGCGGCGCGCCCGCACCGCGGAAGCCCATATCCAGGTGGAACTGGCCCAGCTTCAATACCTGGCATCGCGCATTCCCGTGTCGGCCAAACAACAGCGATTCCACGGCGGAATCGGCATGCGGGGTCCCGGCGAAAGTCCGTTCCAGCTCCGCCAGGCACCGATACTGGCCCGCATTACGATTTTGAAACAAAAGCTCCGGCAAATCCAGAAGCGCCGGCGGCGGATGCATACCCGCCGGCCCTGGCCGGTAGTCTGCCTCGTGGGTTATACCAATGCCGGTAAATCCACGCTCTTGAATGCCATCACGGCAGCGCAGGCTTATGTGGACGACCGGTTGTTCGCGACGCTGGATACCAAGAGCCGGCTGGTGTACCTGCCCGCTCAGCGACAGGTCATGCTGACCGACACTGTGGGGTTTATCCGCCACCTGCCGCATGGCCTGGTGGCCTCGTTCCGTTCGACACTGGAGGAAATCCGCGACGCTGATCTTCTGCTGGTTGTGGCGGATGCCGGCCATCCCTATGTACGCGAACATCTCCAGGTGGTGGATACCACGTTGGTGGAACTCGACGCTGAAAACGTGCCCCGGTTGCTCTTGCTGAATAAGGCCGATCGTGAAGAAGCCCGGTCAGCTCTGCTTAATCTGATGCGGGACTATCCGGAAGCCGTGCCGATTTCCGCGCTCCAGCACACAGGTCTAGATACGCTCAAGGAACGCCTGGCCGGCCTGGTCTGGAGAAAGCCGGCCGGATTATTGGCTTGATTTGACCGGGTATCGTGTCATAATATAATAGAAATCATTAAGGATATGATGATGATTCCGGTAAAAATTGCTCAAGTGTCGTTTTCCAACATGGGCTTCGTGGCGCTGCTGCGCAGTGCGAAGGATCCCCGGACCCTGCCGATTTTTATCGGCGCGCCGGAAGCGCAGGCTATTGCGTTTTTTCTCGATCATGTCGAGGTGCCCCGTCCGCTGACCCACGATCTGTTCAAAACGGTTCTGGACAACCTGGAGTGCCGGATGAAACGCGTTGAAATCAACGCCATCAACGACAACACGTTTTACGCGCAACTGTTCCTGGAATACAACGGCATCGAGTCGGTTATTGATTCCCGCCCCAGCGATGCCATGGCCCTGGCGGTGCGTTGTTCGGCGCCGATTTACGTGGCGGATGACGTCATGGACTCCGCCGGTGTGATCATCAAGGATGAAACGGGTGGATCTCCCTTGACCGGTGAAGCCGCTAATAAAAAACCGTTATCGGCAGTCGAATCGCTGAAACAGCAGATCGCCAAGGCGGTGGAAGCAGAGCGCTTTGAAGATGCCGCCCGGCTGCGTGACGAACTAAAGAAGCTCACCCATGCCAACTGATTACGCGGAGGAATTTGAGCCAGGCAGCGGATTCAGCTTTTTAGTCAGGATGAACATTTTTAAGTCCGGCGCGGCATTCACATCCTGTTCCTGAAACCCCTGTTTCAGGCACAGCTTCAACGCGCGCTGCATTTTAGCGGTTCCCCGAAAATTCACGGTGTGATAGTCGTGCTCGAAGCAAAACTCGAGGGCCTTGCGCATCAATTTTTCCCCATATCCCTGGCCGCGGAAATCCTTGCGGACAAATACCCGTCGCAGAAGGGCGGTATCGGGCGCATCCTCCTTGATGGCCACAGTGCCGACGATTTTTCCATCCTTTTCCGCCACGAGAAAAATGTCCTTGTTGCCGCTGTAGTACCGGACAGGATCATCCAGATCAAAAGACGCATACGCCTTGCGTTCGGAGGCAAATTCCGAATCCAGGATAGCGTTAATCATGGACTGGACATGAGGGGTGTCATCCGCGCGGATTTTTCGAATATGAACGGCATTTGAGTTGTGCGGATCCTGACTCATTTTTCAGTGTCCTTGGGTATTTATTCCGGGTAGCGGGTGTGGTACAACTCCGTCCGGCGTAACAATATAGCTTTCTGATTTTATAGTGACATTGGTGATACTTTCGGCGAGTAATTTTTTCCGGGCCGCCCTTTTATCCTCTTTCTTCAACTCCTTTTCGCTGGCGGCCAGTTCCTGGTCCTCACGGTCTCTTTCACGCTCCCGCTTCCGCAACTGCTCGGCAGTCGGCATTTTTCCCAGTTCCGTCTCGGACCAGTCTCGGCGGAGTAAATTATCCGCCTTCTCCAGGGCTTCGAAGCGGCGCGACGTTTCACTGTATATGTCCTGGGGACTGGTCAATACATAGGGAGTAATCATCACCATGAGTTCGCCCCGCTTCTTCTCATTGCTTTGATAACGGAACAGGTATCCCAGGAGCGGCACATCTCCCAGGAAAGGAATTTTAGTGACATCGTCCTTGGTTTCCGAGCTCACCAGGCCGCCCAGCACGATCGTACGCCGATCATTGACGGAAATCGAGGCGCCGAATTCCCGGCTGGTTATGATGGGCACTTCGTTGCCGTCAATGGTGACATTGCCGCCGACATTGTTGATCTTCTGGGACACTTCCATTACAACGAAGCCCTTCTTGTTGATATGGGGTGTGACCGTCAACTCGATGCCGATATCCTTATATTCATAGCCTGACTGCTGAGTGCCGCCAGAGGACATACTGGTGGAAGTAACAATCGGCCGTTTTTCACCCACCATAATCTTGGCTTCCTTGTTGTCCGTGGTCAGAATAATCGGCGTGGAAAGAATCCGGGCATCAGTAGTGGATTGGAGCATGTTCAGCACAGCGTCAATGTTCAGATCGAAGATGCTGAAATAATAGGTCAGGCCCGAGCCGGCGCCGGCAATGTTCTTCGACACATCGGACAAGGTCGTGGCATTAATGATCTGGCCGTCGGAGCCCTGCATACTGGCGCCGGCAAACCCCGCAAACGCCCGGCGGCCCCCGCCCTGTTTCTTATTGTAGGCAATCATGGACTTCTGCAGCCAGTCGATCCCCATTTTGAAATCTTTACCCAGTCCCACCTCGATGATCACCACTTCAATCAGCACCTGGGCCAGCGAGATGTCGAGCTTGGTCAGCAGATCTTCAATGGTGATCATGTCGGCCTTGGTGGCCATGACCAGCAGGGCGTTGGTGCGGTCATCCGCGATGATTTTGACCTCCGACGACAGTTTACCGCTGATCTGAGTCTCCCCCGTGGTTGTGGTTTTCTTGGATTCTTTGGAGCTCTGGAAGGCCGGCGTAAGCACCGGTGACGTCGCTCTTTCCGCTGGCGATGATTTGGCCGGTGTCTTGGTGGCGGACGACGACGCGCTGACCAGGCTGGTCAGCAGGGACACGACATCCTTGGCATTGGCATATTCCAGGGAAAAGACTTTAATGGTTACATCAGGTTCCACCTGCTGGTCAAGGGCCTTGATGATATTCTCGATAAATCGGAAATGCTCCGGGCGGGTAATGACGATCAAGCCATTGGTGCGATCATCCGCCACCATCTTGACCTTCCCCTGGATCAGGCCATGCTCGGCCGCCGGCTGGAGCAGATCCACGATAGAGGTGGTCGGAGTTGACCGGCGCTGGCCGGGTTTCCGAGGTTGCAGCGGCTGCATCGGCATCCGGGATGCGGTCAACTGCCGGCGGATCAATTGAGTTTTTGTATCCTTGGCCTGGGCGTCCGCCAGGATGGACTCAATCTTGCTCATGATATCCGACGCCTTGGCATAGGTAATCGGGAAAATCCGCAATTCTTCACGCGATTCTATGGGCTGATCAATGACCTTCAAAATTTCAAGAATGCGCGTGATGTTGATGGCCGTGTCGGTGAGCAGAATGCAATTGACACGTTCCAGGGGCATGATCTTCCCATAACTGTGCATCAGGCCTTGAATTGTTGCCTGGGCCTCAGCAATATCAATATACTTCAACTCGATGATCCGGCTAACCAGCTTGTCAGTATCAACGATGTTGGTAGCCATTATCCCAGTGCCTGTTTGCATGCCATATTGACGGGCTTCGGCGATCGGCACCACCTTTAAGAAAGTGTTGCCCATGGGCACCAGGGCCACGCCATTCATGCCCAGCACGCCTTCAATGGCCAGCAATGCTTCCCGTTTCGGCAGGCGCTTGGGACATTTGAGAGTGACCTTAACGGCGGGAACATTCGGGGCCTTCATGATGGCCAGACCGGTCCACTCGCTATACTGCTTAAGCACTTCGTCCAGATCCATGGCTTCATATTTCAAGCCGACAAGCGATTCATTGGTGGCCAGCGTCTGGCCAATCGGGAGAATTGGAGGCAGGGACACTTCTTGTATTTGGTTGCTGGAGACATCCTCTTTTCCGTCCGTGTCGTTCTGTATCTGGGCCATGCCGCACAGACCAAAGACAACCCACAGAATTCCCATGATAATTTTAAAGTGTTTCATAACGCATGAACTAGTAAATTCCCCGGATTTGTCAGGCATTATTGCATATTTTTA
>CAYQNY010000079.1:0-13455 GCA_964418925.1 uncultured Verrucomicrobiota bacterium
ATATCTTTTATTTAAGTGCTACCCGGCCGCAAGACTGAATTATGTTTCACCCGGCGGCGGAGGGCTTGCCACGTTTACCAAGCCGGAGGCATGGCGTTGGGTGTGGTCGAATTGTCGATTGTCGAGACGTGACCCTAATTTCCCACTAAAAAAAACACCGTAATGAACCAAGAATGAAAATCACTCCGCGTTGCGGCGGCCGAAATCGGCACGGATGGCGAATGCTTTAGTCTGGGCCGGCAGAGACTGTTTCTGAACGACCCCACAAGACAACTCTTATCTTAATTGCTAATCCAAGGGCTGGTCTCTGCTGCTCTGCTCACAATGGCCTCACCCGCAGGGCAACTCTTATCATACAATCAAATCTATGTAAGAAGTTGATTTGACACGTTCCCTGCAATGTGCTATTCTTCTTGTCCTTGGCCAGACATGATTATCTGGTGCTGGATGCGAGCCGGGCGGCTCCAAAATATCCAACACCCATGCGGCCTGAATCAGCAATGCAGGAGGCTCTACAATGAGTCAGATGTTAAAGTGGATGGTTGCCGGAGCGGTCGCGGTGGCCATGACGTCGGTTGTGTTTGCGGAGGATAAGGTGGCGGAAACCAAGGCAACCGCACCCCAGAAGTCGATTTTACAGAAAATAAAGTCGGTCTTCCATAAATCGGACGTCAACAAGGACAGTAAGGTGACTACTCACGAGCGCAAGGCCCGGCTGAAGGAATGGTTCTAGGAGATGGACGCCAATAAAGACGCCAAACTGACCGCCGATGAATTTCAGGGTCAACGGTTCGTGAATATTGACATCAACAAGGACGGCACCGTAATGATGGAAGAATACCTGGTTTTCTTCGCGGGCATTAAGACCGCCGCCCTGGCCGACAAACAAACAGGCTCCAACAAGCTGGACGCCAACGGCGATAACAAAATAACCCCGGTTGAGGTCATTGCCTATCGCAAAAGCGTTTTCAATGCCATTGATACCGAAGGCAAAGGCAGGGTTAAGCCGGATAAAATGAAGGCCCATATTGACAAGCAATTCAAGAACCTTGACGCCGATAAGGACGGTTTTGTGACCGTGGAAGAACTAATCGCCATTATCGCCCTCCCGGCAGTGCCCACGACTGAAAAAAAATAAGGCCTATCAGCCGGCCAACAACTAAACCAGTTGCGTGTATTCGCGATTATGATTAACCCGGATGTTTCATGGGAAGCATCCGGGTTAGTTTTTATCGCAGCGGTTTAGAACCGATGGAGGCGGTCCTTGACGACCCGGGTGTCGGCATCCTTGGATTCCGCGCCGGCATACTGGGCAATGTTGATAAGCACACCCACACCCAACATCGAGACGATTAGGCTGGATCCGCCAAAACTGATGAACGGCAGAGGCAGTCCTTTGGTCGGCATGCATCCCGTGACCACGGCGATATTATATATCGCCTGCAACGTGATCATCATGGTAATACCAAAGGCCAGCAGCCGCCCAAACATGTCCGGAGCACGCCAACTGATGCGCTGGCCGCAGAAAAACAATCCGGCAAACAGCAGGACTACCAGCAAGGTAGCCACGATACCAAGTTCCTCGCCGATAATGGCGAAAATAAAATCCGTGTGCGCCTCTGGCAGATAAAAATGCTTCTGTATGCTTTCTCCCAATCCCACGCCGGTGCCGCCACCGGTGATAAACGCATCAATGGACTTATTCAGTTGATACGCAAAAGTTTGCGCGTATTTTTCCGGATCGCGAAACGCTAGAATTCTCTGTAATCGCACTTCATTATGCATTAAGGCTATCGTGAAACCAGTCAGTCCGACCACCGCAAAAATACCGAGATAAAAGATTCGCGTGCCGCCCAGAAACAGAATCGTCATACCTACTACAGCGGATAGAAAGGTGGTGCCAAAATCGGGCTCAAGAAATACCGGCCCCAGAATCATCCCCATCAGGATCACCGGGACCAAAGCGCCGCGCATAAATTCACGGACATGCCGCTGTTCCCGCGCCATCCACCATGCCAAGGCAATGATCAAGACCAACTTGCCCAGTTCGGAGGGTTGCAGACTGAAGTGGCTGATATGCAGCCAGCGGCGGCTTCCGCCGATTTTGACGCCGATCCCGGGAACCAGGACCAGCACCAACAGAACGACGGTGATAATCAGGAAGGGAACAGCCAGATACCGCCAGCGATGGTAATCCATGTTGGCGACGACTCCCCCCCCCACCAGCGCCAGGATCAGCCAGACGATCTGGCGTTTGATAAAATAATGGGGATCGTTATATAGCGCCAGTGCCTTGATCACGCTTGTGCTGGCCAGCATCACAACGCCGAAACCAAGGAGAACCAGCACGATACCGACCAGTACGGTGGGTGTTTTCCACATTCACATTCCTATTCCGCACCGGTGCTTTACGGAATCTTCAAACGCTGGCCAACTTGAACGGTACGATTCGTGGAAAGCTCATTCAGCTCGGAAATTTCCTCGATGGTCACGGCATAAAGCTTGGCAATGGAACTCATATCTTCATTGGGTTGAACCACATGAATTATTCCCGAACTGAATACAGAAGCGGCAGGCATTGAAGAAGCCACCTCGGTTCCTGCCGGAGACAGCACTACGGACTCTGATGTCACCACTTGCGCTGTTTCCGGGATGATGAGCTTCTGACCAATTCTGATTTTATCGCTCTGCAGTTTATTGGCTTTCCTGATGGCACTGACCTTTACCCTGTAACGCGCCGCAATTTTGGAAAGGTTATCGCCGGATTTAACCAAGTATTCATTCATGGCGCCCGGAACCGTTTCTATCGTTTCTACCATTTCTACCGTTTCTATCGTTTCCACTACTTTTACCTTTGTAACTTGCGCTGGCGGATTGTGAACCGCCTGCGGCGGCACGACAACGGGCGGCATTCGGCCATGAGCCGGTAAAATCAGTTTCTGACCGCTTCTTATCTTATTCGGATCAGCTAATTTATTCACCGCGACCAATTCTGCCTGGGAGACATGGCACCGTTTGGCAATTACACTCAATGAATCGCCTGCCTGGACAATGTATTCCCCGCCGCCAACCAGTTTGGCGTCCCTGGCCGAAGTCGGCTTAACCACGGCGCCTTTTGCAGGAGTTACAGCCGGCGCTTTAATCCGGCTCTGGGGAGCCTGCGGCGAAGGCATGATCGGCGTTGCCGGAGGCGCTTTTGTTTTCGCCGTGGTCCCGCATCCCGAAATAAAAAACACTGAACCAATGACCGCGCAATGCAAAGCAACCACGATTAAAATCAATCCCGTCGTTTTCATAATGAACTCCTTTTGTAACAATATGTCCGTGGCTCCACAGCGAGGCGACGTAATTATCCCGATAAAAATCAGGGTGACGTGGCAAAACATTGCGGCGTTAGCCACCTAATTCAAAAATCAAAGCTTAATATTGATCAATACCCACCGGTTGTCAAGCATTCTTTTTTTCATCCAGCGATCGAATGATATCGGCAAATCGGTTCCCACGATCCTCGAAACCGCTAAATTGATCAAAGCTGGCGCACGCCGGCGACAGCAGAATCGTGTCGCCCGGATGGGACTGCGCCCACGCCGATCGCACGGCCTGTTCCAGCGTTCGGCTCAGCCGGCAAGGCGCCACGTTGTGCCAGGCGGACAGCATGATTTCGGCGGCGGTCCCGATAAGATAAACAGCAACGACTTTTTCCGCCAACAAGGATCCAGCCGCAGCGTAGGATTCATGTTTCGGCAGGCCGCCGGCAATAAGACGAATCGGTTTGGGACTCATCTGCAAAGCCGCCATCATGGCCGCCAGGTTCGTCGCCTTGGAATCATCCACAAACCGCACCCGCCGGCGCTCGGTCACTTCCTGCATGCGATGCGGCAGGGGTTGATAAACATCCACAGCTCGTTGCAGGGCTTCCATGGATTCACCGCCCGCGTTCATTGCCGCGGCCGCGGCCGCTCCGGTAACTCCCAGCACTTCGTTGGCAAACGGCGTATCTTTCAGCGACAGGACCCGCTTTCCACGGCGATTCGTCACGATCCCTGCCTGACAGCAAAAATCGGCCGCCGGCGATATTCCGAATGTCACCCATTGATTGGACGAAGCGGCAAGTCGGGCAATTTTCGCGGCCATCACGTCCGGCACCACGCCAACATTATTCGCCCCCATCCGACAAAAAAGGCGAGCCTTCAGGCGCTCGTATACGGCCATCTCCCCATGGCGGTCCAAATGGTTGGGAAACACGTTCAGCAGGACGGCAATATCCGGCCGGAACGCACGCACGGTCTCGAGCTGGAAGGAACTGGCTTCGATCACGAGCCAATCCCAATCCCGGCGCTCCATCACCACCTGAGATACAGGCGGCCCATAATTGCCGGCCACGGCCACACGTCGTCCGGCGCAGGTCAACGCAGCGGCGCAGAGCTTGACCAGCGTACTTTTCCCATTGGAACCTGAAACCGCCAGCACACGACAAACCGCTCTACTCCATCCCAGTTCCAGCTCCGAAATAATCGGAATCCCGCGCCGCTGGATGGAACGCACCCAGTCCGCATCCACTGGAATGCCGGGGCTGATAACACACACGGAATACGGACCGTCCGGCACATCGGATTGCCCCAGGCTCACCTGAGCACCGAAGGCTTCCAGAGCCATCGCGCGCCGCCGCAAGACATCACTGTTATTTTGATCCACTACCCGGACCGTTGTACCTTCTGCCAGCAACAACCGGGCGGCGGCCTCTCCACTGGCCGCCAGTCCGAGGATCAGAGCTGTGGGATATGTTTCCATCAGCGGATTTTGAGTATCAGCACGCCGATCAGCGCAAACATGATGGAGATGATCCAGAAACGCACCGTAACCTGTGTTTCGCTCCACGGTTGCGGCTTCAACTCAAAATGATGATGCAGCGGAGCGCAGGCAAAAACCCGCCTGTGCTTCAGTTTGAACCAGGCCACCTGCATCATAACACTCAGCGCCTCAAGGACAAAAATGCCCCCTACAATCATCAGCACAAGTTCCTGTTTGATCAATACGGCCACGATCCCGATGGCACCGCCCAGCGCGAGACTGCCTGTATCACCCATGAATATTTGCGCCGGATGACAATTAAACCAGAGAAAGCCCAGGCTGGCACCCAACATACAGCCGCAGAATACGGCCAGCTCGCCACTGCCGGTGATAAACGGAACCTGCAGATAATCGGCAAAATGCGCATGTCCCGCCACATACGTCATGATCAGGTAAGCGAAAGTCACGGAACTGACACATCCAATGGCCAGACCATCCAGACCATCGGTTAAATTGACCGCATTGCTCGCTCCAACCACCACCAGTACCAGAAAGAGAAACAGCCCCAACAGCCCCATTTGCGGAATGAACGGAGTTTTCAGAAAAGGAATCATCAGTTGCCGCACATGCGGGCGGGTTTCCGGAATCACCAGAAGCAGGCCGGTCACCCCAATCACCCAAAGACTTTGAAACAACAGTTTTTTCGGGGGACTTAATCCCCGGGAATCGTGTTTGACCGTTTTAATATAGTCATCGGTAAAACCAATAAGGCCCATGACACACAAGGTTAAGAGCGCGATCCAGACGAGAAGACTTGTCGGTACCGCCCACAGGAGGCAGGATACCAATATAGCGACAATGATCAAAATGCCGCCCATAGTCGGCGTCTTTTTCTTTAACTCTCCGCGTAACGCATCCAACGCCGGTGAATCGGCTTGATAACGAGTGGCTTCACCGGAACACAAGCAACGCAGTCGCTTGATGATCCAGGGACCCAGCACCAGGCTGATGATAAAGGCCGTTCCGGCTCCGGCGAATGCCCGCACCGTAATATATTGAAACACACGGAAATACGAAAATGCGTCCGACAACAAATGCAAATAGTATAACATACCTGTCCTCACCCGGCTTCGCCAGGATGCCCCGTGGCTTCCGGCTTTGCCTTCCGGCTCCGCCGAGACATGTGCCACGGGGTGCTTCACTCTTTTTCGGCGGTTATCTGCCTCCACAGGGTCAGGACCTTTTCCAGGCACTGCCCCCGAGACGCTTTTAACAGTACTGCGTCTCCGACATGGACCTCGCGGTTCAGCCGCCAAGCGGCTTCGGAATGATTCTGACAACGGAAGACGCGGGCCGCATCCATGCCGGCCTTTTCGGCGGCCGAAGCAATAACGTCCCCCAACATACCCACTACAATTAAACCGTTCCAAGCGCCTTGCGCCACAATCCTGCCCAGATTTTCGTGAGCGGCGGTTTCCACCGACCCCAGTTCCAGCATGCCCGCCAATACCAGCCACTTTCGTCCACACACCGGCATTTCCGTAAACGTCCTTAAGGCTGTCACCATGCTCACCGGATTGGCATTATACGCATCATTTACCACCGTGATCCCATTCAAAGACTGGCATTCCCACCGCATGGGCTGGGATTGATAGCCTTCCAGCGCGCCCTTTATTTTATCCCACGCCAGACCATAGGCCCGGCCCACGGCAACGGCATATAACGCATTTACCAGCTGATGTCGGCCCGGTAACGGCATCTTGAAACTGAACCGCTCACCGCTGGCCTGCTCAATAACCTGGGCCGCTCCACACCACGCGCCGGGAGGAATACCTTGATAATCGGCATCACCGCCCAGGGCAACAGTCAACACGCGACATGGCGTCACAGCGCGCAGGCGGTCATACCATTCATCATCACTCCGCAGGATCGCCGTCCCGCCGGGCGGAAGGCTTTTCAGGAGCGACGATTTTTCCTCCACAATGCCCTCCATCGACTTGAAAAATTTCATATGAATCGGGGCAATCGCCGTAACCAACCCCCAATCGGGCAATAAAATATCACAGAGCGACTGCAACTCGCCGGGATGATTCGTACCCACCTCAAAAACACCTGCCTGGGCAGAGGCATCCATATTCAATAAGCTCAACGGCAACCCGATGTCATTATTCCAATTGCCGCAGGTCCGCGCCGTGGATAAGCTGGTCGCCAGAACATCAGCGACCATCTCCTTGACCGTGGTTTTACCAACGCTTCCGGTCACGGCAATCATTACAGGCCCAATCCGGCGCCGATAAGCAGTCGCCATATCCCGCAGGGCCTGCGCCGTGTCCTGAACACACAGGAGGGCGCCGGTCGCATCCCGGGGAATGGCATCATTGCAAACCACCGCCGCCACGGCCCCTTTTTCAAAAGCCTGACGGACAAAACAGTGCCCATCATAACGAACGCCACGGATAGCTATAAACAAATTACCAACGTTCAACGAGCGGGAATCAATGGACACACCGCGAATAGATGCAGGCGCGGGGGACAGCCATCGCCCTCCGGTCCATTGCGCAATCAAGTTTGCAGCGAACGTCGCCATGAAAAGATTAAGCCCATGATTACGATTAAGATTATGAACCCTGAAAATCCTATGCATGGAACATCAGGGCAGAGACACCTTGCGAGACCGCCGACGATGATCCTATGCATTGATTCTCATGCACTCGCGCACCACCTGGCAATCATCAAAGGGAATGACCGTATTGGCGAATTCCTGATATTTTTCATGCCCTTTGCCCGCAATCAGCACCACATCCCCCTTGTCGGCCAGCGAGAGGGCTCTGGTGATCGCTTCATAACGATCCGCCACTACTTCATACGCATCAGGATCTTGAATACCGTTTCGGATTTGAGCAATGATATCGGACGGATTTTCCTTGCGCGGATTATCGGAGGTTAAAACGGCATAATCCGCCAGACGCGCCACCACCCCCCCCATCAGCGGACGCTTTTTATTATCGCGGTCGCCACCGCAACCGAAGACAACAATCAAGCGGTTGGATGTGATTTCACGCAAAGTAGTCAGGACATTGTGCAGGGCATCTTCGGTATGGGCATAGTCCACAAACACCTGGAATCCCTGATTAGTTTTAATTTCTTCCAACCGGCCTGGAACTGAAGTCATTTTGGAAAGGACCGCAGCGCTGAGTGCGGGGTCGACATCGAGCACTCCGCAAGCGGCCAACGCGGTCAGTGCATTATGGACATTGAACCGGCCCAGCAACTGCATATTCAAGGTCACGGATCCCCAGGGACTGCAGACATCCACATGACTGCCGTTCGCGTCAATTTTAATCCTCTCGGCATGGACCATGGCGTTGCGAGATAGTCCGCAGGTAATCACTTGTGCTTTTAACTCCGGCAACCGGGCCAGCTGCTCACCCCAGGGGTCGTCCATATTAATGACGGCAAACGCCCGTTTTTTCTGACGCGCCAGCCCCTGAAAAAGCAGCGCTTTCGCCGCGAAGTATTGCGGCATCGACGCATGATAATCCAGATGATCATGCGTCAAGTTGGTAAACACCACGACATCAAACTCAATACCCAGGATGCGCTTCTGAACCAAGGCATGCGAAGACACCTCCATGGTCACGCTGTCACAACCGACATGAACCATTTCCGCCAGCATTTTCTGCAAATCGGTCGCTTCCGGCGTGGTACGGCCCGCCGGGATGATGCGATCTCCAATTTCGTAGTCCACCGTGCCGATCATACCGGGCTTCCGTCCGGCGGCGCGAAAGATATCCCGGGCCATGAATGCGGCAGTTGTCTTGCCATTAGTTCCCGTAATCCCCAGAACTTTCAGTTTCCGGGATGGATCGCCATAAAAGGCGCACGCCAGAGCGGCCACCGTTGCACGCGGTTCACTTACCTGAATGGACACAACTTGTCCACGACTCATAGATGTGGCCCGGTCCGAAACAATAGCGATGGCGCCCTTGTCAATCGCGTCCTGAACATACTGGTTACCATCATCGCGCTGTCCCGGCAGGGCACAAAAAATGAAACCGGGCTTAACCCGACGGGAATCATGCGTGATGCCTTTCACATCCACATCGGTCGAACCGCTCACGGAAATTGTTTGAACACGCTCCATCAATAGATTCAGTTTCATGGCTTAACCTTATTCCTCATCCTGAACTACCAGCCCGCTGGTTAGAAATAACCAAAAAATCCGTACGCTCTCTCCGCCAAAGGCGGATCTGCCCAGGCGGAAAATCCGAAAGTCGTCTGGTTATATGCCCTGGGATTCGCCTTTGGCGGCATGACGCGCAAGTTCGCTATTTCCAGACGGCAGAATATCCAGGTAACGGACCGACTGCTCGGCAATTTCCTTGAACACGGGGGCAGCCACGGCCCCGCCCGTATGCAGATCCTTCGGCTCATCCAATACCACGATGATCGCCAACTGAGGATCTTCGGCCGGGATAAACCCGGTGAACGACGCCATGTTCAAGGTGTCGGAATAGCCGCCGGGAATTGCTTTCTGAGCCGTCCCCGTTTTTCCTCCGACCGTATATCCTTCCACCCGCGCCCTGCGACCGGTGCCGTCTTTTTCAGTAACGCGCGTCAAAAGCCGTTTCATTTCCATGGCCGTCTCGGGACGGATCGGCCGGCTGACGACCACGGGTTTCTGATCAAACAGGACATATCCATCCACTCCCGTCACGCGCTGAATGATATACGGTTTCATCAGCATACCGTCGTTCACAATGGCGCAAAGCATCCCCAGCATTTGCAGGGCAGTCACCGCCACTCCATGACCAATCGCAATCCGGGTGGCGCTGATCGGATGCCATTGGGCAACCGGATGAAGAATCCCCGCTTCTTCCCCGGGCAGTTCAATGCCGGTCAACTCCCCGACTCCAAACGCTTTCAGATATCGATAGAACCTGGCATTCCCGAGCAATAATGAAATCTTGGCCGCCCCGATATTGCTGGATTTTTTGATTATATCGGCGACAGAAAGTTTATCATAAGGATGATAATCCCTTAACGGCCTGCCCCGATAAAACCATGTTCCCCGCTCGCAATCAAAAATCTGAGAAGAGGTCACCACGTGTTCATTGAGCGCCGCCGCGACCACAGCTATCTTAAACGTGGAGCCGGGTTCATACAGATTGGCAATGCACCGATTCCGCATGACGTCCGGAGCCGTCGTCCTGAATTTATTGACATCATAGGACGGCCAGCTGGCCATCGCGATAATCTCACCAGTCCGAACACGTTCCACGATGGCCCAGGCCGCCGTCGCCTGATGTTTCTGCGCGGCATTGTCCAGCGCGCGCTCCACGATATACTGTACATACTGATCAATCGTCAGGGTGACATCCGCTCCATTGCGCGGCTTGATTTCCAGTGTGCGCCGGTCATATATCTCACGGCGCTGGCCATCCAGTTCACTGATCAATAAACCGGGGACACCCCGTAAATACCGGTCCCAGCGCTGTTCAATGCCGGCGCTTCCCTCACGCTCCAGATTGACATAGCCGAGCACATGGCACACGCCGGCCGCCCGGGGATATGAACGAACCATGACATCCCTCATAAACACCCCGGGTAATTTCATGCGACTGATTTCGCTGGCCTGCTTATCGTCAATATGCCGGCCATACCCGTTTAAATACACAAAACGACTGGTGAGACTACTCAAACGAGCTAGAATTACTGCTGGTTCGATCTGAAGAACTTTACCGAGGGCCGAGGCAACGGCTTGAGCCTGATGATTGCTGTTGATCAATGCCGGGTCGGCGCAAATCACTTTTTTCACCAGGTCCAGAGTCAAAATCTTGCCATTCCGGTCCAGAATTTTTCCCCGCACAACGTTCAGGTTCTTTTCCAGGCGGCGCAATTCGTTGATGCGAACGCGCCGATCCGCATACGGTCCCAAATGCAGAAAAAAAAGGCGGGCACTCAACCCGATCAGAGCAAGCGCCATAATCACCACCAAAATCACCAAACGGTATTTATGTTTTCGCTCAGTCATTCGCCACGGACCTGGGACTTCGGGACAGTTGCGCCATTTGTCCATCCATACGTGGGATCAATTCAACCACAGTATCCGGCTCCTGAAGCCGAACAATGTTGGCTTCCGCGGGCCAGATCAGCACTATCTTGTTTTTGTTCAGCATTTTCTTAATGTTTGAGGGAGATTTTAAAGTTTCCCATTTCCATAGTTCCGTATCGTAGCGTTTCTGAATTTCAGCCTGCTGTTGTTCCAGGATTTTAATCCGCGTGCCCAAGGCTTGCACCCTGGCATCCAGCCATACATACAATAACAGCATAACCACGAGAACCATCAGAATTCCCGCTACAGGTAATGGAAACACAAATCCCGCTGTCCGTTTTTTTCTGTTTTTTCCGGCCATGAGTTATTCCGTCCTTTCTGCAGCACGAAGTTTTGCCGATCGGGCCCGCGGATTGCGGATAATTTCCTCATCAGAGGGCATAACCGGCTTCGGCGTCAGCCATCGCAGCGCAGGAGATTGACCCATCCAGCGTTGCCCGCCGGCGGGCAACGATTCCCAGCGCCCGATATGTTCTTTGACAAAATGCTTGACCGTGCGATCCTCAAGACTGTGATAAGACAATACCACCAGTCGTCCCCCCGGACCCAGCAGAGCCACACTGTGTTTCAAGGCCTCTTCCAGGTATTCAATTTCCCGATTTACAACAATTCGAAGCGCTTGAAAGGTCCGTGTCGCCGGATGAATTTTTCCACGGCGCCCCCCCTTGACTCCGGCCACCAGGTCCGCCAGCTGTCGCGTTGACATGAAAGCATGTTGTTTGCGCTCCCTGACCACGGCTCCAGCTATCTTCCGGGCATCAGGCTCATCTCCATATTGTTTTAACCATTCCATCAGTTCGTCTGCGGACCCCGATGCCAGAACATCGGCGGCAGTCATGGTCTGCCCGCGGTCCATGCGCATATCCAGTGGTCCTTCGTGCATAAAACTGAATCCCCGTTCCGGATTTTCAATCTGCAAGGCTGACAGCCCTAAGTCCAACAGAATGCCATCCACCCGCATCACAACTTGCCGAGCCGCTACAGCGGCCAGATCGGCAAAATTTCCATGCACCAACCGGCACTGGGTTCGCCAAGGATCAAGGTTGCGTTTCGCCTGGACTAAAGCCTCGGCATCCCGATCCATCCCCAGCAATACTCCCTTACCGCCCATACGTTCCAGCATCGCCCGGGCATGCCCGCCCAGGCCCAACGTCGCATCCACATAAACTCTCCCCGGTCGAACCGCCAGAAACTCCAGTATTTCCCGGACCATAACCGGCGTATGGCTGATGCTGCTCATGCCGCGATCCCCAACGCGCCGGACCATGCTTCTTCCTCCCTCATCATTGATACAACGGCATTGCTGATAAGGATGCCTGCAATTTTATTTTCATGATCTCGGTTTCATAGCACAGCGCGCAAAACCCATGGGAGTAAACGATATTGTTTTCAACGGCTTTGGTCCGGTATTGCCAGCCTTGTTCCGTTTTTTCCCGGCCACAGATACAGCATTTCATAATAAATTTATTTTGTTCATTCA
Organism: uncultured Verrucomicrobiota bacterium; assembly: GCA_964418925.1. GTDB lineage: Bacteria > Verrucomicrobiota > Kiritimatiellia > JAAZAB01 > JAAZAB01 > CAYQNY01. Next base: position 12,387 of record CAYQNY010000079.1, read on the forward strand.
TGGTGCCACTCCGGTCTTCTTCGGAACTCCCGGCCCCTTCATCATCACTGAAGAAAGGTAAGTAAATACCGACTGCGATCCGACAGCAGATTCAGCACCCGACGAGCGCCAAGGCGCCAGGAGATTGCCGGGGACATGGATTCCACCGGCGTTGTATCCCCCAGCGGAAGAATCTGCATGGTTCTGCCAAACACGCAGGCATGCTTGCCGAAACGAACTGAATTCACCGTAAGTTTTTTTTCCGGCAGTTGAAACCACTGAGATTTCCTATTACCGCCGCGAATTACGCCATTAACGTCAAGAAAAATAGTTCTATTCATAGTGACCTCCTGATTACTTAGAACCCGATATACCGCACAGCATCTTCCATGGTCGTCGAATCAAGAGCCGAGGCATGCTTCCACAGCTCCGGATTCCAAAGTTCAAAATGGTCCCACGCACCCACCATCTGGACCTGATCGGTGAGCTTGGCATAATCGAGAAGTTCATCTTTGACCCGGATGCGGCCCTGGGTATCCCATTCGGGAATCAAATCGGATTTTGACGCGAAGATACGGGAAAAGGCGCGCGCTTTTTTATCGCCGATTCCGATGTTGCGAAACTTTTCCAGGCGCTGGGCCAGTTCACGCGCCGGAAACAGATACAAGCATTTCTCTTCATGAAGACCGGGAAGGATATACAAACTCGACGGACTGCCAACACGTTCACGCCATTCGGAAGGAATGGTGAGGCGCTTTTTGGAGTCCAACGCATGCAGAAAACTGCTGACGAATGCACCGAGCATCGCCGGGTCATTAATTTGGACTTTTCCCTCTTGCCCCACCTTAACCTCCTTCTTTGACACAATTCCACACTTTTCCCCACCACTTGTCAACTTTTTTTTTCTTTTTTTTAGGGGGGGGGGTAGGAGGGGGGTACCAGCCTTATGCCATCAGCCTTAGCCTGGATTTCTCAGATATCGGCAAGAAATGCGGATCATGGTCATGCGTTCAGTGGCTGTTGAAAAACACCTCCAAGAACGGCCACGACGGAGCCCTTCGACAGGCCCGTTCGACAAGCTCAGGGCCCC
>CAYQNY010000080.1:0-13375 GCA_964418925.1 uncultured Verrucomicrobiota bacterium
GCTGCAGAAAAAAACCTGCAGATTAACTACCACATCGTGATAAAGCCGTCAACATTCGGATATTTTTCCGCCTGCCGCAGGACTTCGTCAAGATCACTTTGATCGTTGTTGTTGCGCGCCGACCCGGAGTCACCGACGGCCGACTAGACTACCTGATGCATGGCGCGCAGCTTTTCCGATTCGGAATCAAACGGGGGCGCGGGTGTTCCGCACATGACTACACGGCACATGTTTTTGATCCCAAGATAGGCCGCGCCCGCGGCCGGCTCCATCTTATTTATGCCAGGCAGTTTCCATAACTGGTTTCCTGCCGCGGCATGGTGACTGCCGGCATCCTGCCCCCAAAGCCATAATTTTTCTTTAAGTATTGTCATTAACATCTCCTAACGCGGGCCGTGCCCGCAACCCAATTATGAAGCGCCAGATTTTTCAACTACGAAATACGCGAAATTCGCAAAAGGGAAAGAACGTTGACGATCTGCATCTGAATATTCCTTCCTGTTTTCGCGCATTTCGTAGTGAATCCTCTTTTGCTTTTCAACTTCTTGTTTTTCATCGCAGTTCCGAACGGTTAAGGTACTAAACGAGGTCATCCCACCTGCAATGTGTGGCGGAGCTTTTCTCGTAAATGTTACGGTGACAGACGCTACAGCCACAGCCTGAGTACCAGCCAGAAGATGAGATGATTCACCGCCAGACTGTATAGGGCGGAAAACACGTCATCGACCACAATGCCGGCGCCGCCGGGCAAAGCCTGCAATTGCCGGGCGGGAGGCGGCTTAAGCACGTCAAAAACACGGTTGGTGAAAAACGCTATGGCCAGCATCCACGGCAGCGGCGGGAGGCCGATCATACAGATCGGGAACGTCAGATATTCATCGGCCACGATCCGCCCGTCATCTTTTTTGCCGAAATGGCGCTCCGCCACATCACAGATGGGAATCGCGGCCAGGCTCAATACAATTGCCAGGACAACCTGCCACAGCACTGGCCCCTGCCAGAACGGCCCCAGCGCCAGGATTATCAGCGGCCCCAGGAGTGTGCCGGCCGTTCCAGACGCCACCGGAAAACACCCAAGACCAAATCCCGTCGCGAGCACAATCACGGTCCTTTTCCAGCCGCGGCATTTTATCAATTCCATGGATTTCATTTCTTCACGAGCATCCCATGGAACTGCCGCAGACGAAACACCGGTAACAGGACCCATTACGCACGGTAATGGCGCCGCACTGATCGCAGACCGGCGCGTCTTCCTGGAAGCCCTTGTACATTTTGTCGAGTCGATCCATGCTTGTTGCCGCCGGCGTCGGCGCGGACGCAACGGCAACGGCAGGCGCCTCCGGACTGGCGGAAGACACCTCAAGCGCCGACTGGGTTCTGGATTGGTTCTTACCGTTGGGGAAAGTGATCGCCAGCCAGCGGAAAATATAATCCACCAGTGATTTGGCATACGGGATGTCGGCATTTTTGGTGAACCCGCTGGGCTCAAACCGACTGTGAGTGAATTTTTCAATCAGCGTGCTCGCGGGAACGCCATACTGCAGGCACATGGAAATCGCCGTGCCAAACGCGTCCATGATACCACCGACCGTGCTGCCTTCCTTGGCCATGGTGATAAAAAGTTCCCCTGGCATGCTGTCTTCATAAAGACCGACGGTCAGGTAGCCCTGGTGCCCGGCAACCTCAAATTTATGCGTGATGGACTGCCGCGTGGCGGGCATGCGACGGCGGAACGGCCTGGATGTCGCGACGGCATCCGCCGCAACTGCGGACTGTTCTCCCCGCTCCTCCGTCTTGCCGGTAGACACCGGCTGAATACCCTTGGATCCGTCACGATAGACCGCCACGGACTTTAACCCCAGTTTCCAGCCGGCGTTGAACACCTGAATAACATCCTGGACTGTCGCCGACGCAGGCATATTGACCGTCTTGCTGATCGCGCCCGAAAGAAACGTCTGCACCGCCGCCATCATTTTCAGGTGGGCGTGGTAATCAATGAACCGGCTCCCCTGCTGGGGTTTGAACGCGCAGTCGAATATGTGCAGATGGTCCGGGTTCAGGCCGGGCGCTTCTTCAATCGTATCCTTTTCATTCACGTGCTGGATAATCGCCTTCACCTGGTCCGGCGTATAGCCCAGCCGTTGCAAGGCCATATCCAACGTCTGATTAATGAGTTTGAACATGCCGCCGCCGGCCAACTGCTTGTATTTCACCAGCGCGATATCCGGCTCGACACCCGTCGTGTCGCAATCCATCATAAACCCAATGGTGCCGGTCGGCGCCAGCACGGTGACCTGCGCGTTCCGAAATCCGTGCCGCCGACCCTGTTCAAGAACCCGGTCCCAGACCTGCCGTGCTTCACGGATCATGGCGGCAATGCTGGGATCGCCTTGAATCCGGTCCACGGCATCGCGATGCATGCGCATGACGGCCAGCATGGGCTCGGCATTCCCGGCATACTCGTCAAAAGGATCCTTGAGCGCGGCAAGTTCCACCGATGTGGCATAGGCATAGCCGGTGAGCATGGCCGTTATGGCGCCGGCAAATGCGCGGCCCTCATCACTGTCGTATGCTTTGCCCAGACTCATGATCAGCGCACCCAGGTTGGCATAGCCCAGTCCCAACGGACGGAAACGATGGGAATTTTCGGCAATCTCGGCGGTGGGATAACTCGCACTATCCACCAGAATATCCTGGGCAATGATGAAAAGACGCACGACATGCTGAAAGCGCTTGACGTCAAACGCGTGCTGATCGTCCGAGAATTTCATCAAATTGATGGACGCCAGATTACAGGCGCTATTATCCAGGAACATGTATTCGGAACAGGGATTGCTGGCATTGATCCGCCCGCTGTTCGGGCAAGTATGCCAACGATTGATCGTGGTATCATACTGAACCCCGGGATCGCCGCATTCATGGGCGGCTTCTCCGATAGCCTGCATGACATTCCTGGCCTCAAGCACTTCGCTGATCTCGCCGGTGGTGACCGCATGGGTATGCCACACCGTCTCGGCCTGCACGGCATCCATGAATTCATCCATGACGCGGATGGAGAGATTGGCGTTCTGGAACATGACCGACGAATAGGCTTCACCGTTGAATGACCCGTCATAACCGGCTTTGATCAATGCATGGGCTTTCTTCTCCTCGTTGACCTTACAGGTGATGAATTCCATGATGTCCGGATGATCCACCCGCAGGCTCTGCATCTTCGCGGCGCGCCGCGTCTTGCCGCCGGACTTGATGACAGCGGCCACCTGGTCAAAAACGCGCATGAAACTCAATGGCCCGGAGGGCGATCCGCCGCCCGAAAGTTTTTCACGACTGCTCCGGAGGGTACTCAAATCCGTGCCGGTACCCGACCCGTACTTGAATAGCATGGCCTCCGAGCTGGCCAGCCGCATAATATCATCCATGGTGTCCGCCACCGACTGAATGAAACAGGCCGAGGCCTGGGGATGCTTGTACGAATCTTTGGTACGCTCAATCTTTTCCGTTTCGGAATTCCAGCAGTAGCTGGTCTTATTGTTGGAATTCAATCCATACACCTGATGCAAACCGGCATTGAACCATACCGGGCTGTTAAACGCGCCATATTGATTCACACAGACATATGCCAGCTCATGGTAAAATGTTTCGGCGTCCTCTTCCGACTCGAAGTAGCCGGCTTGCAATCCCCAGTCCGCGATGGTACGCGTCACGCGATGAATCAGTTGGCGAACGGATTTCTCGTGGACATCCATGCCCGGCGCCCCATAAAAATATTTCGAGGCCACCACGTTGGTGGCCAGCATGGACCAGCTCTTGGGCACTTCAACATCATCATCCTCAAATATCGTCTCCCCCTTATCGTTCTTGATAATTGCTTTCCGGTGTTCCCACTCGATTTCATCAAAGGGATGAATACCTTTACGAGTGAAGACTGCGGGAATTTTCATTCCCTTCGTATTTTTGTGTTGCGATGTATTCATAGCCTTTTTGTGGGAATTCCGGACTCGGGAACTTGATTTGGAAGCCTGATTCTCAACCTCCATCTCCTCCAGTTTAAAAGCCAAACCAACGGGTTCACGAGTATCAAGCATGGCACAGTTCTCCTAAACAACAGCAAGTCAGTTAATTACATCATTCCAGCTGATCGCTGGAACACTATATATGCTACCAAATCTCTTTCTTCATACTCTATTAACACTACCTGTTGTGTATGCCAAGCAAAAAATAAAAGAAAAATTCCCGGCGTGGATGACCCCTGTCGTCCTGACGCCACCCACATTGCAACGTCAGCCTGGTTTTCATCGTCCCGCCGGAGGCCGGCGCATTCTGAGCTGAAGGATCACAGGAACTCCTTCCAGACCAAATGCCAACCGCAACCGTCGGATCAGATACCCATGGTATGCCGGGACCATGCGGCGGGGATTATTGACGAACAACATCACAACTACCGGGAATGACTGCACCTGCGTAGCATAAAAAATTTTCAGCCGTTTCCCGCCAACCAGCGGCGGCTGAACGCGCTCAAAGGCATCGATAATCACGCGGTTCAATACACCGGTCGGCAAGGCTGCCTGGAGATGCGCAGCCACTCGGTCCATTGCATCAACCAGGCGCCGGATGTTCCGACCGGTCTTCGCCGAAACAAACACCACCGGCATAAAATTACAGAACGGCAGCGCTTCCCGGAGCGCCGACTGGTAACGCGCCTCCGACACGCGCTGCATTAAGTCCCATTTATTAACGATCAGGACACAACCTTTACGAGCCGCTATAATTCCGGCGGCGATGCTCTTGTCATGCGCCGTGGGACCCGGCGCGGCATCCAGCACCAATCCCACGACATCCGCGCGGGCAATACTGCGCTCGGCCCGCACCCGACTGAGCCCTTCAACCGGCTGACGGATTTTTCCCGCGCGCCGGATGCCGGCCGTGTCCGTCAACAGGTAATGGCGCGCCATGGCATCGCGACCGATGACAAATGGAATATCAATGCTGTCCCGGGTAGTGCCGGGCTGGTCAGATACGATCACACGGTCACTGCGCAGAAGCCGGTTGACCACGGATGATTTTCCAACGTTGGGCCGGCCGACAAAAGTGATCTTCAACGGATGTGTCACCGTCCGGTTCTCGCCTTCCGGGAGTGCCTCCACGACCGCTTGCATCAAGGCATCGAACCCGCGGTTGTGCAGGGCGGATACCGGGAACACCGGAAATCCCAGCCGCGTGAAATCCGCAGACAACGCGTCATGCGCCGGATGATCCGCCTTGTTGGCGGCGAGAAATATAACGCGTCTGCTCTTACGGAGAAACCCGGCCGCATCTTCGTCCTGCGGCAGCAGACCCGCATTCAGATCGGCAACAAAAAGGATAACGGCCGCATCATTGATCGCCGCTTTAACCTGTTGGCGCACAGCATGTTCGATAGTATCAAGAGACGATGGCGCGTCGCTCGGGACTGCATCCAGCCGGCCCAGTCCGCCGGTATCGATCAGCTCAAACCGTCGCGGGCCCCATTGCACTTCCTCGATCAGCCGGTCGCGGGTGACCCCGCGTTCTGCATGCACGATGGCAATGCGCCGTCCGGCCAGGCGGTTGAAAATCGCCGACTTGCCGACATTGGGACGGCCGACAATGGCGACGGCACATCGAGTTATTGCATCTGCATTCATAAGACCAACCGGATCGGCGGATTTTCGTATCGAGCACTCTCTTCGACATCACGGCCAAGAAACCGGCCTTTGAGGATCAGGATAAGAAAATGTCATCGCAGTACCAAGATAAATTTTTTAAAAAAACTTTAAGAAAAGCTATTGACATATTTATTTGAACACATACGATAGGATTTAGAAAAGAAATTGACGAATAATTTCTGAAGCCGGGAATAAAATTAAAATACAAAGTAAGCAGACTGTTTGGTGACCTGTTCAAAAAGACCAAGACAAAAAAGAAGCGTCCAACTACGCCTTGCGTCTGGTTTCTACTTCAGAGTGGATGACAAAAGGTGAAGGTCAATGTTTGCGCGAGGATATCGCCACATGGAATCCCGCGGCCAACCGTGAAGGGACCTGACTGGTTGAAACTACCATTGCACGTAACAATCGTCTGCTCATCCAGGAAAATGGCACAGGAGGTAGTTGTCGCCCGACGTCTGGAGAAATCACTCGCGGATGATGACGAGCCGCCGGATTTGTGGACTGAATACGACACGGATGAAACCCTCGCAGCGGTGGAAAGCGCATTGTCAAAGCGGTATCGAGTGACGCGGATCGAAGGGGATGCCACGGCCTACGGTCGCCTGCAGGCGCTGCGTCCGGATTTGGTTTTCAATATATCCGAAGGATTCAGCGGTCCGAACCGTGAGTCTCACATCCCTATCCTGTGCGAAATCCTCGGCCTGCCCTGTTCCGGCTCCGACGCCCTGACACTTGGGCTTTGCCTGGATAAAGCCCGGACCAAGGAAATTCTGCTGTCTTACCGGCTCCCCACCCCCGCGTTTCTCGTCACCGACCCTCCGACGACTCGCAACACGCTGAATACATTTCCTCTGCCGGCAATTGTCAAGCCGCTCCGCGAAGGTTCATCCATGGGCATCCGCAACAACAGTCTCGTGACAACCCGCTCTCAACTGGCGCGGCGCGTCGGGGAAATCAGGCGGGCCTATCGCCAGCCGGCGATGGTCGAGGAATTTCTGCCCGGACGGGAATTCACCATTGGCGTCCTGGGTAATGCTCCGGACTACGAGATTCTGCCGATCGTTGAAATCAATCACCGGGTTCTCCCGCAAGGCGCCCATCCGATTTATGGTTACGAGGCCAAATGGGTCTGGGACGATCCGGACCGGCCTTTGCCGATTCTGATCTGTCCCGCGAAAATTTCCGCGACGCTTGAGAAAAAAATCCGGCGCCTGGTTCAGGATACCCTGCTGGCATTTCGCGTAAAAGACTGGTGCCGGCTGGACCTGCGCCTGGATGCCAAGGGCCGGCCGAATATCCTGGAGCTGAATCCCCTGCCAGGCATTCTCCCGGATCCGCGCGATAATTCAGCCCTGCCGGCGGCGGCGCGCGTCGCCGGACTAACCTATGACCAGTTGATTCTGCGGGTGGCGAAACTGGCTCTGCAGAGAACCCGACGGACACGATGAAACCCAGTCGCTGTTCCATTATTATTATTTATAACACGGCCGGCGCGCCGGCGAGCCGACGCAATGAATCAGCCTCCGAGCGCGCCACGGCCACTGCCGCCGCGCAGGCGGCCGAGGCGCTGGCGGCAACGGGGTTCCGCGTGACATTGATGCCGGTGCGGAACCGCATCCAGGAAGTGATGGACAAGCTCCGACACCGGCGACCGGATATGATCGTTAATCTGTGTGAAGGGTTCAGGGGATATGCGGCCTTCGAAGCCCAGATGGCAGGCCTGCTGGAATTAATGGACATTCCGTTCACGGGAAATCCTTCACCGGCTCTGTTCATGTGCCAGGATAAATTCCGGGCCAAGGCGGTGCTGAATGCCTGGGGGCTTCCAACGCCGCGCGGCTGGCTGGTGAAAACGGCCGACAAGATGCCGCGCGGTACAAAGCGGCCGTTGATCGTGAAGCCGAATGCGGAGGATGCCGGTATCGGCATCGGCACACATTCTGTAGTACGCGACCAAACGGCCTTGCACCGTCAAATCATGAGGCTGATAAAACGATACAAAGCCCCGGCCCTGATTGAGGAGTATATTGACGGCCGTGAGTTCAGTGTGGCCGTCATAGAAGACACGGCGCTCAGAGCCTTGCCGGTCGCGGAAATTATATTCCGGGATTTACCCGGGACCACGCCCCGGATCGTGGGGTACGCAGCCAAGTGGAAGGAATCCAGCGCCTGGTACCGGCATACCTTGCCGGTGTGTCCGGCGCACATATCGTCCCGGCTGGCGGACAAATTGCGCCAACTGGGTCTTGAAGCCTGCGCGGCTTTGCAGGTGCGGGGCTACGCACGCGTGGACTTTCGCGTGGATCGACGGGGCCGGCCGTTCATCCTGGAGATTAATCCGAATCCGGATACCTCGCGGGAGGCAGGTCTGGCCCGGGCGTTGGCCGCAGCCGGCATTTCCTATACAGCCTTTTGGGAACAGCAGGTTCGTCTGACAATGAAAAAAAGTAAACACAAAGGAAAGCTATGAATATTCGCCCGATGGAAGGCCATGACCGCGCAACAGTTTTGAAGCTGATTCATGCGACCGGCATGTTTACGGAAGAAGAGGAGGATGTGGCCGCTGAACTGATCGACACCTATCTGACGCAATCCGATCAGGAGGACTATAATATTGACGTGGCGGAAAATGACGCCGGTATCGTTGATGGTTATATCTGTTATGGCCCCGTGCCCATGACCGAGGGCGCCATCGACCTGTACTGGATCGCCGTTCATCCCGATCGTCACCAGCAGGGATACGGCAAGTCCCTGATCAGGCATGTGGAAACCGTTACCAGTCAGAATCAGGGGCGGCTGATTCTCATCGAAACGTCGTCCAAGGATCAATACGCGCCGACCCGCAAGTTTTACCAACATATGGGGTATCAGGAAGTCTCACGAATTCGCGACTATTACCGGCCCGGCGACGACCGGATCACATATTGCAAGTATCTCAACCCGGAGGGAGTATAAGCATGGAAAAATGGCAGAAATTATTGCAGAGAAGTCTGACCAGCGCCGAAGCAGTAGCCGATGTTTTCGGATTGGACCACGAAGAGGTGCGTAAGGTCTCAGCCCGGTTCCGGATCCGGATCAACCCCTATTACCTCAGCCTGATCAAGGCCAAGGGGGATCCTTTGTACCGCCAGGTCGTCCCGGATATTCGCGAGATGGAAGATCCCGCCGGCATGGAGGATCCCCTGGCCGAAGACAAGGATTCACCGGTGCCGGGCCTCGTGCACCGTTATCCGGACCGTGTGCTCTTCCTGGTCTCGCATGATTGCGCGTCATATTGCCGCTTCTGCACGCGCAAGCGCATGGTCGGCAATCAGACCAAGATGAGTCCGCATTCCATCGAAAAAGGGCTGGGGTATATTCGCCGGCATTCCGAAATCCGGGATGTTGTCGTATCGGGCGGCGACCCGCTCCTGCTTTCGGACGCGCGGCTGGATGAAATCCTGACGGGATTACGCGCCATTCCCCACGTGGAAATTATCCGCATCGGAACACGGGTGCCCTGTTTCCTGCCCCAACGCGTGACGCTCCGACTGGTCCGGGTTCTGAAAAAATATCACCCGCTCTTCATAAATACGCATTTTAATCATCCGGATGAAATCACTCCGGAATCGCGGCGCGCGTTGAACCGGCTGGTTGATGCCGGCATTCCCGTGGGCACACAAACCGTGCTCCTGAAGGGCGTGAACGACGATCCAGCGGTCATGAAACAGCTGATGCAGAAACTGCTGGCCTGCCGCGTTCGCCCTTATTACATTTTCCAGTCCGACATGATTGCGGGCACTGCGCACCTGCGCACTCGCGTGGAAAAGGGGTTGGACATCATCAAGGGACTGCACGGCTGGACTTCCGGTCTGGCAGTTCCACATTTCGTGATTGACTGCCCGGGCGGCGGCGGCAAAGTGCCGCTCCTTCCCGATTACGTGGAATCCTTCTCCGACCGGGAAGTGGTTATACGGAATTACGCCGGACACCGTTTTGCTTATCAACAAGTCCCCAGGGAGATTCCGGCGGCCAAACGTACATCAATAGAAAAGCCCCGGCGAACGAAACCCGCCCCAGTTCCGGATACTCTGGTTGTGGCGTCACACTCCAATCATTAATAATGCATTTGTTAATGAGGATTCCATGCGGATACCATTATGACCAAGGATGATCCCTTTGCCAGAACTGTCCGGATCGCCATTCCATTCGAGGATTCCGGGCCTAAAGCGACACCCAAAATCCCGCGACCGGTCATGAAGAAAAAAGGTTCGACCCCGTGGGAAAAAACATCCGCCGCGTCTTATTACCAGGAACTGCTTCAAAGCCTTTATGACGGCGTGCTGATTACGAATTCCGCCGGCCGGATTATGGACGTCAACGATCGTGCCATTAATTTCCTGCTCTATGATAAAGATGAGCTGAGTCGGCTCAACATCATTGATATCATTGCCGGCGCTAATGAAGCCCTGCTGGCAACACTTCGTCAGAACATTGAAAATCACCAGTACACGCTTATTGAAGCCCATTGCATCCGGAAGGACCGCACAACCTTTCCAGCGGAAATCGCCACCAATCGGCTGGTGCTGACCTCGGACGGCCATCTTTGCTTTTTTGTGCGCAACATCACCAAGCGGAAAAAGGCGGAAAAGGAACTGATGCAGACGGTCTCCCGGCTCAAAGAGTTGGACTTGTCCAAATCCCGGTTCGTCTCCAATGTATCCCATGAATTGCGGACTCCGCTGACAATCATCAATACGTTTGCCTCGTTGGTTAACGACGGTGTCGCCGGTGCGGTATCCGAACAGCAGCAGGAATGTCTGACAACCATCCTCCGGAACTGCGACCGGCTGGCCGGCTTGATTGATAATGTTCTCGATCTGGGGCGGGTTGAGTCCGGGCGCGAGGAATTTCGTCGCCAGCGTGTAAGTCTTACCGACCTCCTGAAACAGTGTCATCATGATTTTCTTCCCAAATGCCTGCTCAACCGGCAACAGCTCAATCTGGATATTCCGGAAACGCTTCCGGATGTGTTATGCGATCAGGACAAAATTGCCCAGGTGTTAACCAATCTATTGGGCAATGCCAATAAGTTCACGCCGGAAAACGGCGTTATCACCCTGCGCGCCATCCAGGAGGGCGATTTTATTCGAGTGGATGTTGAAGACAACGGATTGGGCATCCGGCTGGAGGATCAGGGCCGCCTTTTCGAAGCCTTCGTTCAGCTTGCTCATCCGGACAATGGTATCGGAAGCAAAGGCACCGGGCTGGGCCTGGCCATCAGCAAACACATTATCAGTATTCACGAAGGTATCATTCAGGTCGAGAGCGCACCGGGAAAGGGCAGTCGCTTCTATTTTACCCTGCCGACGTATACCGAAGAAAAAAATTTCGATGCGCTTATTGGTGACCGTCTGCGTTTCATGGAAGCCCGCGATCGGCAGTTGGCCATGCTGGTTCTCCAGGTCACAGAGACGCCCGTCCCCCGCGACGCCCCGGAACCCGGGAATACCGCTCAACGTCTCCAGCGCCTCCAGTCACCGGTAATGAAAGCGCTGGACTGCGCCGAAGAACAAATGTTCGTGTTTGAGGCCGGCCGGGCATTGATCATCCTGCTTGATGGCACTGAAATGACGCGGGAAGTGGTCACAGATCGTCTCCTGCGGATACTGAGCAAACAACGGCCGGCGGTCAATGACGGCCTTTGCATGGCCTACCTGGAACTCACGCGCGAGCAAACACCACGCAAATGGCTGGCGCAGGCCATGACGCTGCTCAAACCGTTGCCGGTCAGCCCTTTGGAGATAGCTACACAACGCGTCCTGATTGTGGACGACGATACCGCCATCCTGAATCTCATGGCCCGGGTTCTCCACGAATCCGGAGCGGGACTGGAGCTGAAATCCACCACCAGTGGCTATGATGCCTGCATCCATTTCGGTGAATGGAATCCCGACTTGGTGGTGTTGGATCTACACCTGCGCGATATTGACGGCAAACGCGTTTTTGATTCAATGACCAAACGTCTGCCGCATCGCAATACTAAATTCCTGGTCGTGTCCGGCTTTCACGGGGACATTGATGAAATGATGAAACTAGGGTGCGATGATTTCCTTTGCAAGCCGTTTGATTTTGACGAGTTCGTGATAAAGGTCAAGCACCTGCTCAACCTGGATACACGGCCGGCATCCTCGGAGGTATCCGAACAACAGCCATGAGCGCGGCTAAAGTGTTTATTATCGAGGATGAACCGGACCTGGTCCGAGCCCTTGTTATGCGGCTGAAAGCGGAAGGATACCAGACGGCATGCACAATGGATGGTGCCAGCGCCGCGGACCGGGTGCAGGCAGAAAAACCGGACTTGATTCTCCTTGATATCTGCCTGCCAAAATGCGACGGATTCGTCGTATTTCAGCAATTACGGCAGAACCCGGCGACGGAACACATTCCCATTGCGTTTCTCACGGCGCGCTCAGCCATGGAAGACCGGCAGAAAGCCCGGCATTTGGGCGCCGCGGGCTATATTGTCAAACCCTTTCAATGGAACGCACTGATGCAGGTCATTCGTGAGATCCTGGCAACACATCCGTCCAAGACCGCCACACCCTCTGAAAGTAAAGATGGGGCTTCCGCAGATTTATCCGCCTAATGCGAGATGGTCGAGTAGAAGAACGACGCGCGCAACGCAACTTTATGCGGGGAGAAATTTCGGGACTGCAACTCCGCCTCAGGCGGATTCAGGCTCCCATACTTGCTTGGCCCTCTGACTGATCCGACCATCAGGGTACTATGCCCCTTACGGCCGCTATGCCATATACATCGCGCAGAACTTGTTCCGTTACCGGTCACAAGCCGCGGCATCCAGCCACAGGCTGGCAGGCAACTACATGTCCGCATCCGGACAATTGACATGGCAGGACTTGCGAAGACTTTCGCCCTCATTCACCTGCTGGAACGCAGCCTTGTCGGCTGCTCCTGACCCTGCGCCTCTCACTGCTCCCCCCTTGAGGCTGTTCCTGCACGATTCCAAAAAATAACTCTTATGTTAATTGCTGATTCAAGGGCTGACCCTATTCTCCACTATTCTCCACTCTATTTCGCGGGTTTCGGCTCGGCAACAGGTTTGCTCTTTCCGAGAGCGTTCAGGGCTTTCTTGTATATGAGGGCCTTCGCATGAGCATCGTAGATGGCCGCACGCATGACTTTGCGGATCTTCCAGCCAGAATCCTGTTGAGTAAGCAGTATGGCGTACTTTCCGCCACCATCGTGGGAGTTCTTGCCCTCATGATCAGAAATCTTGCACTGGACCTCAGTCCTGACGAGCGCGTGTGTCCCAAAAACCTCTGCGTCCTTAATCTTTACGGACGTGACCTCAACTTCGGTGGCATCAAAGACCACTGTGTAGGTGAGCAACACCTTGCAAAGCTCGACATGACTTGATGCGATGAGCAAATTCTCGAGTGCCGGCGCATCCTCGGCGCCGATGGCTTTGTAGTACGCTGTGACTGTCGCCCCGGGCGAGGACTTTTGATCCGCGCCGTGGGACGGTGCTGTGACCAGCAGCAATCCCAGACAAATGATAACGTAGTTCTTCATCTGGCCTTCTTCCATGCGCGCACCGAGATTTGGCGCAGTGTTTGTACAGTGTGTCCGTCAGCATCAGTGACCTCTACGGTCACCGGCATAAATAGAGTATCCTGATAGGAGTT
>CAYQNY010000081.1:0-13254 GCA_964418925.1 uncultured Verrucomicrobiota bacterium
CAGCCACCTCTCCACTTCGTTCCGAGCCGTCTTCGTGGCAAGCCACTTCCTGCTTCGCTCTGTGAGCTACGCAGGACAGGCAGCCACCTCTCCACGAAATACGGAATGTAAAATACGGATTGATAAAATCCGGCGCCAGCATACGATAATGCTGGAGCGCCAATCAAGGAAAAACCCCGATTTTTCATAATGACTCAGAGTAAATTGCTTTTTGACAGGATTAACAGAAATGTGACATGATTGATAAAAGACAAAATACACAATGACGATGCGGTATGATTTTTTTTGTCTAATTTCCAATTTCTAAGCACGAATTTTTGAGCCTGTGACCTTTTCGAACAGGTTCTAGTTACTATGCAATCATTCCAACGGCCGGTGTCGCAATATGATCCGGGTGTTATCCAGGACACCGGTGTGAATGGTCTGCCCCGGATCGTGCTGGCGCATCCGTCCGGCGCCCGCGTGGAACTCTATACGCATGGGGCCCATATCACTTCCTGGAAAACCGCGCGGGGCGATGAACTGCTGTTTTTGAGCCGGAAATCCCGGTTTAAGCCGGACTGTCCAATCCGCGGCGGCATTCCGCTGGTATTTCCCCAGTTCGGTAACACAGGACCTCTGCCGCAGCATGGCTTGGCGCGGACTGGTGAATGGGCGCTCGTTGACAGCGGCATGACCCCGGCCGGCGAAGTGTTTGTTACACTGCGCCTGGAGGCAGATGCCGGAACACTCCGGCTCTGGCCGTTCCGGTTCGCGCTGGAATACTCAGTGCGGCTCACGGACGCGCTTGCCGTCCGGCTGACAGTGACCAATACCAGCGGGGTTCCGTTCCAATTCCAGGCGGCTTTGCACACATATTTCCAGATTGCGGATATTTCTCGCACGGCCGTTATCGGCCTGAAGGACACCGAGTTGATCGACAGCCTGCGCGCTGATATCCAGGAGCGCGAAAAACGCGAACGCATAACCTTTGACTATGAAACCGATCGCATCTATGTCAAGGCGCCCGATTCATTGCAGGTGAGTGATGGGGGTAATCGTCGGTCAGTACACATTGAAAAGCACGGCATGAACGATGCCGTGGTCTGGAATCCCTGGAGCGGTAAATCGCAACGGATGGAGGATTTTGGTGATGACGAATATCTGCGCATGGTCTGTGTGGAAACCGGAAATATCGTTGCCCCGGTTGAATTGAATCCCGGGGCCCGGTGGGCAGGCGCCACCATGTTTTCGGTAGCGGAAGATTAGATCGGGATAACAGGATAGACGAGATAAATCCTGAATATCCTGTCCATCCTGTCAAAAACAATCCTACTCATACCTCAGCGCGTCGATCGGGTTGAGCTGGGAGGCCTTATGCGCCGGCCACAGGCCGAAGATGATGCCGATGGCCGCGGAAAATCCGACTGCCAGCAGAATAGATGACGCAGTGACGGCAACGGGCCAGTCGGCCAGCCTGGAGATGAGCACGCTGATAAGCCAGCCCAGGAGGATGCCGATCCCGCCGCCGGTAATGCTGACTACCAGCGCTTCTGTGAGGAACTGGGCCAGAATATCCCGCCGGCATGCGCCGACCGCTTTGCGAATGCCGATCTCCCGCGTCCGTTCCGTGACGGAGACCAACATGATGTTCATGATCCCAATTCCGCCGACCAGCAGGGACACGGCCGCGATCGAGGACAGCAGAAATGCCATCGTGCGGGCGGTTTCAGTCAGCATGGCCTGGATTTCGGCCATGTTACGGATTTCGAAAGCATTTTTCCGCTCGGGCGGCAGATGATGGGTACGGGTAATTAATGCCCGGATGTCCTCCTGCGCCGATGTCATGGCTTGCTCGGAGTGCACTTCAATATTCACCCTATCAATATAATCCTTACCCATGAGCCGATACATTGCCGTGTTCAGAGGAATAATGATCAGGTCGTCCTGATCATACCAGCTTGTCGCGCCTTTTTCCGGCAGGATGCCGATGACCATAAAATTCACCTTGTTGATTTTAATGTATTCGCCCAGTGGATTGGCGTTGCCAAAGAGTTCCCGCACCAGCGTTGTGCCCAGAACGGCCACGCGCGTCCGTTTGAGCGTTTCCGCCTTGGTGAAAAATCGGCCGCTGGTCGGTTCGTACGAACGCATGGGCGCATAGTTCGGTTCAGCGCCTATAACACGCGTGCTCCAGTTCTTGTTTCTGAATACGGCTTGCCCGCGGCCGAAAACAACTCCCCCGGCCCGCTTGACCGCCGGCACCGATTCCAGGATGTCAACGACATCCTGCGGTGTGAAGCGGGCGACAGCGCCGGCTTCGTAGGCCACGCCGTGTGAGCGGCGCGCGCCGGGACGCATGACCAGCATGTTTGATCCCAGGGATGATAGTTGCTCGGCAATGGATTCCCGGGCGCCGGTCCCGATCGCCAGCATGGCGATGACAGCAGTCACGCCGATGAGAATGCCGAGCATGGAAAGCGCTGTGCGGACCCTGTTGGCCATGAGCGCGCGCCAGGCTTGTTTGAAATCGTGGGGAATTTCCCGCAGGAGTATGCCGGAACGCGCGGCGCCGATGGGATCGGCCGTGGATTGAGTCGGCGTGGATACCGGCGCCGGCGTGCCGACGCCGGACACAGCCGCATTGGGGGTGTCGGATTGAATCAATCCGTCCTTCATGCGGATGATACGCCGGGCATGAGCGGCCACATCCGGCTCATGCGTGACCATAACGACGGTGATGCCACGTTGGTTGAGCGCGTTCAGGATTTCGATGATTTCTTCCGCGTTGACGGAGTCCAGGTTGCCGGTGGGTTCATCTGCCAGGATGATCCGGGGATCGTGGATCAGCGCGCGGGCGATGGACACTCTCTGCTGTTGGCCGCCCGAGAGTTCGTTCGGATGGTGTTCCAGTCGGTCCTCAAGGCCAATTTCGGTGAGAAGTGTCCGGGCCTTGTCCATGTTCTTCCTTTTGCCGTCTGGGGAGTAGATCATGGGCAGGACGGCATTTTCAATGGCACTGGTGCGCGGCAACAGGTTGAAATGTTGGAATACGAACCCGATGGTTGAATTGCGCAAAGCGGCCAGAGCGTTATCCGGCAGATGGGCGATCTCGTGGTTCAGCAAGCGGTAGGAACCATTGTCCGGCACGTCCAGCAGGCCGAGGATGTGCAGTAGCGTGGATTTTCCCGACCCGGACGGCCCCATGATGGCCACGAACTCGCCCGGCTCGACCGTCAGCGACACCCCGCGCAGGGCATGCACCGCCACCTCGCCCATGGCGTACGTTTTCGTGATATGATCAAGTTTGATCATGACAATATAATAGTCAACTTATCGCCGACGTTTACGTCTGCCCGGCAAGAACGGGTTGCGCTGACCATTATCGTCCTTGAACCCGAATTTCGATGACTTGATCAACACGATGTCGTTTTCCTGCAGGCCGGACCGGATTTCCGTTTGCTTACCGTCGTTCAGTCCAATGACGATGGGGGTGGCGATGGGCTTATCATTGTCCGCCGGGTCGGGTTGCCAGACAACCGTCTGGTTATTTTCCGTGCGTACGGTTTCGGTCGGGAGCAGAAGCACCTGATTGGTGATGGCAGTCATGACCTTGAGATTGGCGCTCATGCCGCTGCGGAGAAAGGCGGGCACCGAATGCGGCAGAACTTCTACTGTGTAGATGGTCACGTTATTCACGGTCGTGGCCTCAAAGGCAATGTGATCCACTTTGCCCGTGATGACGTGTTGGGGATAGGCGTCCAGCGTGATGTCCACAGGCTGACCCACGCTGATTTTCCCGATATCGGTTTCATCCACCTGCGCCTCGATGATCAGTCGGTCGGATAAGACATACAGGATATCCTGGGCCGTCACCGTCTGGCCCGGCTCGATATTTCGAGCGATGACGTTGCCGTCCAGCGGGGCCACGATCGGGGTGGGATTATAGAGTTGTTCCCAGTAGGCCAGTTCGGTGGCGCCTTTGGCCCGGGCCGCGTCCAATAGAGCTGCCCGTTCCGTGGAGCTCATCCATGCCAGAATCTGCCCCTTGTGGACCTTATCGCCTTCATGAACCAGCGTTTCCACTATGCGCCCGGCGATGGGGGGTTTGATTTCCAACCGGTTCTGCGGTTGGACCGTGCCGGTGGTCATCACCATTATCTTCAGGTTGCCCCGAACGACCAGTATTTCCTGCAAGGCCGGCTTAGCTTCCGTGTCGTGTTGCCAATAAAGCCAGACGGCCACTCCTGCCACGAGAACTATGCCGACAATCCAAATTAGGTGACGTTTCATAAGACTCTTTCATTTGGGTTATTGATCTGTGCATCAAGCTTACGGCTTAAACTGCCTCAGGGAATAAATCCTGTTCCCACGGCTTTTTCCCAACCGGCGCGGGCCAGGAGAGCGTCCCGCTGGCTGAAGAGCATGGCTTTCTGTTTATCAATCAGATCGTTTTCAATCAAATCCCAATCCTCGAATGAAAGCAAGCCGTTTTGATACTGTTTACGAGCAATTTGAGCGCGCACTTCCGCCGCATACAGGAATTCAGCCTGCACATCCGTTCGTTCCGTTGCATCCTGCCAGATCGTGAACTTTTCTTCCAGGCTGGCAACCATCTGGTTGTCGATGTTGGCCAGCCGGTCTTGCGTGGCCCGGCGCTCGGCCTGCGCTTTGCGCAGGGAATAGTAGTGCTGACCACCCGCGAACAGCGGATAGGAAAGCGTCGTGCCAACCCCCCATCTTTCGTTATCCGGGATGAGACTGTCGTCGTCCTGCCGCCCGACCATGGCCGAGACGGACCAGTCGGGATAAAAATCGCTGGCGGCGATCCGGACCCCTGCATGCGAAGCCCGTACCCGGGCGGCCGCTTCGCGGTAATCCGGCGTTGTTTTTGCCAACTCGTGGAAATCCGGCGGCTCAGGAGTTGTGCCGATATCCCAGCGTCCGGTGATAGTCATACCGCCGGCATTCAAGCGCCCTATGGCGGCCGCCATCTGCTGTTGGGCGACCTTGATGCCCCGCTTGGCCTGGGTGATGTCGAACAAGGCCTGCCGATAGTAGGCCTTGTTGCGCAGGAATGAGCCCTTGTTTTCCCGGCCGGCCTCGAACCGCATTTCCACCAGGTTGACGTTTTCCTTACGCCGGGCGGCAATGATATTGGCCACTTGCAGAAAGTCCTGGGCATACAGAAGCCGTGCGAAGCCCTGGTTTAGATTGAAGCTTAACGTAGCCTTCACTCGCTGAAAATTCATCTCGGCGGCCGTCAGCAGGGCTTGATAACGCCGCAGCGTGGCCTGATCGCGAAATCCGGAAAACAAGCTCTGGCTGGCCGTGAGATTCATGTTATAGGTGGTCGAATCTTGATAGCCCGTGTCCAGTTCGGTGTTGGACTTATTGGCGCCCGCATTGGCATTGATTTGCGGCAGAAAGGGGGCGTAGGACATCCTGACATCCGTCCATGATTGTTCCACGTCTTCGCGCGCCGCGCGGAGTTCCGGATTGACCGCGATCAATTCGCGGGCGCAATCCTCCCAGGTCAATGCCGGCTCTGCCGCCAGACTGCCGAACGGCCAGGCGCAAGGCAGGCAACACAGCAAAAAGCAAATTCGTTTCATGGGCGATATGATTCCAAGAATATTCCTGAAAAAAATGACTATATCAGATAACGTTCATTACCGCCATATTATTGTAAAGCGAATGGTAATGCCTCAGTTATATGGTGGTAAAACCTGTAGCGCGCCACGGTGTGGCGCGTTTTGCCGCACCACGCCTCTGGCGTGGCAAGCACCGTTTACCCCGCTTCGAGCGGGGTGCGGCACTACAACAAGATGCCCCCAAATAACTGAGGGGTTACAGCGAATGAGTACCTGCATCAAATACCGATTGAACCGGTGGGATGTATATTGCATAATTCGCTGATAAACACAGGGCGGCAGTAAAATTCACAAATTTTTTGTTGGTGTCTCGTGTGCCCAGCCTTTGCAGCCCTAGCCCTTTTTGTGGTAGAAAACGGGATTGCAATTACCTCAGATACCGGGAAGCGTTCGCACGGTGCGGCGTTCGACAATTGGCAGACGGCCAATGCTAAGCCGGGGGGTCTCGTGTTTTAATATCTGTCGGCATAGTTGCGCGATGGCTTCCACCGGATATTGCATGGTCGTGATATCCGGGCACAGGGCGGTAAAGGTTGAACTGTTGTCCACGCCGAGAATGGAGATGTCATCCGGTACCCGCATGCCGGCCTGGGCCAGGATGCGCAAAGCGGATAAAGCCAGCCAGTCATTATGACAGAACAAGGCCGTGGGGTGATAGCGGCGCAGGGCGTCAAGCAGGGCCGGTTCGCTGGGGGAGGCGAGTACCCGCGGGATTTGACTATGTTTCCGCATGGCCAGGGCATACCCCCTGGCACGATCGCGGATGGCGGCGGCGCGCCGGGAATACGTGATGTGCAGAATCCGTCGGTGGCCCCGTTGCATGAGATAGGCGACGGCGTCGCGCCCTGTCGTTACTTCATCCGGCGCAAGCAATGTCACCCGGGTTCCCCGGCAGGGACTCAGCAGACACAGCACCGGCATATCAGTGGTGACCGGCGCGGGAATCGGCAGATGGTCGCGGGGTGGGATCACGATGGCGGCCCGGCATCGCCGCGCGGCAAAGTCCGCCAGCGTTTCCTGAAACTCCCGTTCGTCAGTCACGGCACACATGAAAAGTCGCCAGCCTTCTTGCATCAGTTCCAGGCGGATGGCATTCATTAAATCCGAAAAGAACACACCGTTCAGGGCGGGAATGATGGCCCCGACAGTTGCCCGTTCACCGGCCAGCAATTCCCGGGCGACCGGATGCGGGCGGTATCCGTGCTTTTTCGCCAGGGCCAGTATGCGTTGCCGGGTCGCGGCGCTGATGCCCGGTCGGTTATGCAGGGCCCGATCCACCGTGCCCTGGGATACCCCGCAGAGTTTGGCCAGCCCGATTGATGATATCATGGCGTAGCCTCAATGCGGGTTACGGGAATACTGCCGTATTTGACGTCAAGAAACGGCTGGCCGTCTTGCATACCCACAGTCCCGAATCCCGTGGCCGTGGCCAGGAACGCCCGAAAATCGCCTTTCACGCGCGGGCGCAGATACAGGATTTTATCCACGGCGTCATAGCGCGCTCCCGTGAGTCCCTGCAACAGCGCGTAGGAAGACATTGCCCGGGCGTACCAATGCCCGCATTCATATTCATCAAATGGATTACGGACTGTTCCATCGTAGCGATTACGGCAGGCGCGGACGATGGCCAGTCCTTCCCGCATCCGGCCCATCATCATCAGGTGGGAGGCCACCTGGTATTCAAAGCCGGTCCAGACTTCACTACTGTAGCAGAATGGCAGTGATAGTTTATCGCCGCGCGGCCACGTGCAGAGCAACAGTCCGCTTTCCTTGCCCAGGGCAAAACCGGGCCGACATATATTGGCATGCCGGGATAAATCTTTCTTGAAATTATAGCGATAAATGGAACGGAGATGACGCGCGACCTTTTTCCGATTTAACACGTCTTCCAGGCCGCAGACAGCGCCCAGCCATGCTCCTAACACGCCATCGGCAAGACATCCGGCGCCATATTGATATTTCGGACCTTCCTTTTCCAGGAGTTCAACGTCTTCCGGCGAATACTTCCGTCCTTTTTGCTGTTGGGACAGTTCAAGGGGCGAGGGTGATTTCAGTGTTCGCCATTCGATCCGTTGTTCGAAATATTCGCCATTAAATAATTCTTTTTCAAGATAACGGCGTCCTTTCTGAAGCAGGCTTTGATAATGTCCGGTATCCATGTTTAAGGCTTTACCCATTTCAACAGCCGCCTGCAGGGCCCCGAGATAAAAACTCGAACACATGCCTTCGGGTCCCCAGAATTCGATGTCATAGGTGTTGTGATGTGGTTCCTCAATGACTCCCTTGAGGTCCGGATCCCATTTCTGGATGCAATAGTCCAGGCTAATTTTGACTTTTGGCCAGAGGGCCTGCAACCAGTGGGTGTTGCCGGAAATCCGCCATTCCCGATAGACTTTGATGACGCCGCCCAGTTGACCATCGGCAGCCGCATGGAAATCATGGACATTATCCTGAATCGGCAGGGTGGCCCGGAATTGCTGATGCCCCTCCAAATTCTGATTTTCATTAAATTCGGTTTGCCGCAGGGAACGTTCCAGATCGGGAAACAGATGGGCCAGGGCCTGGGCGTAATTCCAGACATGCGTACACGACCCGGAACAACTTCCGGAAATATCACCACAACCTTCCCAGCCCCAGAGCCGGCCGTCCCGCTGGCGCAGGACGGTGGGTGATTTTAATATCGTGAGATTCGCCGCGATGGCTTCTACCACTTCGGGCGGTAGCGTCGTGTCGTAAAAACAGGACGTGAACAGTTCGCTCTTTTGCCGTAACTCCGGATAATATTGTTGCCAATACGCGGCGATGGCTTCAATGTCGGCAAAGCGGCCCGCATACCAGGGACTGTATGCGGCCTGCGTTTGACTACAGCAGGATCCTCCGCCCGCGTCGTTTTTTCCTGCCCGCAGATTGGATGCCGGTACGTGCCAGCAGAGCCGCAGTTCGGTTGTTATTGTTTCACCGGGGTTGATGGTCAGGTTTTGATAGATGCTGGCGCCCGGGCTGGGGGGCGTATCCTGGCAGGGCTCTTTATCCTGACATATACCTTTTTCAATGGTATTCCAAAGCATGGGGAGGTAATCCCCGCGAAACCAGGCGCAATCCGTGGCAGTATCAGGCGCATCCGCTTCAACGCAGAAGGCGCCTTGTTCCCAGGGCTTATCCGGTGCCGCCGATTGCCGGAGAATGAATCCGGACCGCGTTTTTTGAACGGCAGTGTTCGTCGGTGTCTTGATCTGCATGACGTTCAGCGAGTGAAACGAAAATACGGTTTCGACAGGAACGCTGCCCGGATTGTGAAAACGATACTCCAGGCCGGCGACCGGCAGGCTGGAGTTATCGGCATCGCCGGGAATAAACGGGCTCCAGCCGGTCAATTCCACGCGCAGGGGAATCAGGGGGTCCTCCAGCGTGATCGTCGCAAACGGAAAGCGGGCTTGAAAGCTGGCCGCGGCAAAACGCGGCAGGCCGAAATGCAGGCCTCCAATACGCCCTCTGCCGGTGCCGGGGCCGCCGAATATTTTCCAGGTCGGGATCGGACCTTCCAGGACCCGGCTGGTATTGGGTGTGCCGCGGACACACAGGGCGGCAAACATCGGGGAATCGCCGGGAATATTCGGCGCGTGCCGCAGCGATACATGGGAGAAGGTGCCCGTTCCCTCGAGACACAGCATGCCGGCGCCGATCCCCCCCAGGGGGAACGCGATATGATCCAGGTTCTTTCCGTGATACATTCCATTATATGTATGCGGTTTATGCGGGGGCATGAGCGGCTCCTTTCCTTGGGTTAAATACCTATCGTGTAATTACACGAATACAATTAAATCATGGGGGCCAATTTTTGTCAACAGCTAATTAATCAGTTCAGCGGCGATGTTTCCGGGGTTGCAATAAGAAAGCATCAAGGGGGCGCCTTTGCGCTTTCTGCTTGTTTCTTTAACAGTGGGCTCTTAACGGCGAGCACTTCGGAAATTTTCACAGTACCGCATTCAATCGCTACTTAAAGCGGCAGCTTGGCTGCCGCACTCCAAATGATAATCGTAGATGGCAATCCTCCCCGCCGCAGGTTATACTATTGCTCATTGCTCATCGCTGACCATGTCTCCCTGGAGCCAGGTCTCAAAAGATTGAATTTTTTCCGAGGTGCCCAGCATCAGCAGGTCATCGCTATCCTGAATTTGTTCGTCGCCGGTGGGATTCAATCGCTTCACGCCTGATCGCTCGATGCCGATGATTTGGACCCCGAACTCACGGGAGACGTTTATCTGGGCCAGCGTCTGGCCTTGGCGCGGACTGTTGATGGGCACCGGTATGATTTCTCCGTGCACATCTTCAATGCGTGCCGCCGAGGGATCAAAAATATTACGAGTCATCAGGAATGCCTGGGTTGCCTCGAGCGAGTCCGGTTCCCCGATCAGCAGCAGCTCATCCAGCGGATACAGCGTTGTCGTGGCCGCTGGGTTCATCATGAGCGCGCCCTGTCGCTCAATGCCGACAACGGATACACCGAATCGGCGCCGGAGCGCCAAATCGTTCAGTGTTTTGCCGCTATGCTCGGTATGGTCCGGAAGCATGCATGCCTCGATCTTCAATTTCCAGCCGGCTAAGGAAGTCAACTGCGCCTGCAGGCGGCTCCGCGTTTTCGGACGCAGAACAATATCCAGTCGCCGTTCAACCACGCTGTGCCAGAAGATCATGCGCCGCCAGGACACGCTGGCCAGGGCCACCAGGCTTACCGCCAGAGGGATCAGAAACCAGCCGGCGTAAGACCGGAAAGGCACAACTATCCAGAGCCAGATGACCAGCAGAAACACGGCGCTGATTTTGATCAGGTTCTCGATTGCCATCGTGTAGCGTCTGTCAGGGGGCTGATTTCGGACCACCGCCTGGGCGAACAGCATGGCCAGAGCGGAAATATTCCGCCAGATGGCGATGATGGATGCCAGCAATAGGCATCCGATGACCGTCCAGAAAATCGCAACCAGGCCCGGTAAAAAATTGGGATTCAATATGACTCGGTTGAACAGCCAGTCGCCCAGGGTGTTCGAGAAAGCCAGCAAGCCGGTGGCGAACAGGATCTCAACTACAATCTGCACCAGCCGTTTGCGGGTGAATCGCCAAAGCAGGCTGGTACCCCGGCGTTGCCGACCGCGTTCCAGCAGATCATGATAGGCGGCGATGAACCGACTCAGGCCCGGCGGCAGGGAATGTTGTACCCAGTACGCGAAGGGATCGGAGCGCGGGATGACGGCGGTTGACGCCAGTGTCGTCAGTAGGCATACCCCGACGGCCAGCGGATAATACGATGGGGGTAACACGCCGGAAACTACGCCCAGCTGGGCGATGATAAACGAGAATTCACCGATTGGCGTCAGCGTCAAGCCGGTTTGAATCGCCTCGCCGACAGGCCGTCCGACTGCCATCTGGGCGAAGGAGCAAATCACCGTTCGTCCGAGAAAAGCAACGCCGGCGATAATCAGAATCAGGGGCCAGATATTGTAGAGCAGGCTGATGTCAATCTGCATACCGATGGCCACAAAGAAAACGGCGGTAAATATGTCATTAAGGCCTGAGAACGTGCGTTCAATCTGTTCTCGTTGTGTGGTTTCAGCCAGGACCACGCCCATGATGAAAGCGCCTAACGCCAGTGAATATCCCGCCTTAGCGGCCAGAAGCGCCAGCAGGAATAACAATCCGGCCACCAGCAGACTTTGCAGTTCAGCGGAAGCCCGGCGCTGAAGCAGGGAGAGGAATTGTGGGACTGAAAGCAGGGCCGTTACCGAGAGAACCACCAGGAATGCCATGAACATCCCCAGTGTGCTAAGCACCGGCGACGATCCGAACTCGCCGAAGTGCACGTACGTGCTCAGCAGACTGAACATGATAATCGCGGCCAGGTCTTCCAGGAGTGTCACGGCCATGGCGATCTGGCCGAACCGCTGGTGGATGAAATTAGTCTCATTGAGCATCTTACCGATGATCGCGGAACTCGACACCAACAGCATCCCGGCCAGAAACATGCTCTGGAGCAGGTTCAGATGCATTAGTGATCCCGCCAGCCGGCCCAGGAGGATCATCAAACTGACGCCGATGGCGACGGCAATGAAAAGCCACAACCCCAGCCGGCTCAGTTTCTTGAAGCTTAGATTCAGGCCGATGGCGAACATCAGGAATACCAGCCCTATCTGGGAAAGGACTTGAATGCGGTCAGTGTCGGTTACGAGCGCGAATGGCGGCGTATAGGGACCGATAACTATGCCGGCCAGCAGGTAGCCGATGGTGACCGATAAGCCCAGGCTCCGGAAAATCCAGCCGGCCAGACCCGCGCCCACCAGCACGATGGCAAGATCCTGAATAAAATCCACGTTGATCATGTCATATCATTATAGAATAATGATCTTTATTTTGCAAAAAATAAAATTATTGCTTGTATTATTGCCGGTCATTGCGAAAATATATTTACGATATGCCTAATACCATTCATCAATTTAAATTTACCGTCATTCTGCTCCATAACATAGATCCGGCCTGGACGCCTACGGAACAGGGGCATGCATGGAAGGATGTCATATACCTTGAAACCGCTATGCGGAAGTATGGGCATCGAGTTATTTCGGTTCCGGTGTATGACGGTGATTTGTCAACAGTGCTGGCATCATTCAATCCGCGTAATCATATTGTGTTCAATTTGTGCGAGGAGATTCCCGGCGAACCCCACAGCGAAGCGCGGGTGGCCCGGATGATGGAATCTTTGCGTTTCGTATATACGGGCTCGCCGCCAGGCGCACTGGCGCTCGGGTGGGATAAAAGCCGGGTCAGATCCCGTCTGGCTGCACGTAAGATACCGATACCGCGAGGCATGCGGGTTGCATCGCCGGACCGGGCGGTGTGGCGTCATTTTCCCGCAATCGTGAAGTTGGCCTGCGAACACGGCAGTGCCGGCATTACTTCAGATTCGGTGGTATTGAATGAGAGGGAACTCCGGACTCAACTGGTAAAAATGTGGGCGCGCTTTCATCAGCCGTTCCTGATCGAGGAATTCATTGATGGCCGTGAATATCACGTGTCGCTCTGGGGTAATGGACATGTCGAACTGTTGCCGCCGGTCGAACTCGATTTTTCGGTATTCAAGCACAGTCACGAGAAAATATACACATACGATGCCAAATTCCGGCTGGCATCGGATGATTGCCGGAAAATTGAAGAAAAAATTGCGACACTGCCGGCACCGGCCTATCGGAAGTTAGCGCGGATTTGTCGGGCGACTTATCGGGCCATCGGATGTCGGGATTATGCGCGCATAGACGTGCGCCAACGCGCGGGTATTTTCTACGTGCTGGATGTCAATACGAATCCGGAGATTGCTCCCAATTCCTCCCTGGCTTATGCGGCGGCCCAGGTCGGCTATTCATACGGCGGGATGGGTAGTCGCCTGGTGGCTTTGGCCGCGCGGCGTCATTCAAGCCGGCGGCGAACAACGTGACTGTCGAAAAACTAATCCAGACGCGACCACGCGAAACGCGTGGTAAACGAAGCTTGTCCCGCGTTGGGCGGAACGCGTCCCTCCATAACTAATGCGAGCTATGCCCGCAACCCAAATTCGCCGCACCACGCCTCTGGCGTG
>CAYQNY010000082.1:0-13206 GCA_964418925.1 uncultured Verrucomicrobiota bacterium
CCTTGAATTACTATTGTTTCGCCGGGCGGACGCCCGGTCGGCCGTATTCGCCAATGCCAGCCATTCAGCCATCCATGCCGAACGCCCCCTCAGATCCAATGTGCTCAGTTCGCACTGGTCTTCGCTGAGATACGGACATTCCGGCGGAATCCTATAGGGCCGCAGAAGACGCCGGCATATTGCCATAATATTTTTATTCGTCATACTGTTGGCCTTAAAAGAACCTGGGCTTTGGCAACCAGTTGCCGGTGCTGTGCGGACAGAACGGCTCCGGTGCGGCGCCACGCCAAACGAAGCCTGGCAAAATCCCGCGCATAGCGCGCCATCCGTTTTCGCAAAGCATCAACGCGCCGCTGATCCCGCTGTATCATAGCGTCCTGTTCAATGGCAATGGCAGCGACAACCTTCGCGCGGGATACCTTGGCAAGCAGAAGTTGAACGGCATTTCGGCTACACTTGGCGGCTGGCGCTGGCCATTTCCGCACGGCCTTGGACAGCAATTCGTAGTCCTGCAGATACTTCAGCGCGATATCCGGCGCGTTACACTCCAGTCCCGCGACTTCCGCCAATGCGCCCACCATCACGTAATCGCGCCATCGCCGGGTTAGTTTTAACTGAACCAACGATTCCACATCAACGACATCCGCACCTTCCACTCGCACAGCCCGCTTCCACATGCGTTCCACATTCGGCACACGCGGAGGCCGGGAACAGAAATCCACGCGCATCCGAAAGCCACCGGGAGTTTGGAACTCAAAATGGCTCGTCAGCCCAAGGTGCAACCAATCCGGCGCCAGCGGCGCCCCCAGCCGATACCCGGCGGCATGTCGCCCCAGAACCTTTAGAACGGCCGCGCAGGAGCGTTCCTTTTCGCGAATGATCCAGTCACCATCCTTGGAAAAAGCCGCAATGCCGAAAAGAACACATGCTTGGCCGGAGCTGATCAGCACCTCTGCGCCGGCATCCCTGAATTCCCGATGAAGCCTCAGATAAGGATTCTCCATATTTCCTTTTGCCAGACTTCTGCGAAATGACCTAAAAGCGCGCCCACTCGGTGAGTGGGCCTACAAAAAACAAGGAATTTGTAGGCCGCGTGACCCCACGCGGCGCATTTCGCAGAACTCTACCTTTTGCAAGAACATGTCAAGAATTATGGCATCAACGACAGGGTTACCACGGCATAGCCCATGGTGGACGGCTTCACCGAGAGGATACCTGACGACGTGTCGTATACCGCCGGATCGGCTTTCCCATCCCCGTCAAAGTCGCCGGCGACTGCCACGGAGTTGGTGTTGCCCAGATCGGACAGCGTATAGATAAGATAAAAGTTCGAGGATAACTCAAAGTCCCAGCCGCCATTGCCGCCATGATAAATTGCCGGATCGGCCAGACCATCGCCGTCAAAATCACCCGCCACGGGAACATACGCAATCCCGCCAAAACTGAGACTTTCATAGATCAGGTACGCGGCCGAAGACAATTTGACATACCAGTTACCGTCGGCTTGTTTATAGATCGCCAGATCGGCTTTGCGGTCCCCGTCAAAATCGCCATCCACCTGGGAATAACCGTCCGCGCCGAAGCCGGAGACGGAGGCTAGCGCATATGCGCTGGCCGATAATTTTACGGCAAAGGTGCCGGACAATGGCTGATACACGGCCGGATCGGCCTTGCCATCCCCATCGAAATCTCCCTGGATAGGCCGGTAGCCTTCGCCGCCAAGAGCCGCCACGGAAACGCGGATATACCCGCTTCCGGAAATCATGGCCGTCAGTCTTCTTGAAGAAGGATTGTAGATGGCCGGATCGGCCAAACTGTCCCCGTCAAAATCCCCGGCCGTGGCAGTATAGCCCAGACCGCCAAAATCGGTCACTGTAACCGGCGCGTATCCGCAAGTAGAAAGCCGGGCAATCCAGATGCCGGCCGAGGTGAAATAGAGCGCCGGATCGGCTTTGCCGTCGCCGTCAAAATCCGCGGCCAAGGGCGTGATTGCTTCAAGCACGTTGCACATATTGACAACCGAAACTGCCGGCTCATAACTCGTATTGCCGGCCTGGCCGGCGCTCACGCTTACTACGCCGGTTCCGGTAAAAGCCAGGGTAGAGGTGCCCGTGATCTGTCCTGGCCCGCTGGCAACTGCAAAGGTCACCGGCAGGCCGGAGCTGGCGGTGGCGCTTAAACCGACGGTATTGGTGATAATCTGGTCGGGAATAGCCGGGAAGGTTATGGCCTGGTCGTATTTCTCGCCGGTCCCGGTCACGTTCAATACAAATGGATTTTGGGCGCCATTGTTGACGATGCTGACTTGCGCCGTATAGGTCAAGGCGTCTACCGGCGCAAAAACCACGGCAACTATCGCAGTGGCTCCGGATGCAATCTGCCCGGGCATATTCAGCACTTGGAATGCGGACGCGCCCGCGCCATTGGTCAGCACCGCGCTGATAACCAGTGACACAATGCCAGTGTTGCTCAATGAAAATACGTTAGTGCGCGCCAGTCCCCGATGTAACGTGCCAAAATCAGTTCCTTTCCCGGCGTTAACCGCTTCGCCACTGGTAATAGCTGTGCCATTGGTGCCTAGAACTTGCAGGCCCAATAATTCATTAAACTGATACACGTTCGCTTTAGCCGTCGTGCCGGTCTGGCCGCCGATGGCATACAACCGATCGTTCAGCACGCCTACTGCCAGATATTTCCGCGGGGCCGGTAATCCCGCCACCTCCGTCCATATTGATCCGTCATAACGATAGACATTTGTCTTGGCAGTATCGCTAACCCCGCCGACGGCATAGAGTGCGCCGTTCAGCACCCCCGCCGCCCAAGAACTGCGCGCTTCCGGTAATCCCGCCACCTCCGTCCACGCCGATCCGTCAAAACGATACACGTTTGATGTGTAAGAACCACCGATTG
The DNA here is from genome assembly GCA_964418925.1 of uncultured Verrucomicrobiota bacterium. GTDB lineage: Bacteria > Verrucomicrobiota > Kiritimatiellia > JAAZAB01 > JAAZAB01 > CAYQNY01. Next base: position 2,911 of record CAYQNY010000082.1, read on the forward strand.
CATAGAGCGCGCCGTTCAGCACCCCCGCCGCCAAAGAACTACGTGCTTCCGGTAATCCCGCCACCTCCGTCCACGCCGATCCGTCAAAACGATAGACATTTGTTTTGTCGCCGCCATTGTAACCGCCGATCGCATAGAGCGCGCCGTTCAACGTCCCCGCCGCCAAATAATTTCGCGCCTCCGGTAATCCAGCTACCTCCATCCAGTTCGTTCCATTATACCGATACACATTCGTTTTGAAAGTATTGGAGTAACCGCCGATCGCATAGAGCGCGCCGTTCAGCACCCCCGCCGCCAAGGCCCTCCGCGCTTTTGGCAATCCCGCCACCTCCGTCCACGCCGATCCATCAAAACGATACACATTTGTCTTGGCAGTAAGACCGCTGAGCCCCCCCACGGCATAGAGTGCGCCGTTCAGTACTCCGGCCGCTAATGTAGTCCGCGCCTCCGGCAGTCCCACCACTTCCGTCCATGGCGATATAGCCCATGACAGATTCGCCGTGGACAGCATGGTCAGCATAAGTCCCGCCGCCAGACAACCAATCGCCCGCATGATTCGATTATGCATGGCATTCTCCATTCAATTACGGAATTTAATTAGGCCCCGCCGATCGGGCGCAGTAAACAGCGCCCCTACCTCTTCGTCTGACTGCTCACTGCTCACCGCTTACTTTCACTGCGCCGGCGTATAGCCGGAACCGCCCAGATTGGCGGTGACGGTTGCGTAGTTATAGCTGGACAGCATGGCAAACCAATCGCCGGTGGATTCATGGTAAACCGCGGGATCAGCCTTGCCGTCGGCATCATAGTCACCCGGCGCGGCTGTGTAGTCCGATCCGCCCAGGCTGGCATACGCAAAGGCATACCCGCTGGCTGAAAGTGAAACAATCCAAGTACCCGTTGCCGGTTCATATACCGCCGGATCGGCAAAGCCGTCGGCATCGAAATCGCAGGGGATCGGTATATATCCCATCCCGCCCAATGCCGTGGCGCTAATCAAGTAACCGTTGGCGGAGAGCATGATATACCAATAGCCGGTGGCATCCTCGTAAATTGCCGGATCAGTTCTGCCGTCGCCGTCAAAATCAGCCGGAACGGGATGATTCCCCAGGCCGCCGAATGCGGCCGAGGCAATGCCATAACCACTCCCCGATAGCATGACATACCAGTAGCCGTTGGTGTTGCCATAAACGGCCGGATCGGCCTGGCCGTCGGCATCATAATCGCCCAGGACCTGGCTGTAACCGGTTCCGCCCAGCGTGGTGGAAGCCGTGGCATAGCTAAATGACGAAAGTTCCGCGATCCATTCGCCGGTCACGGGTTGATAGATGGCCGGATCGGTCTTGCCGTCGCCGTCATAATCGCCCGCCACCGGCAGGTAGGCCGAACTGCCGAAGTGCGCCGTGGCGCGCGCATAGTTAAACGTCGAGAGTAAAACGTCCCAATAACTGCCGGACGCCTGATACACGGCCGGATCGGTTTTCAGATCACCGTCATAGTCGCCATAATAATAATGATAATACGGCAGGTAACTGCCGGTGAACGTGACCGATTCGGCATCAATGAGCGTGTTGGTCTGCGGAATCGGCAATTGGTAGCGGCCAATGAATCCGTAGGTCACAACATAGGATCCGACCACGGCCGAGACGGCCGCCAGATCGCCGGTGCCGGCCGTCGCGCCGGTATATGACGATGGCGACGTCGTGATTTGCCAGGAGCCGTTATCCGGCACCACATTGATGGCCAATGTTCCGAACTGGCTCATACGCACGGGCGTCAGGGCATATATCCAGGGGCCGTTACCAAGCTGAGAATAGGTGTTGCCGCCCCAAGCCACCAGGGTGCCGTCGCTTTTCACAGCCAGTGTATGACGTATTCCGGCGGCAATGGCGGTCACATTGGATAACCCGATCACTTGCACCGGCCGGTTGGTGACACTGCCGATATTATTGCCAAGCTGACCATACGAATTTCCACCCCAGGTCCAGACCGTGCCGTCCTGTTTTAGCGCCGCCGAATGAAAAGTTCCGGCGGCGATGGCGCTGACATTTGACAGGCCAACAACCTGCACGGCTAGATTCGTGGTGACCAACGTCCCATCACCCAGCTGGCCGTAAGCATTCCAGCCCCAGGCCCAGACCGTGCCGTCCTGTTTTAGCGCCGCCGAATGAAAAGTTCCGGCGACGACGGCGCTGACATTCGACAGGCCAACAACCTGAACGGCTAGATTCGTGGTGACAAACGTCCCATCACCCAGCTGGCCGTTGCCGTTAAAGCCCCAGGCCCGGACCGTGCCGTCGCTTTTTAATGCCAGGGAATGATAGTCTCCACCAGCGGCGGCAATAATACCGGACAAGCCGGACACCGTGACCGGGCGATTCGTGTCGGTCAGGGTCCCGTTGCCCAGTTGTCCTTGCGTGTTGTATCCCCATGCCATCATTTCTCCGTTGCCTTTCACGATCAGTGCGTGGTAGGCGCCGCAGGCCGCCGCCCGGACATCGGTCACGCCGCTGACCTGGATGGGGGTGCTGGTGCCGGTGGTAAGCGTGCCCCAGGTTCCATTGCCCATCTGGCCGTAAACGTTATTACCCCAGGCCCGGACCGTGCCGTCGCTTTTTGACGCCAGGGAGAACTTCTCGCCGCCCGATATGCTGTGGACGTCCGTTAGCCCGGTGACCGCCACGGGCGTGTTCGTAGTCACATTCGTGCCGTTACCCAACTGGCAGGTTTCATTTCGTCCCCAGGCCATGACCGTGCCGTCGCTTTGGACAGCCAGGGAATGATAACCGCCGACGGCGATCGACGCAGGATCAGTCAGACCGCTGATCTGACGATAATAGCCGCTCATTCCGTTCCCCAGCTCGCCATTGCCTCCGTAACCCCATGTCCAGATATTACCGTCGGCATCCAGGGCCAACGAGGAGTCCTGGCCGGCGGCAATCGCGATGACGTTGGCAAGACCGCTGACCTGAACAGGCAGATTGGTATTAACCGTGGTACCGTTGCCGAGCTGGCCATATTCATTATAGCCCCAGGCCCACACTGTCCCATCGGACTTCAAGGCCAAGGAGTGATTCCAGCCCGCCGCGATCGCGATGACGTTGGAAAGCCCGCTGGTTTTGATCGGAACGATGGATTGTACGAATGTCGTGTCGCCCAACTGACCATAAGTATTTGAGCCCCATGACCAGACGGTGCCGTCCTGCTTCAATGCCATCGAATGGCAGTCACCGGCCGCACCCGCCGTTGCGTTGGTGAACGTGAGCACCGGCACCGGCCGATTCGTGCTGGTTATGGTACCGTCGCCCAGTTCGCCTTCGTTGTTATATCCCCATGCTTTCATTGTGCCGTCCGATAAAACGGCCAGCACGTGATTCTGACCGCTGGCAATTGAACGCACATTGGTGAGCCCGCTGACTGCCACGGGAATATTGGTGCTACTCCAGGTACCATTGCCCAATTGCCCGTATAAGTTCCAGCCCCAAGCCATGACCGTGCCGTCAGTCTTCAGCGCATAAGACGATAGCACACCGCCGGCCACGGCCGTCACGCCGCTCAACCCGCTGACGGCGACGGGCACGTTCGAATTCAGGTTGGTTCCGTTACCGAGCTGATAAGATGAATTATTGCCCCAGGTCATGACCGTGCTGTCGGACTTCACTGCCAGGGTATGGTACCCGCCCGCGGCAATGGCCGTGGCATTCGACAAACCGCTGACCTGATTGCGCGTCGTCTGCAAATCCCAGGTGCCATTACCCAATTGCCCGTACAAGTTCCAGCCCCAGCACCAGACCGTGCCGTCGGTCTTCAGGAACAGCGCGTGCCCGACGCCGGCGCTGATATTGGTTACCGCAGCCGCGCCGGCCAGGGTGACGCTCATGAGACAACCCATCAGGCACAGGAACCACCGCTTTATGATACGCATTATTTAACCTCCCTTTTTGGATGTATTAGAGTTCTGCGAAATGCGCCGCGTGGGGTCACGCGGCCTACAAATTCCTTGTTTTTTGTAGGCCCACTCACCGAGTGGGCGCGATTTTAGACTATTTCGCAGAAGTCATGGATATATAGAAATTTTAAATTTGTTATTGTTATATAATAGCCGCTTATCCATCGAAAGTCGAACATTAAATCAGGACTTGGGGCAACGGCATGTCTATTACGAATCCCCGTCAGTATCGTGGCGCTCATGGCGCGGGTGGGCAAAACAAACGTGCGCGCCCAGCTCGCTGCGTTTCATAATGGCGCAGGTCGGGCAGGCCTGCGCGCATTCCAGGCATCGCTGGCGGCCGGCATCGCCGGCGGCAAATTCACAATAGGGCTGAATCCGGATTCCAAACCCGCGGTTTACGAACCCAAATATGCCCAAATCTTCATTGTCGCGGCCGAGGCGCACACAGATACCGCAGTTGATGCATTTGCCGGACTCAATAATAATATCCGGTTGCTCCGTGTTCACCATGTAATCGCGCCGGGCGCCAATAAATCGGTTGGGATCCGCGCCATATTCCAGGGCGTACTCGCGCAGGGCACAATCGTTGGCCAGGCCACAGCCGCAGGCCATGCATCGGCGCGCTTCGTCGCGGGCCATGTCCGGCGTGAGACCCAGTTCCACTTCCCGGAAGCTGGTGACGCGATCGGCGGGATCAACTTCGCGCATAGGCACACGATCTTGCTTTTCGATTTCCGCAAAACGCCGGGGGGTAACTTCATCCGGGCTGGTACCCATGACCATCTTGAAAACCGCCGGACAGCCGCTGACCGGATTGCCCGTCACATACTGATCAATGGCAATGGAAGCCAGATGTCCGGAACCCACGGCCCACACGGCAATTTTCTGGTCTTCGCGCGCCACGACATCACCGCCGGCAAACACGTCGGGGACTGATGTCTGTAGCGTAGCGGGATTCACCCGGATGGCGCCGCCTTTTGCATCCAGTTCCACGCCTTGATTGCGGAGCATGTCGGCATCAATTTTCTGGCCAATGGCGGCGATAACGGTATCAGCCTCCATATCGAATTCCTGGCCGGGAATCGGCACTGGCCGGCGCCGACCGGAGGCATCCGGCTCGCCCAGTTGCATCTGTTGACAACGGATCGTCAACCCGGGGTCATTTTTTCGGATGGCTAGCGGAGCGGCCAGGAAACAGAAATGAATGCCCTCGCGTTCCGCTGCCTGTATTTCCACGGGCAGGGCCGGCATTTCAGCCCGTGTCCGGCGATAAAGCAGGGTCACCTCGGCGGCGCCCAGCCGCCGCGCCGTGCGGACTGCGTCAATAGCGGTATTGCCGCCGCCCACTACGACCACCCGGTTGCCCACGTTAACGGATTCACCATGAGCCGCGCGGTCGAGAAACTCCACACCGCCAAGCATGCCGGGCAGGGTTTCACCTGCCACCCGCAGTACGGAGGACCGCGGGGCGCCCACGGCAATAAAGATGGCATGAAATCCCTCGCTCCTTAAATCAGCCAGGGAAAAATCCTTGCCGAGGACCTGGCCGTAGTGCATGGCCACGCCCATTTCCACAATGGCGTTCAGTTCATTCCCCAGCGATTCCCGGGGCAGCCGGTAAGCCGGTATGCCCCAGCGGAGCATGCCGCCGGGTTCCGACTGGGCTTCAAATACGGTAACGGCATGACCGATCTGGCGCAGGAAAAAGGCCGCGGCCATACCCGCCGGGCCCGCGCCAATTACAGCCACGCGTTGGCCCGTATCCGGACCGGTCGCCGGCCGGTGAATATGATGACCGGCGGCGTCATTGACATCGGCGGCATAGCGGTGCAGCCAGCCGATGGCCAGGGGTTCCTCCACGCGTACGCGCCGGCATTGCGCTTCGCAGGGGCGCGGACAGATGCGTCCCAACGCGCCGGGAATCGGCAGGGTTTCCTTGATTTTATGAATGGCATCATCATTACGGCCGTCGGCAATATCCTTGATAAAGGCCTGCACATCGCATCCGGCGGGACAGGCCAGGACGCAGGGCGCAACGCAGTCGCCGTAATGATCGGACAGCAGAAGCTCGATACACATTTTGCGCGTGTCACGAATGCGGGGGGACTGCGTATGCACAACCATGCCTGCCGCCACTGCCGTACTGCAGGACGGCGCCGGATTGACACGGCCTTCGATATCCACCACACATATAAAGCAGGCAGTGAACGGCTCCATGCCATCCCGGTGGCACAGCGTCGGAATACGTATATCCAGCCGGTTGGCCGCCGCCAGAATTGTGGACCCGGCCGGCACGCTCACCTGTCGGCCGTCAATCGTTAATGTTATATCATTGGGCATGGTTGATAAAGAATGGTTAATGGTTGATGGTTAAAATGATTAATGGGGGATGGGGGACTGATAATCCCCATGGTTCTCTTTTATGATACCGACTCCCGGTTTGAATTTACCGCGCGAACGGATTTTGCTTTCGATGCTTGCAATCAGGCCGCTGAGCTGACATAAAGCCTCCTCATATTGTGGTAAAAGGCTTTCAGCGACGGCCGCTGTGAGTACTTTAACATCTCTGGCATAATGAATATGAGACATGGTTTCGCGCGCTTCTCGCCGACAGCGAAACAACGACTGCCTATATTCGGTACTGTACTGCGCATAAAATCCTTCCGTCATGTTCGCGCAGACTGATTCCGATGCCCGCAGCGACTGGCCGCGAAGCCAGAAAAAATCATGAGGATACTGTCGGCTTGTTTTTTCAACCCCCAGAGCCAGCTTGTAAAACATCTGGTAAACTGGCATGTCCTCAACACGCCGAATCTTTCCCTCTCCCATTTCATGTTCTGTAACCATCAACCCTTCCTCTTACCATCAACCATTCCCTTCTCATTCTGTCCTCACGGCATTGAACTTGCACGCCTCAACGCATGCTCCGCAATGAATGCATTTACCCTGATCCAGGACATGCGCCTGCTTGCGCTCGCCGGTGATGGCCTTGACCGGACAGACCCGCGCGCAGGCGGTACAGCCGGTGCAGGTATCGGGATCAATAGTATATGTCAACAGAGCTTTGCAGGCCTTGGCCGGACACTTTTTGTCCCGGATATGCGCTTCGTATTCGCCGCGGAAATACCGCAGGGTTGTGAGCACCGGATTGGGCGCCGTCTGTCCCAGTCCGCAAAGGGATGTGGCCTTCACCTTGACCGCCAGTTCTTCCAGCAGTATGAGGTCGGCGTCGGTGCCTTTCCCTTCCGTGATGCGGGTCAGTATCTCCAGCATGCGCTGGGTGCCGATCCGGCAAAAAGTGCATTTGCCGCAGGATTCTTTTCGGGTAAAGGCCAGGAAGAAGCGGGCGATATCCACCATGCAGGAGGAATCGTCCATGACCACCAGGCCGCCGGATCCCATGATGGCGCCGGTACGATTCAACTCCTCATAATCAACGCGGGTATCAAACAGGCTGGCGGGAATACAGCCGCCGCTGGGCCCGCCGGTCTGAACCGCCTTGATGGGTCGCCCTGAGATACTGCCGCCGCCGATATCCTCGACGATCTCGCGTAGCGTGATGCCCATGGGCACTTCAATCAGGCCGCCGGCACGGATTTTTCCGGCCAGGGCAAACACCTTGGTGCCCTTGCTCTTTTCCGTGCCCAGGGCGGCAAACGCTGCGGCGCCGTTCAGGATGATCCAGGGCACATTAGCCAGGGTTTCCACATTGTTGATGGTCGTGGGTTTTCCCCACAGACCTTGCTGCGCGGGGAATGGCGGACGCATGCGGGGCATGCCCCGGTTGCCCTCAATGGACTGAAGCAAGGCGGTTTCCTCACCGCATACGAAGGCGCCGGCGCCCTCGCGCACGAGGATTTCAAATGAGAATGACGAATCAAGAATGTTCCGGCCAAGCAAACCGGCGGCCGTCGCCTGTTCAATGGCCAGGTTGATCCGTTTGACCGCCAGGGGATACTCGGCGCGCACATAGACATAACCAGTCGCGGCGCCGGTGGCATACCCGCCGGTCAGCATGCCCTCCAGAACCCGGTGGGGATCGCTCTCCAGCACCCCGCGGTCCATGAAGGCGCCGGGATCGCCTTCATCCGCGTTGCAAATAAAATACTTTTGATCACCCGGCGCCTTCGAGGCAAACTGCCATTTGAGCCCGGTGGCAAAACCCGCGCCGCCCCGGCCCCGCAAACCACTGGCGGTAATCAGGCCAATGACCTCATCAGGCCGCATCGTTTGCAGGACTTTCCGAATTGCCCGATAGCCGCCGGCGGCAACATAGGCATCGAGAGATTCCGGGTCAATGCTACCGCAATTTTCCAGGACGATTTTTTTCTGCTTGGACAGATACCGGCTGACAGCCTCAGTCCGGCCGGCGCCGTTCAATAAATATTTTTCCACCGGTTGGTTTTGGCCGATATGTTCTTGCACGATCTGGTCCACGGCCGCGCGATCCAGGTGCACATAGGTCCAGTGCTCGCCGGTCGGAGCATACAATTCCAGCATGGGTTCCCGGTGGCAAAGACCGGCGCAACCGGTTTTTTGCAGGCGAACGCGTCGGCTATCGAGGATGGATTCCAGATGCTGATAAAGCTCCCGCGCCCCGGCCGCCATGCCGCAGGAGCCAAGGCCAACCGCGATACGCCATTGTCCATTTGGATTTGACTTCATCCTGTGATCCTGTAGTCCGATCTATGCATAAACCACAAAGACACCAAGTTATAAAACATTAAATAGTAAAGAAATTCCTGGCGGCCGCACAGGCTGTGCGGCCCTACCTTTGAATTTCCCCCTTGGTAGGGCGGGACCCCGCTCTAAGCGGGGTAAACAGCCTTGCCGGTCACGCCATAGGCGTGGTCCCGCCGTCACTCCCTCTCTGATCCTTCTTCTGATAGGTCTTGATAATCTTGCGCGCTTTATCCGTAGTCAGTCGGCCGTAGGTCACGTCATCAATCATCATGACCGGTGCCAGACTGCAGCATCCCAGGCAAGCGACCGTTGCCAGTGTAAAGAGACCGTCGACTGTCGTTTCTCCGTTCTTGATGCGTAACGCGTCTGCCACTGTTTGACTGATACGGTTGGCCCCATTGACATGGCAGGCGGTCCCGTGACAGACACGGATCAAGTATCGGCCCATCGGAGTGAAGTGAAACTGATCATAAAACGTGGCCACACCGTAAATCTGCTGTTTGGAAATATCCGTGTGCTCCGTCACATAGCGCAACGCTTCAGCGGGCAGATATCCGTAGGTTGCCTGCAGTTCCTGCAGTATCTTGATGCAGAGATCACGGCTATTCCCAATGCGGCTGATCACAGCCGCGGTTTTGGATATATCAATGACCGCATCCATTTCACGAGGATTACTGGATTTAGATTTCATTTCCGTTACTCAAATAAAAGCGCCGGCAGATAAAAAACGTGTGCTTAAGCTAGAAGATTTTATGCGTGGGGTCAATCACTCTGTTTGATTGCCGGATGGTTTATTCACCTTGACAATGAACATAGATTTCTGACATTAATAAGACAATATCTGTTTGTTTTTATATTATGCGGTGCAATGATAAAGCCCGCATTGGTCTCTTATCAAATTTTAATAGGAAGGAATACATTAATGACAATTGCACCCTGCCGTCCGAAATGGAAAAGCACGCTGACCGACCGCGAGCGCTTCAATAATCAAATGCATTACCGGCCGGTTGACCGATCTTTCAATATGGAGTTCGGCTACTGGTCTGAAAATTTCCATCAATGGCCGCTGTTTGTTGAAAATCATATTACCAATAATGCTGAAGCCGATATCTTTTTCAATTTCGATAAGATATCAGGCGTCGGTGGCAATATCTGGCTGTCGCCACCATTTACACAAAGCATTGTATCCGAAACACTTACATCTAACATTATTATGAATGCAGATGGACTTCTGGCGGAAATTCCCAGGGACGGGCACGACACGATTCCGCATTACATTAAAGCAACTGTCGTTACCCCTGACGATTGGAAGCGTTGCAAGGAAGAACGGATGCAACGGAATGATTCATCCCGCAAAATTGATATCGTTAAATTGAAAGCCGCCCATCCTGCCAGCCGGGAATATCCGTTAGGGGTTGGTTGCGGCTCTATGATTGGCAAAATCAGGGATATGTTGACTTTTGAGGGTCTGGCCTATGCGGTTTACGACTATCCGGATATGGTGGAAGACATGGTGGAAACATCTTGCCTGCTGGTTGAAGATTTTCTGGATCAGGTGCTTCCGCACATTGACTTTGATCATGCTACCGGATGGGAAGATATTTGTTTTAAAAACGGACCCATTGTATCGGTGGATTTCTTCAAGAATGTGGTCATGCCCC